>JBOHCG010000346.1:0-8314 GCA_050698735.1 Streptosporangiaceae bacterium | reverse complement strand
ACGCACCCCATGCGGCCGGCGCCAGGCGCCCCCGGCGGCGCCACCCCGGCCACGCCAAGCCCCGCAGCCGCAGCGCTTGCGCGGGGCGCGCACCACGGCCCGTTCTGAATAATTGATCTTTCAAATTGCGGCGCCGTGCCACCACGGCGGCCCGCCGATGGCGTGCAGGTCATCGGCCTGCAGCAGGTGGTAGGCCTCCCGCGCGTCGGACTCGGTGACGATCCCGTCGGCGACGAGCTGCCACAGCAGGTGCCTGGTCCGCCGCCCGGGCGCGCCGGTCAGCCCCTTCCACACGGCGAGCGCGTCCTCGTCGTCGCTCGCGAAGGTGACCGAACGCCCCATCGCGATCGCCACCGAGGCCGCCTCCCCGGCGCCAAGCCGCCGGGACCTGGCGCCGAGCGTCCGCCGCCAGCTGCGATCCTCGGGCAGCAGCGACCGCAGCCTGACCGCGAGCCCGAGCTCCTCGGCGTTCAGCGTCAGCACGGTCAGCTCCGGCGAGGCGAGGGCGAGCAGCTCATCCAGCCCGCGCACGGCCGCGAACGCCCGGCGGGCCAGGCCGGACCCGAACTCCGCCTGCTCGGCCTGCTGTCGCAGCGCGCCCCGGATGCGCCGCAACTCGCTGACGTCGCCGGGATGCCGGCCGTGCACCCCGTCGGCCACCAGGACGGTCCCGTCGGCGACCTGGACCAGCTGCCGGGTCCAGCCGATGACGGCGAAGCTGCGGGCCACCGAGACGTCGACAAGCATCGGCTCACCGCTTCCGGCCCGAGCGCAGCACCGTCCCGATCGACTCCAGTCGTCCCCACCCCCGGGTGTTACTATTTGTGATTAATCTTTCGAAAATGTAACACATGAGGGGTACTTCCCGGGAGGCGTGATGGGCGACGAGGTCCTGGTCGAGCGGCGTGGCGCGGTGCAGGTCATCACGATCAACCGCCCGCAGGCCCGCAACGCCCTGAACGGCGCCGTCGCAGCCGGCATCCGTGACGCCGCCGACGAACTGGACGCGGATCCCGGGCTGAGCGTCGGCGTGCTGACCGGGGCCGGCGGCACGTTCTCCGCGGGGATGGACCTGAAGGCGTTCCTGGCCGGAGAGACGCCCTCCTTTCCCGGCCGTGGCCTGTGCGGCATCACCCAGACCCCGCCGCGCAAGCCGCTGATCGGCGCCGCTGAGGGCTGGGCGCTGGCCGGCGGCTTCGAGCTGCTGCTCGCCTGCGACCTGGTGGTCGCGGGCAGTTCGGCGAGGCTCGGCGTCCCCGAGGTCACCCGCGGCCTGGTGGCCGCCGCCGGCGGGGCGCTGCTGCTGGCCCAGCGGATCCCGCGCGCCCTGGCCCTCGAGCTGCTGCTCACCGGCGACCCGGTCGCCGCCCCGAGGGCCGCCGAGATCGGCCTGGTCAACCACGTCGTCGAGGACGGCCAGGCGCTGACCGCCGCGGTCGACCTGGCCACCCGCATCGCGGCCAACGCCCCGCTGGCCCTGGCCGCCACCAAGCAGGTCGCCCACCGCGGCCGCGACTGGACCACCGCCGAGGGCTGGGACGAGGCAGCCGCCCTGACCGGTCCCGTCTTCGGCTCCGAGGACGCCAGGGAAGGCGCCCGCGCCTTCGCGGAGAAACGCCCCCCGGTCTGGCAGTCCCGCTGACACCTTCGCCAATTCCCGCGGCGCTCCGAAAAGATCAAAACCCTCTTTATCCAGAACGGGCCGTGGTATCTCGGCCAGGCCCGTTACTCCGCCGGGTGGTGCTCCCGATAGGCGCCCACGCGGACCAGGCCGGCACGCTGTAACATCGAGCCGCGGACACCATCTGCGCTTCCCGCGATACCCAGCCAGAGGGGCGGCGGGAATGGCGGTTATCCCGGAGACAGCGCCAGCGCCAGCGCCTGCGTCAGGAGGACCTCGCTGGCGTAGGTTGGTGACCCCGTGGCGCTCGCCAGGGGACCAGCCCGCCTGGGCTCGGCCGACGCTGCTGGCCATCGCTGCCCTCGCGGCGATCGCGTACGCCTGGGGAATGGCCGGCGCCAGCGTCGAGTCGTTCTACGGCGCCGCGGCCCGCAGCATGTCCGAGAGCTGGCACGACTTCATCTTCGGCGCGTTCGATCCGGCCGGCACCGTCACCGTCGACAAGCTGCCGGGCGCGCTGTGGGTGCAGGCGCTGTCGCTGCGGGTCTTCGGCTTTCACATCTGGGCGCTGGTCCTGCCGCAGGTGGTCGAGGGCGTGCTCACCGTGCTGGTGCTGTACCGGGCGGTCCGCCGGCTGGCCGGGCCCGCGGCCGGCCTGACCGCCGCGGCCGTCCTCGCCGTCACGCCCGTCACCGTGCTGCTGGGCCGCGGCAACGTATCGGACTCGCTGCTGATCCTGCTGCTCGTGCTCGCCGCGGACGCCACGTCCGCCGCGCTGCTGTCCGGGTCGCTGCGGCAGCTGCTGCTGGCCGGCCTCTGGGTCGGCCTGGCGTTCCAGGCGAAGATGATCCAGGCCTGGCTGGCGCTGCCCGCGCTGGCCGCCGCCTACCTGCTCGCCGCGCCCGCGGCGCGGCTGCGCACCCGGTGCGCGCACGTCGCGCTGGCCGGGCTGGTCACCGCGGTGGTCTCGCTGTCCTGGATGACGGCGGTCTCGCTGGTCCCGTCCCATGACCGGCCGTACGTGGACGGCAGCGCGAACGACTCGGTGTACACGCAGGTCTTCGACTACAACGGCCTGGGCAGGCTCACCGGGGACTGGACACGTGTCGCCGGACCGCAGTCGCCGCTCGTGACCGCGTCCGTGAAGAGCGGGCAGTTGCTGACCGCCGAGACCCTGGGCATCAGGGCGAGCTGGCACCGGCTGCTGGCCGGCCCGTTCGCTGCCGACAGCGGCTGGCTGCTTCCGGCGGCCGTCGTCGGCGCGCTGGGCGTGCTCATCTCCCGGCGCCGCCGGGGCAGGCGCGACCCGCTGCGCGCCGCCGTCGTGCTGTGGGGTGGCTGGTGGCTGGTCCTCGCGGCCTTCTTCAGCGTGGGCACGTACCTGAACGCGTACTACGTCGCGGCGCTCGTCCCCGCGGTGGCCGCGCTGTGCGGCGCCGGCATCGCCGCGTCCGGACCCGGCCCCTGGCCGGCCAGGGTGCGCCAGATCGTCGCCGCGACGGTGCTCGGCTGCGCCGGCTACGGCGCCTATCTCATGTCAGGGACGGTATCCGGCCCGGTCGTCCTAACGGTGGTGGCACTCGTCGTCGCGGTGGGCGCTGCCGCCTGGCTGCTGCTGTCCGCGCCGGGCCCGGAGATGGGTACAGCCAGGCGCCCGGCCGCGATCGCGTCCGCCGCCGCCGCCGTGCTCCTGCTGCCCGCGGCGGCGTCCGTGAGCTGCGTCATCCGAGGGCTAGGCCCGTTTGACACCCCGTTCGAATCGTCGAGGACCGCCCGCATCAGCCACCTCCTGGCCACCAACGCGCCCACCCTCACCATGGCAATCCAGCGGCTAGATGCCAACACCCCACCCGGTGACGCCTTTTTCGCCACCGACACGTCCGGCACCGCGCAGGCCTACATCCTGTACAGCGGCAGGGAGGTGCTGCCGATCGGCGGCTACCTCGGCAACGTGCCTGCCCCGACGCTGGCCACCCTGCAGGCCGACATCAGCCGCGGCTACGTGCGGCTGTTCATCCTGCCCGTGTCACCGGAGGGCCCGGACCCGCGGGTCCGGTGGCTCGAGTCGCACTGCTTCAGGGTGCCCCCGCCCCCGAACCTCCCCCCGGTCCCATACGCGAACTTCATCTGCGGCGTCCCGACACCGACCCCGATTACATCGCCTGCACCAGTGCAATCGCCTGCAGCGCGCGCCGAGCCGCCCGCGGCGACCAGGATCACCTCGCCCGGCCTGATGTCGTCGAGCGCGGCGATCTCGCCGGTGTACGGTTCGGCCGGGATCTCGTCGACCTCGGCGACCAGGAACGGGTTGGCCGCCCCGGCGATCACCTCGCCGGTCCCGAGCGGGCGGATGGCCGGGTCCAGCACGTGATCACGGTGCCCGAGGTCATCCAGGATGTCCGAGACGACCGCGGCGTACAGCCGGCCCGCCGTCCGCTCCCGCGGCCCGCCGCCGCTGCCCGCCGCCCGGTCCCGCGGCGCGCCGCCGCCCGCCGCCCGCTCCCGCTGCCCGCCGCTGCCCGCGCTCATCCGGCCTCGCCGGACCTGACCAGGATCTTCACGTGTCTCCGGTTCATCCTTGAGCAGGGCCAGGCCGCCCGTCACCGCCGCCGCCACCTCCTCGACCCGCACGTCCCCCGGGCGTGCCACCGTACCGCCAGCATCAGCCGTCCCGCGGGCCGTCGAGGTAACCGGGTATCCACCTGAGCACCTCGGCCCTGAACTCACCCTCGCACTCGAGCTGACACAGCACGCCGATGCCGGCCGTGGACACGCGGTGGATGAGCACGTAGGACGGCGGCAGGTTGAACTTTCGGGTGATGTTGCTGGCCCGCAGGTCGGTCACCCGGGTTGCCTCGCCGCGCAGCCATTCGCGGCTGAACTTGAACGAGTCCACCTTGGACGGCTCGGCCATCGGCGCCAGGAAGGCGTGCAGCGCGTCGAGGTCCACGCTGATGCCGGGCCGCAGGAACCCGTGCGCGCGCAGTTCGCGCTCCACTTCCTCGATGTCCGTGGTGTCCTCGTGCATGATCCGCAGCAGCCGCCCGAAGAACGGCGGCAGCCCGTCCGGCAGCCGGTCGACGGCGCCGAAGTCCAGCACGCCCAGCCTGCCGTCATCAAGCAGCCGGAAGTTACCCGGATGCGGATCGGCGTGCAGCAGCCCGGCCCGTGCCGGGCCCGAGAACAGGAACCTGACCAGCAGGATGCCTGCCCGGTCGCGCTGCTCCTTGCTGCCGTCGCTGATGATCCGCGACAGCGGTGTGCCGTCCATCCACTCGCTGACCAGCACGTGACCGGTCCCCGTGACCACGTCGGGCACGTAGATGTCCGGGTCGCCCGCGTACGCCTGCGCAAAGGCGTGCTGGGATGCGGCCTCGAGCCCGTAGTCGAGTTCCTCGGTGACCCTGTCCTTGAGCTCATCGAGCAGCGGCTTGACGTCCAGCCCTGGCATCAGCATGCCGAACAGCCGCCCGGCCCGGCTCAGCTGGTTGAAGTCGCTGATCAGCGCCCGTCCCGCCCCCGGGTACTGGATCTTCACCGCGACCCGCCGGCCGTCCCGCCAGACCGCCTGGTGCACCTGCCCGATGGACGCCGCCGCGGCCGGCGTGTCGTTGAATTCGGCGAAGTTGTCCCGCCAGTCCTCGCCGAGGTCCTTGGCCAGCACCTGGTGCACGCTGCGGGCGGGCAGCGGCGGCGCGGATTCCTGCAGCCTGGTCAGCGTGGCCCGGTACGGCTCGGCGATCTCCGGCGGCAGCGCCGCCTCGAAGATCGACAGCGCCTGGCCCAGCTTCATGGCGCCGCCCTTGAGTTCGCCGAGCACCCGGAAGATCTGGTCGGCCGTGCGCCGCTGTATCTCCTCCGCGACGATCTCGGCCGGCCGCCCGCCGATCCGCTTCCCGACCCCGAGCGCGGTCCGCCCGGCCAGCCCGATCGGCAACCCCACGATCTTCGCTGCCCGCGTCACCGGGTTGCTCGGCACATCGCTCACACCGACCATTGTCCCGCATGTAACGCCGCACGCGGAATCCTCGCCGACGCTGTCGTCACCAACGCCCGGCAGCAACGCGTGGCACCATCGGCCCAGCTAACCGGCCCGGCGGACGCCCGCTCCCTCAGCTCGCGGACCTCGGCCTAGGCCGAGGTCGCGGGAGTGTCTCGAATCTTGCACGCCCACCGCGACGCGACGCAGTCAGCGGACGCCGACAGTGCGCGCGGCGGCGCCGCAGAAGCAGGCCGCGTGCGGCGGCCAGGTCCGGCGCCGCCACCGCCAGTCGGGCAGGACGATCTCGAGCGTCCCGTTCGCCCCGGCCGGGGCCCTGCCGGGACGGTCGATGTACGCGAGGACCTGCGCGGACGCGACCGTGGCCGTCATCGCGGCAAGCACGGTGTCGCAAGCCTCCGGCCTGACCCGGCCGAAGGTGGCCTGCGCGAGCACCTTCGGCCACGCCGGGTCGCCCGACGCCTTGCGCAGGTCGACACACCGCAGGCAGGCCGAACGCCCCGGCAGCACCAGCGGCCCCACCACGCCGATCGCCTCGCCGGTGCGCAGCGCCAGGTGCGGCACCCGGTCCCGCAGCAGCGCGCCGATCAGGTCGGGCAGCGTCGGCCCGGTGAGCACGACGAGGTCCGGCACGGCGCCGTCGTCGCTGGTCCGCACGTCGGGTGCCGCGCGCTGCACCGCGCGGGCGGCGCCGGCCTGCCTCGGCTCGCCGAGGTCGTCCCGGATCAGCCCGGCAGGCGCCAGGTCGGCGGGCTCCGCAGGCTCGGGATCGGCGCACGCGACCCGCCCGACGCCGGAGGCCGCGAGAAACGTCGCCACGCACGCACCGGTCCGCCCCGCCCCGTGTACCCGGACGAAGGCTGCCCGCCTGCGCGCGAGGGTGCGCGCCCCGCCGTCGGTGTCCCCGTACGCGAGCGCCGCGGTGGCCAGTTCCGGAGCCAGCCGCGCGCGCAGTTCGTCCGGCATGCTGGCGTGCAGCCGGGCCGGGAAGTCGTCGAGCACCCCCGCGGCCGCCAGCGTCGCCAGCACCTGCCCGGTGGCCTCCGGCCCGATCCCGTACGCCTGCGCCGCGGCGATCAGCGCCGCCCGGTCCCGGCTCCCGTCGAGCAGGCTGATCACGGCGGCGGCAGGCCCCAGCCCGGTCAGCGCGACCGCCCGCCGCGGGTCCACCCCGATCTGCAGCGTGTCCCGATCCCGCCACACCGGCAGCAGCCCGGCCTTCAACGCAGGTCTCACCCCCACATGCTGACACCCCCCAATGACATTCCGTGCTCGCCGCCACCGCCGCCCCATCATCGTGGATCAAAGCATCCCCTATAAAGGCAGTAACGATCCACGATAACGAAATCGCGTTCAGGCACCGGCAGGGCGCTGGCCGCGGGCGACGCAGACAGCCTCGCCTTCCTGTGGAATGTCGGCGCCTATGAGCGGGACGGGCGGTTCCTGTCGGCCAGCACGAGGGCGGTGACCACCCCGGCCAGCGGCAGTGTCGGCATCGCGTCCGCCGCGGTGGCGATCAGCAGCCCGGACAGGCTCGCCCCTGCGGCCAGCCCGAACAGCACGCTAAACCGCCGTGCCCTGTGCGGCGTCTCCAGGCCCGGCCGGGCCAGCGAGCTCACCAGGGCGGTCAGCGTTCCGGTCAGGTACGTGGTCGTCACCTCCGCCAGCCCCATGTCCCTGGCCGCGGCCGCCTGCACGCCCATTGCCGCCGCCGCGGCCGCGAGCAGGCAGTACTGCGCCCAGCCCGCCGGGCGGCCGCCGCTGACCTCCCAGCCAACAGTGAACCCGGCGAGCAGCACAAGCTCGGCCCGCAGCGCCCAGGTGACGTGCTCCGGCCACACGCCGCCCTCGCCCTTCTTGGCCCGCAGGCCGTAGGCGATCCGGGTTCCCGCGATCACGCCGACGACGTAGCCGGCCAGCGAGACTGTCGCGTGGCTGAAAAGCGACAGCGACCCGTGGGCCGCCGCCAGCCCCCACAGCACGATGTTGCCGGTCATGACGCTGGCGAACACTCCGCCCACCCTGGTAAAGCAGGCTACGTCGGTCGCCCCTGAGCCGAACGTCAGGGCGATCACGGCCAGCGTCAGCGGCTGCGGCCTGTGCCAGTTCTTCATCGCCCGCTAGGACATCACCTCCGCCGCTGCGCAGGCAAACCGGGGCCGGCAAAGAACGGCGAACCGGCCCGCGAACACCCGCGGCGAACCGGCCCGAGGCGAACCGGGGCCGGCAAAGAACGGCGAACCGGCCCGCGAACACCCGCGGCGAACCGGCCCGAGGCGAACCGGGGCCGGCAAAGAACGGCGAACCGGTCGGCGAACACCCGCGGCGAACCGGCCCGAGGCGAACCGGGGCCGGCAAAGAACGGCGAACCGGTCGGCGAACACCCGAGGCGAACCGGCCCGAGGCGAACCGGCCCGAGGCGAACCGGCCCGCGGCGAACCGGGCCGACGAGCCCTCAGTCGCCCTCGACGCGGACCGCGCGCGCCCATACCGGCGCGTCCGGCGCCCGCGGGCCGAGCAGGCCGACCACGACCCGTGTCCCCTTCGGGGCCTGCGCCGGCCACGGCGTGTACCCGTCGGTCAGCACGACCGTGACCGCTGGCCGCGGCCGCAGCGCGACCGCCGCGGCGATGCCCGCCCCCATGTCCGTGCCGCCGCCGCCGACCAGCTGGACCTGGCGGGCCGAGCTGACC
>JBOHCG010000345.1:0-8343 GCA_050698735.1 Streptosporangiaceae bacterium | reverse complement strand
GCGCCGCGGCCGGGCTGATCGCGGCCCTGGTGCTGTGGCGCAGCCGGGCGTGGGGGGCGCTGTTCGGCGTGGCGGCGCTGCTGGTGGCCGCGGCGCGGGTGCTCTCGCACGTGCATCACGTGCAGGATGTCGTGGCCGGGCTGGCGTTCGGCGTCATCGCCTTCCTGATCGCCTGGTACGTGGTGCGGTTTGCGCTGGCCGGCCTGGCGCGGCATCAGGTCCGTATCCGGCTGCCGCTCATCGGAGACCTGGACCTGGCCGAGTTCAGCCGGGCGCGGCCCCCGCAGGCCGGCCGGCCCGGCCGGCCTGGGCGGCGCCGGTCCGGGCAGCACGCCCGCGCGCAGAAGGGTCCGGGCAGCCCGGCTGCCTGAGGCCGACATGCCCGTTTCCCATCGGCACTGGGGCCTGGTCCGCGAACAGGTTCACGGCCTCGGCCCGGGCCGCGCCCATGCGGGCAAATCCACTATCTACCGCCATTGGCGTGACAAGGTCGACCTGATCGCGGACGCCTGATGTCCGCCGAGCCGTTCGACCCGGCCCGCGCACGCGAGCTAGCCGGGACAGTTCTCCGTCCCCGCAGCGAAGGCAGTCCACCTGCCGGGAACCCACCTCGACCCCCGACGCCATCATGACCGGACGCGGCAGCGGGTTACCTTGCAGCCCAGGATCGCAGCACCACCCGCACGTTACCGCGCATTTTCTTGCTCGATCAGGTAGCCACTGCGAAGATCAGGAACGCGCAGGCACCGGCCTGGCGTTCCTGAAGGGCACGCTTGAGTGTGCGTATCATCAGATCAAGTCTGATAGTATGTATCCGTGATCACGATAACCGCTACGCAGGCTGCCCGGAACTTCGCCAACCTGCTCGACGCGGTCGAGCATGGCGAGGTCGTGGTGATAACCCGTGACGGCGTCCCGGTGGGCAGGTTCTCGCCGGAACGGCGGACATCCGCGGACAGGCTCAAGGCCGCCCTGCGCGAGCATCCAGCCGACGAGGCATTCGCCGATGAACTCGAAGGCGCGGCGGCGGACCTTCGTTCCGCGTTCACGAATGAGGTGCGCGGATGGCCAGGCGAGTAATCCTGGACTCCGGTGTCCTCATCGCGATCGAGCGCGGCAAGCTCGACGTCGATGAGGCTCTCGGTGCCGATGATGCCGCGATCGCTGCCATCACGGCGATGGAACTGCTCGTGGGGGTGGAACGCGCCGATGAAGCTCACCGGCAGATCCGCTCCGTTCACGTCGAGGCCCTGCTCAGCAGCCTGCCGATCGAGAACTACACGATAGACGTGGCACGAGTCCACGCACGGCTGGCCGTCCAGGCGATGAAATCCGGAGAAACCCGTTCTGCCCACGACATGATGATTGCCGCAACCGCAGCGGCGGCCGGTCGCGTCCTGCTGACCACCGACGCCTCAGCGCACTTCGAAAAACTCGCAGGCGTCCGGGCTGAGACCCTCAGAGTTTCGTGAAGCTGGGCCCAAGGCATTCACCCGCTCGCGCGAGCCGGCTCGCCTCTGGAGAATGTCACAACCCCGTTACGGGTTTACCCGCGCCGGTGCGCATCCTGTGCCGCCTGACCAGCGGAAACGGACGACTTTGCCGCCCGGCAGCCCTGACCTGGCAGCAACACGGCCTGGATCGGCGTGTGTGATAGGCAGGCTCACAGTCCGAACACCTCCGTGACCTGTCCGGCCAGGTCATCTTCGGTCATCACGGTACTGATCTCGATGGCGGGCAGGCCCAGGTGCTGTACCTCCTGGCGGAGGCGGTCGGTGAACATCAGGTCACGCTCCAGTAGGCTGCGCAGGGCCTTTTCCGGATCGCCGGTCTTCCGGGCGATCTCCCACAGCGAGCCCCGGCTGGCGAACGCGGCCCGGCGGAACTCCGGCGTCGGCAGCAGCCACACGGCGTGGTCCGGAGTGGTGAGCAGCGGCCTCACTAGGCGTGGCAGCAGCCGGAAGCCTTCGGCGATCACGCCGGGTTCCGCCGGGAGGCGCAGCAGGTCCTCGACGATCAAGCCGAACCCCTCGCCCCGGAACCAGTGGAAGGTCTCAAGCATGGTCTGCGGCGACCAGCGTAACCGCGGATGGGGCCGGGCGGGAGAACGGGGAGGCCAGCCCGACCGTCGCCGGCGTCGGCAGGCCCAGCCGCCCGGCTAGCCGGTACGCCATCGCGCCGCGCCCGGGCTGGGGTGCCGACTGGGAGCTGGCGATCGCACCGCGCGGCAGCGCGGCCTTCAGCTCAGCCAGGTCGGCGCTGACCCGGGCGGCGGTGCTGGCATTGGCGAACGTGTACAGCATCTGCTCCTGGGCAGGGGCGCCCGCCGCGCGCAGCGCAGCGGCCTCACCGGGCACCACCCAGGCGTTCTCATAGTTCACCAGCGTGTCGCCGTACCCGGTCACGGTCAGCTCCGGCCGGCTCGGCGCGCTGATCACGGTGATCTTGCCGCCCACCGGCAGGTCGAGCCCGGTATTGACGCCCAGGGAGATCTCGCCCGGCCGGTCCGGCCACCGGCTGCGGCCCATGGCGGCCATGACAGAGGGGCTGGCGTCGATGTCATCGAGCGGGCCGGACGGTGAGGCCCGGCCGACCACGGTGAGTGTCTCCGGGACCCGCCCACCGCCGCCGGGCTTGCCGGCCGCGGCGGTACCGGTCGCGACGGTGATCGTGGTCTGCGGGTACGGTCCGGCGTCCTTGGTCACCCCGGGCAAGTGCCGGGTCGCCGTCAGCTGGCCGCCGGTGACCTTGGCTGCGTCGATGGTCACGGCCAGGTCCGCGCCGTGCTCGACCGTGATCGCGGCGGTATACCCCTGGTTCGCGGCGGCGACCAGGGTCAGGCCGGTCACGGCCGCCGCGGAGGAGACGGCCAGCACCGCGAACATCACCAGGGACTGCACCAGCCGGCGGGCCGCCCCGGCCCAGGCCGCCGACAGCACAGGGGCGGCCCTCACGACCGCACTCCCGGCTGTCCGGCCGGGCCGCTCGGACTTGGCGGCCCTGCGGTCCTCACAGCTCCTGTGGGAGCTCGACCGTGCCGAATACGTGCGCAAACATGGTGCGTCCGTGTGGTCATCGCGGAAACGCGGCTACACACTCATCTGGTTGAGACGGAGGTGCCCGCGAGGTGTCTACCGGGGATGGATGCCCCCGTCTAGGGAGATGACCTGGTTGGTCAGGTAGGCGTTGGTCAGGATCGCGGCGGCTAGGTCGGCGACCTCGGGGGGCTGGCCGAGGCGGCCGACCGGGACCTGGCGGCGCAGTTGCGCCGGGCCGCCTGGATGAGTTTCCCGGGGGCCTCCGGGCGGCGCAGGGCCGAGGGCAAGGACTCGTCAAAGTCGTGATGGCGTTTAGCCTGGCCGGAAGGCCAGTAGCTGGAGCGGTCGGCGTGGGTCCTGGGCGTTTCGGCGCGTTTCGGCTTTGATTTCGGTTACTCCTTGTAGCCGGAACAGGGTGATGGCGAGGTTGGTGAGGGCGGACATAGGACGCGCTCCAGCTACCTGCACATATTGCGCAGCCACCGACAGCCTGGGCCGCGCTGTGGCTGCACGCCCGGTTGGTGCACTCACGGGGCGGGGGGGTGTATGGCCGCTGTGCGGACGCTGGGCCGGTGACCGCGCCGACGATTTGCATGGCCCCATTCCTCATCTCATTCTTGAGCGGGTCGGCGGCACGGGGCGTCAGGCAACCTCGGCCTGGAGAATCTCGGCTGCGGGACGGCGCGCGCCGATGCGGGCTGGGATCGTCGTGAGCGCGGCCATGGTCAGCAACGTGCCGGCCACCACGGCCACGAGCCACAAGGCGGGCGGCGACGCGACGTCACCCGTCACGGCCTTGTACAGCGCGAGGCCGAGCGGGATGCCGAGGACGACACCGGGCAGGGCGGCCAGCAGTTGCGCCGACTTTGACGAGTCCCTGGGGCCGAGGGCGACCAGCGGGACCGGCTTAGGAAGTCCTTACCGGTCGCCGGCAGCGGCCAGGCCGGCCTCGGCCCGCGGGATCAGCGCTCGCCAGGGAACTGCGTGGCCAGCGAGAAGCGGGCGGTGCCGTCCTCGTCGAGCTGCGCGTCGAGCACCTTGTCCTCGAGGTAGGCGGCGGCCTGCGGCTCGAGGAACACTCGTGCTCCCCCGGCCTCGATGACCCTGTCGTTCTCCCTGGGGCCGGTCGCGGCCGTGAGCTGCAGCCCACCCGGGCTTTGCGCTTCCGTGGCGGTGGACGCGATCCGCAGCCCCGCCCCGCTGGGGGTCTCGCCGATTGATGTGACGGACTTGACGACCTCGGCGGCCGCCTCGGTCAGGACCAGCATTTGGTCACCTTTCGCTTCTCGTCCGGCAGAAGGTCCCGAGGCTAGCCGGCCGGGTCGGGGGCGGGTCAAATCCAGGTGGCGTCCGGGCATACCTTGGCCACGGCCGCCGTCCTGCTGGTGACGTCGAGCCGGGCGAACGCGTTCTCCAGGTGCTTGCGCACCTTGTAGGGCGACAGGCCGAGCCGGCGAGCGATCGCGACGTTGTCGTGACCTGCGGCGACCAGGCCGATCAGCTCGCGCTGGCGCCCGGTAAGCAGCCTGGCCGCGGCGCGGCGGCTCTGGCAGCGCAGCGCGTCCGCGATGTGCGGCTGCAGCAGGAAGGCCGTGGATCGTTCGTCGTCGCCGAACGAGCTCCCCGGTCGATGCAGGAACACCTGATCAGCCCCACCGTCATCCAGTGCCTCTACGTGGGCGCCGAACCCTGACGGTTCTGTCGCGACAGCCCCGGGCCCGCACGGGTCCGGGGCTGCCCGTTGAGGTGGCCCAGGCCGGGTAACATGTTGCGCCATGGCGGCCATAACGGCACGGCCTTCCGCGTCGGCAGACGTCAGGGAGCTGGCGCGGGTGCTTAGCCTGGCTTTCTACGACGACCCGCCGTTTATCTGGATGCTGCCGGATGACCGAAGCCGCGAACGACGTGCCCGGGGCTTGTTCAAGACGATCCTGCGGTCGCACGCGCTGAAGTACGGCTGCGTCGACGTAGCGCTAGACGGCGCCGCTATCGTCGGCGGGGCGATCTGGCTGCCGCCTGGCCACTGGCGGCCGACCGACCGCGAGCAGGTGCGGTCCCTGCCGGGCTTTATCCGTGCGCTGGGCGCCAGGCTGGGTCCGGCGAGCGAACTGGTCGCCTACATGGCCAGGCACCACCCGCGCGAGCAGCACTGGTACCTGTACGCGATCGGCGTGGATCCCGTGCACCAGGGCAACGGCGTGGCCAGCGTCTTGCTGCGGTCCCGGCTGGCGCGGTCCGACGAGGCGGGCCTGCCCGCCTACCTGGAGTCGTCCAAGCCGGAAAACGTACCGCTGTATGAGCACTTCGGCTTCGAGGTGGCCGAGGTGCTGAACCCGCCGAAGGGTGCGCCCCCGCTGACTGCCATGTGGCGCGCTGCCAGCCGAGCCAGCGTGTGCCCCGGACCCTGAACGGGCCCGGGGGCTGTGCCATCGGCCGTCCCGCCGGCGCTGGCCTGGTCGCCGGCGGTGACGCCGGTCCAGACGCCGGGGGCCGCGTTCCGCACCTCCGCGCTGCCGTAGTTCCCCGGCCCCTGCGGCAGCGAGTCCGCGGCGAGCCGGCCGAGCGGGTCGACCAGGATCAGCCGGTCCTCGGAGTTCTGCCCGGCGTTGCACTCCTGCATAAGGCAGTAGGTCGGGTCACCCGGCCAGACGATGGCGGCGGTAAGCCGGTCCTGCCCTGGCGTGACGGTGAAGTGGAAGATGCCGTAGTTCTCCTGCTTCCCCGCGGCGCCGGTGAACGTAGCGGGCGGCGTCGTGGTTGGTCTGGGCGGATGCCTGGAACTGCGTTGTGGCGCCGACAAAGATGACATCCGGGTCGGTGGCCGGCGAGGCGATGGTGTTGCCCGATCCCGCGTTGCCGCTGGCGACGACGACGACCACCACCACCACCACCACGCCCGCCGCCGCGGCCGCGTCGTTGAACTGCTTGATCGCGTCCGGCGCGGTGACGTCGGGGAACGGGTTATTGCCGAACGACTCGTCGATCACGTTGACGTGGTCGGTATGCACCGCGTAGTTGATGGCCTGCAGGTAATCGGACACGTTCGTGTCCAGGTGGTCCGCCCGGTCTTCGGGGATCGCGTCGAGGCCGATCAGGCTTGCGCCCGGGGCCACGCCCTCGATCTTGATGTTGCACGCCGACGGATCGGCCTGGGCGGAGAAGCCGGACACGTTGTAGACGTGCGTACCCTGACCCGCGATCACGTTGGAGTCGAGGAACCCGATGCTGCCGCCGGTCGGGGCGCCCGCGCCGTCGCCGGTGAAGTCCTGGTAGTCGCCGCCGCTGGCCGGGTCGAACACCGACGTGCCGTTAGACCGGATGAAGTTCACGTTGCCCGGGTCCACGCCGTCGGCGATCCAGGCCACCTTGACCCCGGACCCGTTGATGCCGAGCGATTGCGCCGTAGCGGTGGCGGGTTCGCGGAGGCCGTCTACGTCAGCGCGAGTCCTTCGGGTGCGAGCTGCGCCGGGCCGAGCAGGCCACAGGCGCCAGGGATCGATCGGGCCACCGGCGACCCCGCGGCGCTGGCGGCAACCGCCGTGAGCGGCTGAGCAGCAATGAGGGCGGCCGCCGCCGTAATCGCGGCAATAGAGAACGACCTGTGTCCGCGCATGTTTCCCCCGCTGCTTTCCCCGCTGCTTTCCCCCGCTGCGCGCACGCGTCCGGGCCGACGAAACGCGTGCGCAGCTGACCTAGTACGGATAGATCATGATCCGCCCAGGCCGCCGGATATGTCGGGCACGCTACCAGCGACGATGCTCGCGGTCCGGGGACCTCATAACATCTCGGCCACGAAGCCTTCGGGCGGCGGATCGAATGCGCCACTTGTAGGCTGGCGCCCGTCTACTACGGCCCGGACGTGGCCGCTGCCCTGGACTGGGTCCGTGGCTTCACGTGCACCAGCGAGGCACTCGGCCGGCTGGATCCCGCCGCCGAGGCACGCGCGATCGGGCGGCTGCGCGAGATGCTCGCCGCGCACTGGGACAGCACCGGCATCTGGTTCGACTCCCGCGCCTGGCTCGTCACCGTCCGCAGGCCCTGAACCCGCTCGACGGCGATGCGTTGAAGCGCTCCTTGCTCAGCCGCCGACGAGCTGGCTGGTGACCTTGACGTAGATCTCGCCGACCCGGTCGGCGAAGGCAAGGAGCTTGCCGTCCGGGCTGAACGTTACGTCCGAGACGGGGTACTCACCCGGGTCGGTGAAGGTGTGCAGGACCGTGCCGGTGGCGGCGTTCAGGACGAAGGCGCGAGTCGCGCTTGCCCAGTCGCCCACGGCCAGGAGCGTGCCGTCCGGGCTGTAGTCCAGCGGGAGGATGCCCTCACCAGGGCGATTAAGGGTGCCGGTGAGGCTGCTGGTGGTGACGCCCCACAGGTAGATGCCGCCGCGGCCGCTGGCGGCCAGGATCTTGCCGTCGGGGCTGAATGCGAGGCCCTGGACGCCGCCCTGCTCGACGTCCGGGTTGCCGGCCAGCGGCGTGGAAATCTGGTCGCCCGTGGCGACGGCCCACAGCTGGACGGGGTTGACGGTGGTGGTGCCGGTGACGGTGGAGGTGGCAAGCAGCATGCTGTTCGGGCTGAACGCCAGCGTGTTGATGAGGGTGCCCGGCGTAGCAATGCTGGCGGTGACCGTGCGGGCGGCGACATTCCATATGTAGATGTGCCCGCCGTCGCCGACGGCCAGGAACTTGCCGTCCGGGCTGAACAGCAGCGCGTCGATGCCGACGGGCAGCTTCGGGTTGCTCAGCGTCGTGATGGGCTTGCCGGTGGCGACGTCCCACAGGTAGACACCACCGGAGGTGGCACTCACGGAACTGGCCGCCAGCGTGCCATCCGGGCTGACCGCCGGGTCGACGCTGACCTCGCTCGACGTGTTAACGGTGTGAACAAGCTTGCCGGTAGCGACATCCCACACGTAGACATGACCGCCGGGGCTGGTGTCGGTCAGGAGCTTGCCGTCCGTGGTGAACGAGACCTCGTTGAGTCCGACGTTGCCCAGGTCCTGCAGCGTGAGATCACGCACCGCGTTCGTGCTGCCTGCGCCTGCCCCGCCGGTTCTCCTCCCGTGGTCGCGCGTGGTCGCTGAGCTCCCGGCGCTGGCGGCCGGTCCCGTGCGGTGACCGGCCGCGGCCGGAGGAGTGCTGCCGGGGATGAGCCGGACCGCGAGGATGACGGCTGCCGCCACGACGACCGCGGCGGTCGCGGCGAGCCACGGTGCCCGGCGGTGAGATCGGCGCGCATGCCCGGCGCGGGACGGCCCCGTCATGGGCGGTGCTGTCCTGGGCGGTGCCGGCCAGGCCGACGGATC
>JBOHCG010000344.1:0-8363 GCA_050698735.1 Streptosporangiaceae bacterium | reverse complement strand
CCGCCGGCCGACTTGGCCGCGCCGAGCGCGAACAGCGGCGCCCCCGCCGCGGCGGTCAGCGTCTTGAGGCTGTAGTGGAACCCGGCCACCTCGACGTACGCCGCCAGGATGAAGAACACGGTGGCGATCCCCGCCGTGATCATCACCGCGGCCGGGATGTGCTTATGCGGCTTCGGGGTCTCCTCGGCCAGGTTGGCGGCGGTCTCGAAGCCGACGAACAGCAGCACGCCGTACAGCACGCCGAAGAAGATGCCGCCCCACCCGTCGGCCGACGAGGACGGCTCGAACGGCCTGGCGCTGTTCGCCGAGCCCAGCTTGACGATCACCACGATGAAGAACACCGTGACCACGATGATCGAGATCAGCGCGAGCACGAGCTGGCTGCGCACCGAGATCCGCACGCCGAAGTACAGCACCGCGGTGACGATCGCGATGACGATCAGCGTCCAGGCCCAGCCAGGCAGCGGGTTCACGCTGAACTCCGAGGCGATGGTGGACTGCAGGTAGCCGCCGATGAGCAGCAGCAGCCCGGTGAGCAGCACGGTGATGCCGGCGTAGTACAGCCAGCCCGCCGCGGTGCCGACCCGCTCGCCGAGCCCGCGGGTGACGTAGTCATACAGCGAGCCCGCGGCGTGCACCTCCTTGGCGTAGCTGGACACGATCCAGCCGATCGCGAACACGCCGACCGCGGCGATCAGCACGGACAGCGGCGAGGCCACCCCGCCGCCCTTGCCCGACGCGCTGATCACCCCGACCACAAGCGGGATCACGAAGGCCGAGGAGAAGACCGGGCCCATGAACCCGACCGACTGGGCGATGACGTCGGGGAGCGAGAGTACCTTGGCGCCGAGGCGCTCGTACGGGGGGTCGGACTGAGCCAAATCGGACTGGGCCATAGCTGCCTCCTGGCGCTGCCTCCCTGGGTTGGCCAGATCGTACGGAAGCAAACGATCTACTGTCAAGGACCCCGCAGCGCCGAGCACTTGTCCGCGAGCTCCCGGCAGAACGCGCCGATCCCTGCCGCCGAATCGATGAACTGCGACGGCTTGACGCAGAACGTGCCGAAGCCGCGCGCCATCTGCGCCGGGATGCCGGCCAGCGCACGGTCCAGGTCCGCGACCCCGTCCGGGCCGGCGAACACCCCCCTGGTCCCGCCGACCAGCTCGACCTCGCCGGGATCCCGCCCCGCGCCCGCCAGCGCGCCCGCCAGCTCCGCCAGCTCGCCGTCCGTAACGGCGCCGAGCGGGTTGAACCCGCCCCCGTACCGCACCAGCCGCGCGAGCAGCCTGGAATGCAGGCCCGACCCCCCGAACCACAGCACGGGACCTCCCGTCCGCGCGGGCTGGGGTTCCATCCATATTTTGCCGAACGAGAAGTGGTTCCCCTCATGGGCGACCGGACTGGATCCCCAGGCCTTAACCCAGACCTCGAGCTGCTCGTCCAGGATCTCGCCGCGCCGCGCGAACGAGACGCCGAGCGCGGCGTACTCGTCCCGGTGCCAGCTCACCGTCGGCTGCACGACAAGCCGACCGCCGCTGAGCCGATCCAGGGTCGCGAGGTCCTTGGCCAACGCGAGCGGATGCCGCAGCGGGCTGATGATCGCCCCGGCGACGAGCCTGATCCGCGAGGTGGCCGCGGCCACGGCGCTGAGCAGCACGATCGGGCTCGGCCACGGCGAGGCCGGGTCCTGGTTGCCTGGCAGCGCGTAGTCCCTCGGGTTCTCCGGGCGCCCCGCCGCGTCCGCCGACGGCCCGAGCACGATGTGCTCGCTCACCATCACCCCGTCGATCCCGGCCCGCTCCGCCTCGACCGCGAACCCGACAAGGTCCGCCACGTCCGGCGCCGGCCGCATCGTCCAGTTCTCGGTCAGGATCAGCAGCAGCCGCGGCCCGCTCACCGCGGCACCCGGACCGGCAGCCGCCGTGACCCGCCCACCAGTACGCTCCCTCCGGCAGCCACCGCGACCCCGGTCACCGGTGCACCCGGACCGGAAGCGCCTTGAGCCCGTTGGTGAAATTCGACCGGATCCGCCGCGGCTCTCCCGCGAGCTCGAACCTGCTGTACCGCCGGGCCAGCGCGGCGAGCACGACCTTCACCTCGAGCCGGGCCAGGTGCACGCCGAGGCACAGGTGCGGGCCGCCGCGCCCGAAGCTCAGGTGCCGGTTCGGGCTGCGCCCGACGTCGAACGTGTCCGGCTGGTCGAACTCCTCGGAGTCGCGATTCCCGGACACGTACCACAGCACCACCTTGTCGCCGGCCCGGATCCGCGCCCCGCCGAGCGAGGTGTCCGCCGTGGCGGTCCGCCGCATGAAGTGGGTGGGGCAGCTCCACCGCAGCACCTCGTCGGTCGCGGTGTCGAGCAGCCCTGGGTCGGCCCGCAGCCGGTCCCACTCCTCCGGACGCTCGCAGAAGGCGAGCACCCCATGGGCGATCGCGATCCTGGTGGTCTCGTTCCCGGCGACGACGAGGATGGAGAAGAAGTTGTCCAGGTCTGTCTCGCTGAGCCTGTCCCCGTCCACCTCGGCGCGCAGCAGCCTGGACAGCAAGTCGTCGCCTGGCGCCCTGCCATCGAGAGCACCGCATTCGAGGTCTTGCATTCGGCCCTTGACCACCTGCCTGCCCAGGTCCCACAGCTGCTTGCCGTACGGGCTGCGGAACGGGTACCTGCGGTAGGCGTCGGTGTCGTCGCGGCCCCAGACGACGTCGGTGATGTCCGGGTCGGTGTTGGCGATCAGCCGGTCGCCGAGGTCGATGAACAGGTCAAGTTCGGCCTCGGGCAGCCCCATGATCCGGGCGAGCACCCGGATCGGCACCTCCTTGGCCACCGCGTCCACGAAGTCGAAGGACCCGCCATCGGGGCATCGGTCGAGCACCTGCTCGGTGAGCCCGGCGATGAAGTGCTCGTAGACCGCCACCGCCCGCTGCGAGAAGTGGCCGGACACGATCTTGCGCAGCTTGGTGTGCTCGGGCGGATCGGTGTCGATGATCGTGCGCCTGGCCGCCATGTCCTCGTCGGTGGGCTCCTCGAACGAGATCCCGCGCGCCGAGGAGTACGTCGTCACGTCCCTGCTGGCGGCCACGATGTCGGCGTAGCGGTGCACCGACCAGAAACCCGAGCCCTCGTCGGGAAACCAGGCGACAGGCGCCTCCGCCCGAAGCCGCCCGAACTCCGCATATGGCACCCCGCGGGCCCACATGTCAAGATCGGTTAGATCGATTGCACCGGCTGCCACTCTTGATAGTTTGGCACCAAACGAACGGATCGGCAACGACGCGGAGGCATCATGCGAGTGCTCGTCATCCGGCACCACGACGTGGACTCGGCCGGCTTCATCGGCGGCGCCTTCGAGGCGCGCGGCGCCGAGATCACCGTCCACCTGGTCACCGAGGACGGCCCGCTCCCTGACCCGGCCGGATTCGATCACGTCGTGGTGCTCGGCGCCATCAGCTCGGTCAACGACGCCGACGCCTGGATCGCCGACGAGCTGGCCTGGCTGCGCCGCGCCGACGAGGCGGGCGTCCCGGTCCTCGGCATCTGCTTCGGCGCCCAGGCGCTGTGCGCCGCGTTCGGCGGCCGGGTCGAGGCGATGCCCGGCAAGGAGATCGGCTGGCGCCCGGTCGAGTCGCTGGCTCCCGACGTAGTCCCGGCGGGCCCGTGGCTGGAATTCCACGGCGACCGCTGCCTCCTCCCGCCCCAGGCCAGGTTGCTAGCCCGCAACGAGATCGGCGTCCAGGCCTTCACTATCGACCGCCACCTGGCCGTCCAGTTCCACCCCGAGGTCGACGGCCCCCAGCTCAAGTACTGGCTAGACGCCGGCGGCGACCGCGAAGCCGAACGCGTGGACCTGGACCCCGGCCAGTTCCTAGCCGACACCATCCGCGAGGAACCCGCCGCCAAACTCCGAGCCGACGACCTGGTCGCCGTCGCCCTCCGGCTAGCCCCGCCCGTCCACTTAACACCGCCCTCCGCCTGGCAGTAGTGCTGGAGACTCATCGCGCCGAGGCTGCTCCGTTGCCATTGGCAATCCGTTGCAGCGCCGCTCTACAGCGGTGCATTTCGCGACAATTTTCGACACATAATGTTGTGACGGGGCCGCTTGCCGTTACGATGCCGGGCTATGCCATCCGAACTCGGCGCCTGGCTGCGCCGGCAGCGCGAGGACCGTGGCTGGACCAGGTCCGAGATGGCCCGCCAGCTGATCAGGGCCGCTCGGGACAAGGGCGACACGTCCGTGCCCGGAATCGACAACATCAGCCACAACATCTACCGCTGGGAACGCGGCGTGGTGGCCCCGGCCGAGCGCTACAAGCTCTAACGATCAAAGCGCAGGTCATGGCCTGTTTCCGCCCTCCCGGGCCGTGCCGGGGCCGTCAGCCCCGGAGCTGGCCTCCGCGAAGGCGACCTCGATCGCCCGCAGCGCCCGGCCCTCGGCGCTGGGCATCAAGTGTAAGATCCTCAAGGTAATCGCCGGGTCATGGTGGCCGAGGTACTCGCTCAGCGCCTTCACGTCGACGCCGCCGGCCAGCAGGGCGCTGGCGTAGAAGTGGCGCAGCTGGTGCATTCCGCCCTCTGCCATGCCCGCGGCGTTCCGGGCCGGTATCCACGAGCCCGTGTTGAAGGTCGACGGCAGGACCGGCCCGCCCTCCCGGCTGAACACCAGCGCCGCGGTGACCGGCTTGCCGTGCCGCTTCAGGTTGCCCGGCTCGTTCCACGGCAGCGTCACCTCGACCGGAGGGGACGCCTTGATGTGCGCGGCCAGGGCCAGCGACACGGCCCCGGGCAGCGGCACGTCGCGCTCCTTGCCGCCCTTCGGCAGCGCGAACCACAGGCGGCCATTGACGCGCTTGACCTGGCGCACGACGCGTACCCGGCGCGAGGACGCGATCCGCCAGCACAAGGTCGGCCTGGTCGCCCTTGATCCCCTCATGTCGGCGATCAGCGACCACCTCGACACGCACGTCAACCGGCAGGTGCGGCAGGCCCTTGACGTGCGCTCCGGCGGGTGCAGATCGAGGTCGAGGAACTGCTCGAGGAAGCCGCCAGCCAGGCCTAATTACAGTATCAGGTGTGTTAAAGCTCGCTACCCCACGGTGCGCCCTTCGGTATGGCGTCGCCGGCGAGTTGAAGGGATTTCTCGGCGCCGGTCAGGTTGAGGTCCGATCCCGGCTGAAGGAAAAGCGCAGCGACGATGTAACCCGCCATCACCTTCGTATAGGCGCTGCCGTCGACCGGAGGAGGGTCCTTGGTCGCCTGCGAGGCGTCCGCGAATAGCTTTACCGCGCCCTGCTCCATGGTCACCAGATCGTTCTCCGCAGCGCCCAGGCTGATCTGCGCCAGGTCGTCATGCACCGCGTGAAGGTAGGTCCCGCCCTTACCGGCGTTCCACGTGCTGTCGGGGGACGGGCCTGCGCAGCCCGCCAGTGCGATGGCCGCCGCGATCACAGCTAGCGCGATGACCCGTTTCCGTTTCATTTCCTCCCCCTGGCGGCTCGTCCTAGTTGGGGTTCGTTTCGGTGCACGGGTAGTACGCGGTTATCGTCTGCCCCGTCGAGTTGTCATAGACGTCCGGGTTTGAGCAGACCAGGGAAGTGAAGGCCGACAGCGGGTCAGACGGCAGGGCGTTGACCGTTGATTGCAGCGTGGATAGCTCCGCCTCGTCTGCGCTCACCTGATCCTGCTCGGCGGACAGCTCAGAGCTGGTCGCGCCTATCTGCTGCTGCGAATGGGACAGTCTCCCCTGGACGCCGGACAGCTCGACGAGGCTGAGCGCCGAAACGCCGGCCAGGATCACCAGGATTCCGGCGAGCACGATCTTCGCCGTGCTCATCCGGCGCGCACCTGGTCCCTTCTGCGCAGTCGCGGTATCCGCGTTCGATTGAAGCGGCTTGCCGCTTCCCTTTCCCTCCGGATGCTCACGCCCTGCCGGACTCGACGGATCTTCAAATCCTTGAAAGTCGGACATTTTCTGCTCCCTCCCCTTTTCCGGTAGACGCGACAAGGGCATAAGGGATTACCGGGTGCAGGAAACGCAACCTGTTTGTGCCATCTGCGATACTTCAGGTCGCCCTGACCCGTCCACGCGGGCTCTAGCGCTCTCGTCCAGCTCCGCCCTGCTCAGCATCACCAGGGCACCGATGCGGGCCAGCGCCATCAGCCAGAGGGCCCGGCCCGGTGCCACCTAGGGCCGTCACCAACTCGTCGGCGGCGGCCTCGAGAAACCGCCGGGCGATGTTCCCTCAGTGCGATACGGAACCGCATTGCCGTAGGTTACAAGGCTGGCAGGCTTGCTTTTACCGCATCCGTGTTCGATCCTGGCCGGATGAACCAAGATCGTTCCGGACCTGATCCTGACGGCTGATCGTGGCCGGGCTGGTGGCCGCGGCTCAGCGTCATGCCCGCTGGGGCGGCCTGAGCGACACCGAGAAGGCCGCAGGGGTGGCTGAGCTCCCGGAGATCGCGGGCGATCGCGCTGACCTGCTAGCCGAAGTGGCCGGTATCCAGCTCGGCACATCCGAGGGCAAAGGCGAGCACGAAGCCCGTATGCGTCGAGGACGAGGTCGACCGACTCGAGCTCGCCGACATCGAGCTGGCCGGGATCGCCCGGGATGTCGCCGGGGTTCAGGCGAAAGCTCCCGCGGTGCAGCTTGTACAGCTCGTAGCAGACGGGGCCGTTGGCCCAAGCCTGGAAGCGCTCGGGGAACAAGGGGCGCTCTTCCCAGGCCAGGTGGTACCCGTAAGCGAAGTAGCACAGCTTTTGCACCCTTCATCGCCGAGACGGTGCCCGTCTTCTGGAGGATGTAGGCAGCGGCATCCTGTACGTGGGCCATGCCGCGCACCTCCCCCCGGCGGGGTCTCCTGCTGCTCATCATCGCCCCTTGACCGTGGTCAGGGCAATGAAGGGTCTCTTGGGCCATGTCATACGCCGGCGGGGCAATGAGCGCTCCTCTCGGGCTGGGGTCGTCACGCTACCACTCGCGTCGGGCATAGAGGCGGATCCGTCACCCTGTCTCGTTATCATACCTGTATTCGAATCCACTCAAACAAGGCAAGCCTGCTAGAACCCGTCCTCGTTGGATATGGCGGCACCACGAACTACCTCCGCCGCGCTGGATCGTTAAGTTCCTGCCACCGTGCCAGAGCCTCGGCGGACGGCGCGGCCAGCTCAGTCACTAAGCCCAAGCCCTCGGGCCGGATCTCGGCCGACGCGGCGGCCATGTCCCATCCGGCCGCGTCGTCTCCGGCGGCCTGGCGGAACGCATCCCAGGCGACGGCGACCGCGTCGGCGATGTCGGCGGCGTCAACGACCGCCGAGACATTCACCCGTACATAGTCCCGGCCCCTGCGCGCCTCCGACTTGATCTCAGCGGCCACCAGAGCCGGGTCTTTCTGCGCGCCGAGGGCTTCCTCGAAGCCGCCGCGGCGCTCCCCCCAGTCACGCCAGCCGCCGCGGCGAGGCACGGAGAAGCGGACCCGGTAGCGGACCGCTCGCAGGTGCTGGTGCCCTGACCTGCCCGGATGTGGCATGCGCGCAGCGTACCCGCCGCCATTAGGCGGAACCGCCAGACGGCCCGGTCAGCGCCACGTGGCCTTCGCCCGTGCATAGCGCAATCCGCCGGTCGATGAGCCAGGGATCCGCCCCGAAGTTGTCCAGGCGGTACTCAGCGCCCTGATCGACATGGATCCCGGCAAGCTCGCGCCGCTTGAGACGAGGTGTCCTCTGCCTGGGTCCGCGGCCATTTGCCGCCCGGCCGTCAGGGCCGTTGCTCTCACCCGGTTGTCCCGGCGAGCTCGTAGGCCTGCCTGACCGACGCGCCGAGCGAGCGGACGATCTCTGCCTGAGCCAGCAGCACCCGGAGCCGGTCCTGCGCGGCCTCGCGGACCACGGTGGCCTTGTCGGCGGCGAACTTCAGGTCGGCGCACTGCTCGTCCACCCACGCGGACTGCTCGGCCACCGTGTAGCCGCCGCGGCTGACCTTCGGGGACTTCTCCGACAGCAGCGCGCAGCGCCGGGCCCGGTCGTGCTCGTGGCGGGCGTCGACCTCGAGGTCCCGGGCGTCCCGGAGGGCCGCCTGTGCCTGCGTCAGCTGGTTGACGAGCTGGCGGAGCTTGCCCTCGACGGCAAGCGGGGTGAGCGGCTCCGCGCCTGCGCTGTCCGTCATGGCGGGCAGCCCGGGCCGTTGCCGCCGAGCCGGAGGAGGACCTGAGGCCGGGGGCGGCTCCCGGCGGCCGGCCGCATCTCACGCGCCTCGGTGACCCAGCTGCCGCGGCGTGACGTCCGCGCATTCCCGGGCGATCGCCTCGGCGGCTTGCGGCACGGTCAGCCCCTGCCGCCCATCTGGATGATGTACTTCTCCAGCTGCTC
>JBOHCG010000343.1:0-8374 GCA_050698735.1 Streptosporangiaceae bacterium | reverse complement strand
ATCCTCGCCGAACGGCGAGTGGCCGGTCGCGGCGAAGGCGAGCACGGACCCCAGGCTGAACACGTCGCTCGGCGGTCCCACCTCCCTGCCCCAGACCTGCTCGGGGGACATGAACCTGGGCGTGCCCATCACCAGGCCGGCGTCGGTCAGCCCGCTGTCCCCGGCGGCACGGGAGATGCCGAAGTCGATCACCCGCGGGCCGTCCTCGGCCAGCAGCACGTTGGAGGGCTTGAGATCGCGGTGCACGATGCCGTTCCTGTGGATCGCGGCCAGGCCCTCGGCCAGCCCCGCCGCCAGGGCCAGCAGCGAGCCGGCGGGCAGATCCGCCGCCGACTACGGAACGGGCCTAACAGGCTTGGTAGGAGGCCCGGTAGCCGGACGGCGGCGTCTCGATCAGGTACCCGGTGCCGTGCCGCGCCAGATAGAGGGTGATCGCCCACCGGGTGCAGGAACTGTGGTCCTGGCCGTTCGCCGGCTTCTGGTGACTGGTGAAGGTGACCGAGGCAGCCACGCCTCCCGAGCCGGTTGCCAATATTCCGGTGAGCGTCGCGTCGGAATCGGTGGTGGAAGCGTAGCCCGCGCGGAAGGACGAGGCAGTTTCGTGCCGCCGCCGCCGCCGGTCGAGCAGCCTGGCGTACGCGGCATAGTCGCGGGTGTTGATGGCCGTGAAGTAGTGGTCAACCAGCGCGGTGACCTGCGGTGCGGCCGGGTTGCTCGCAACACCCGCCGCCACCGCCACCACCGTGGCGCCGCCGCGGCCGGTGCCATGTCCGGCGGACGGAGTGGCGCTGGCCGGCGCGGGCGACGCCGGCGTTCTCCTGCCCGCGGCCGACGGCGTCGCGCCAGTGCTTGCCCGGCCCGTCAGCTGATCTCCCGCCCGCGCTCCCGCCCGCGCTCCCGCCTGCCCTGGGCCGTGGCCGCCGGACAGGGCGAACGCACCGCCCGCGGCGCCGAGCACGACCACCGCTAGAGCGGCCACGATAACGACCCTGTTCCGCGCGCGGGGCGCCCGGCCGCCGGAGCGCGGGATGCCCGCGGCGGGCAGCGCGCCCCGGTAGGAGTCGACGGTCGCGAAAAAGGCGGAGAACGAGTCCGGATCCCTGGGCGAGACCGGTTCCTGCCTCGGCCTGACCAGGTACGGCCCGTCGGGATCCCGCGATCCAGATGACGGCATGGAAGCCGCGTCGTCGTGCGCGCGGTAGCCCGCGGTCGGCCGAGGAGTGCCGTTATCCGGCAGCGGAGGCGGCGTGCGGCGCGGCAGCGGCGGCGGAGGGTGGTAGCCAGGCGGCCGCGGCGAGACAAGGGTCATCCCGTGTCGGGCCGAATCGCCGAACTCTCCGCCGCAGCCGGTGCAAAAGCCGGTAGCCGTGGCCCGCTCGCGACCGCATACCGTGCAGAAGCTCATGCTTCTCCCGAAATAATTACAATTAGCTATTGAGTAGATACATAAAGTGAGCATCACCATTATCAACCCCGGCGGCCCACGCGCATCTACCTGGTACTGGGCACGCCGCTAGGCTGAATGGGATATGAGCGCAGTTGAGGAATCGGCCGGCGAGGCCAGCCAGGCCAGCCAGGCCGGCGAGGCCGGGCAGGTCGGCGAGGCCGGGCAGGTCGGCAAAGGCCCGGACGGAGTCATCCACACCGAGAACCTGACCAAGGTCTACCCGGGTACCGACTTCACCGCCGTGGACAAGCTCAACCTCGACGTCCGCGCCGGGGAAATCTTCGGCCTGCTCGGCCCGAACGGCGCCGGCAAGACCACCACCGCGGGCATGCTCACCACCCGGGTGGTCCCCACCTCGGGGCGGGCGTTCATCGCCGGCGTGGACGTCGCGGCGCATCCCGCCCTGGCCAAACAGCTGAGCGGGATCGTCTCGCAGCAGAACACGCTCGACCGCCAGCTAACCGTCTGGGAGAACCTGTACTTTCACGGCCGGCTGTTCGGCATGGGAGCCAAGGCGTCCAGGCAGATCGCCACCGACCTGCTCGAGCAGTTCCAGCTCAGCAGGTGGGCCAAGGCCTCGGTCTACGCACTATCCGGCGGGATGGCGCAGCGGCTGATGGTGGCGCGGGCCATCTTCCACCGCCCCTCGGTGCTGTTCCTTGACGAGCCGACCGCGGGCCTTGACCCGCAGAGCAGGCTGGCGCTCTGGGACCTGCTCGGCGAACTGCACAAGGATGGCCAGACGATCATGCTGACCACGCACTACATGGAGGAGGCCGAACGGCTCTGCGAGCGCGTCGCCATCATGGACCACGGCCGCATCCTCGCGCTCGATACGCCCGCCGCGCTCAAGCAGGGCATCGGCGCCGACACCATCGTCACCGTGCGCACCACCGGCGACCCCGCCGCCCTCGCCGAGTTGCTGGCCCGCGACGTCGACGGCGTCACAAGGACAAGGGTGACCGACGACGGCCGGCTCGAACTGCACATGAGGGGCGGTGACCGGCTGGTCCCGCGCGTGGTGATCTCTGCCGAGCACGGCGGCTACGAGCTGGTCGACGTCTCGATCGCCGAGCCGAGCCTGGAGACCGTATTCATCAGCCTGACCGGAAGGGAGCTGAGGGAGGAATGACATCCGCGGTGACCGCGCAGGCGCAGGCCCCGGCCCGGCGGATCGGCGGCGGCCCCACCCGCTCGGTAGCCGCCGCAAGCTGGACCGCGCTCGGCGCCCTGCTGCTGCGCGATCTCGTGGTGCTGCGCAAGCACCTGCGGGAGTTCGTGCTGCGCACGCTCATCCAGCCGTTCCTGCTGTGCTTCGTCTTCCTTTACGTCTTCCCGAAGATCGGGCAGGGCATCGGCGGCCAGGGCCGAGCGGCCGAGTCCGCCTTCGCCACCGTCCTGGTTCCCGGGGTGGTGGGCATATCGATCATGTTCCAGGGCGTGCAGTCCATCGCCCTGGCCATGGCCCAGGAGTTCGGCTTCACCAGGGAGATCGAGGACCGGGTGCAGGCGCCCTGCCCCATCTGGCTGGTGGCGATCGAGAAGGTGCTCTCCGGTGCGGCCCAGGGCGTACTGTCGGCCGCGATCGTGCTGCCGATCGCCTCGGTAGTGCACGCGCCGGGCGTGCGCGCCCACCTGACCCTGCACTGGTGGCTGATCATCACGCTCGTGCCGCTGGCCTGCGTGGCGATGGCGGGGCTCGGCCTGGTGCTAGGGACCAGCTTCGAGCCGAGGAACATCGGCCTGATGTTCGGCTTCATCATCCTGCCGATCACGTTCCTCGGCGGCACCTACTACCCGTGGACCAAGCTGGCCCCGGTCACCGTCGGCGGCTGGCACTGGCTGCAGACGATCGTGCTGATCAACCCGCTGATCTACGTGAATGAGGGGATGCGCTCCGCGTTCACCACCGCGCCGCACATGCACCTGTACGTCATCTACCCGGTGGTCGCCGCGTTCGGCGCCGCCTTCCTCGCCCTCGGCCTGCGCAACTTCCGCCGCCGCGTGCTGTCTTAACTGGTCGGCTGCCGTTCCCCGGCGGCGATGCTCGCCCGGACCGCGTCAGATACCCGCAGGGGTATTGACAACCAAGAGCCCGCGCGCATTCCCGCAAAGCCCCTTTTTATCCAGAACGGGCAGTGGTGCGAGCCGCACGAACTGCGCCTCCGACGGGGGGCGCGAGTTCCTCGCTATCCACGTTCAGGGCCTACCATCGTGGCGGTGAGCGTGTTGAAAACGGCCGGGCCTGGCGGGTACCGGTGATCGGGGCTCAGGCATTGGTCGCCAGCCTGGTGGAAGCGGGCGTCGACGTGTGCTTCATGAACCCGGGCACGTCGGAGATGCACTTTGTCAGCGCCCTGGATTCGGTGCCGGAGATGCGCGGGGTGCTGGCGCTGTTCGAGGGGGTCGCGACCGGAGCGGCTGACGGCTATGCGCGGATGACGGGCCGGCCCGCCGCGGTCCTGCTGCACCTCGGGCCGGGCCTGGCCAACGGGCTCGCCAACCTGCACAACGCCCGCCGGGCGCGCAGCCCGGTGGTGGCCATCGTCGGCGCCCACGCCACCGGCCACGTCCGGCACGACGCGCCGCTGCAGTCCGACATCGAGGCCCTCGCCCGCACCGTGTCCGGCTGGGTGCACACCTGCGGCGATACCCGCGACGTCGCGAGGGACGCGATGCGCGCCGTGGCAGCGGCCAGCAGCGGCCAGGTCGCGACGCTAGTGCTGCCCGCCGACGTGTCGTGGACCGACGGCGCCGCGACGGCGCCGCCGCGCCCCGCGGCCGAGCCCGAGGCCGTACACGACGTCCAGATCGCGACGGCGGCTGCCCTGCTGACCGGCGCTGCCGCCGTCTTGGCTGGGTCCTCGGTCCATGCCGTCCCCGCGACCGGGTCTTCGGTCCATGCCGTCCCCGCGACCGGGTCTTCGGTCCATGCCGTCCCCGCGACCGGGTCTTCGGTCCATGCTGCCTCCTCGGCCGGGTCACCGGGCGGTGCTGCCGCTCTATCGGCCGGTTCACCGGTTGGCGCTGCCAGGGCCTCGGCCGGGTCGCCGGCCGGTGCTGGCGGCTCCCCGGTCATGCTGCTGCTCGGCGGGCGGGCGCTCACGGAGCGGGGGCTTCGGGCCGCCAGCCGGATCGCGGCCGCGACCGGGGCCCGGCTGCTCACCGAGACGTTCCCGGCGCGGATGGAGCGCGGCGCCGGGATCCCGGCCGTCGCCGGGCTCGCCTACCTGGTCGAGCTCGCCGATACCCAGCTCGCAGGGACCGAGCACCTCATCCTTGCCGGGGCACGCGCGCCGGTCGCGTTCTTTGCCTACCCGGGCCGGGAAGGCGACCTGGTACCGCGGGGCTGTCAGGTCAGCGTGCTGGCCGACGCCGCCCAGGACGTCGAGGGCGCGCTCGGGGAACTGGCCGACCGGGTCGCGCCGCGGACCGAGCCGGTCCTGGCCGAGGCCGCGACACCCGGCGTGCCCGCGGGGCCGCTGACCGCCGCCAGCCTCGCCGCGGCGGTGGCCGCGTCGCTGCCGGAGCACGCCATAGTCGTCGACGAGGCGAACACGTCCGGGTATCTGCTGCCGAGGACCCTGGCCTCCGCGCCCAGGCACAGCGTGCTGACCCTGACCGGCGGCGCGATCGGGTACGGCATGCCGGTCGCGACAGGCGCCGCGATCGCCGCGCCGGACCGGCCGGTATTGTCCCTTGAGGCCGACGGCAGCGCGCTGTACACGATCCAGGCGCTGTGGACCCAGGCGCGCGAACAGCTCAATGTCACCACCGTGCTTATCAACAACGCCGCCTACGCGATCCTCAAGCTGGAACTGGCCCGCACGAACGCGGGCCAGGCCGGTCCGCGCGCCGCCCGGATGCTCGACCTGTCCGGCCCCACCCCGGACTTCGCGCAGATCAGTACCGGCCTAGGTGTCCCCGCAACCCGCGTCGACACCTCCGAGGACCTCGCCGCCGCGCTGCGCCGCGCCTATTCCGAGCCCGGCCCCCACCTCATCGAGGCCATCATGGCCCCCATCGTGTAACTGGCGAGACACAGCTGACCCGTGCGACGCAAGTCCGCTCACCGTCCCGGCCCGATGAGGTAGTGAACGCTACAACGCATACCGATTTCGGTACACAACGGCACATTCACTACCTGCCGTGCGGAGTCTCCGCCGCGAGCCCGTGATACAGCTGTTCGTTCTGGTGGCCATGGGATGCATGTGCGGGCGCGGGGCTCGCACCACTGCCCGGCGGGAACCACGCGCGGCATGCGGTGGCGCGGGACTCGCACCACGGCCCGTTCTGGATAAACTGTCTTGAATTTTTCCGTCTTCTAGCTGGAGGACGGAGTCGGCGATGTCGATGAGGTTGGGGTCGTGGGTGGCGACCAGGGCGGTCACGCCCTCGGACTGCACGACGGCGCGGAGCAGGCGCATGATCTGCTTTGACGTCTCGGAGTCGAGCTGGCCGGTGGGCTCGTCGGCGAGCAGCAGCTGAGGGCTTCCGGCCAGCGCCCTGGCGATCGCGACCCGCTGCTGCTGGCCGCCGGACAGCTCGCCGGGACGCTGCTTGGCGTGCTGACGGAGGCCGACGATGTCCAGCATGAGCCTGACGCGTTCCTCCCGCTCCCTGGGCGGCGCGCCGGCGATCCGCAGCGGCACGCCCACGTTCTCCGCCGCCGACAGGATCGGGATCAGGCCGAACGACTGGAAGATGAACGCCACGGACGTGCGGCGCAGCGCCATCCGCTCGTGCTCGGACATGGCCGTCACGTCGCGCCCCGCGACCTGCACCCGGCCGGCGTCCGGGCGGTCCAGGCCGCCGACGATGTTGAGCAGCGTGGTCTTCCCGGACCCTGACCTGCCGCGCAGCGCGACAAGCTGGCCGGGCTGGACGGTGAAGGACACCCCGCGCAGCGCCTGGGTGGCGGTGCGGCCGCGGCCGTAGGTCCTGGTGACGCCCTCGACGTCCACCATCTCGCGGGTGATGACGGCGCTCGGTTCCGGCGCGCTCACGACGATTCCTCCGAATCCGGATCACGGGAATCCCTCCGCGAGTCCGGCCAGACGCCGATGTGGTCCGGCTCGGCCTCCAATCGGACCAGGTCCTTCATGCCGAGCGGCTCGGTCATCTCCTTCGGCAGTTGCAGCCGCCCGGCCCGGTCGAGCACCGCGTACTCGACCGCGTGCAGGGCCACCTCGCCGTCGTCGCCCGTGGTCGTGTCCCGGTGAATCTCGGTGCTGGTCCGGCCGTCCCTGATCGCGACGGTCCGGCGCACCACCGAGGAGACCGCGGGGTCGTGCGTGACGATGAGCACGGTCACGCCGAGCTCGGTGTTCGCCCTCTGCAGCGCGCCGAACACCTCGGCCGCGGTGGCCGAGTCCAGCTCGCCGGTCGGCTCGTCGGCCAGCAGCACCTTGGGCTCGTTGACCAGCGCCACGGCGATCGCGGCCCGCTGCTGCTCGCCGCCGGACATCTGGTCCGGCCTGTGGTGCAGGACGTCGCCGAGGCCGAGCAGCTCGAGCAGTTCGGCGGCGCGGGCGCGGCGCTTGTACCCCTTGCCGCCCGCCAGCCGCATCGGCAGCTCCACGTTCTGCTGCGCGGTCAGGTAGGGCAGCAGGTTGCGCGAGGTCTGCTGCCAGACGAAGCCGACCACCCGCCGGCGGTAGGCCAGCCGCTGCCGCGCGTTCATCGCCGCGAGGTCGTAGCCTGCCACCCGCACCGAGCCCGCGGTCGGCGAGTCCAGCCCGGCCAGGATGTTCATCAGGGTGGACTTGCCGCTGCCGGACGCGCCCACCATGGCGACGATCTCGCCCTCGTTCACCAGCAGGTCAAGACCCTGCAGCGCCTGGACCTCGATGCCGGCCGCCACGTAGATGCGCACCAGCCGGTCGCAGACGATCAGCGATCCCGCGCCGAAGTCACGATGCTGCCGGGCGGATTCGGCGCCCAGGTCCGCGATGCTGGTGGCCATGGCAGTCTCCTTACCCCCTATTGTGCCCGGAGCATGTCGGCGATGCCGTGGCGGTGCAGCGACCTGCTCTCCGCCGTCAGCGCGGCGACGGCGAGCACGACGATGGCGGCGGCGGGCAAGGCGAACGAGGTCACGTCCGGCTGGAACTGGACCGGGGCGCCGGTGCCCGTGAACGCGGACAGGTTGATCGACGAGCCGATCAGCCGGGGCAGCACGAGCGCGCAGGCGGCGCCCGCGACGACGGCGGCGACCACGGCGGGCAGCGCCTCGGCCATGACGAGCCCGGTGGCGCGTTCGTGCCCCATGACGGTGAGCCTGGCCAGGGTCAGCTCCCGCTCGTAGGACCCGAGGGCCAGCCCCAGGATCACGATGAACAGGCCGAACGCCGCGGTGGCTGCGATGGTCGCCGCGATGATGACGGCGGCGCCGTGCTGCAGCGGTGAGCTGCTGAGACCGGCGAGCACGGTGGTGCGGAAGGTGGTGATGTTGCCGGGGATCACCTTGTTGGCCACCGCGGTCAGCCGGGCGTCGTCGATGCTCGCGCCGGTGACCAGGACACGGTTGGGCTGCGGCTGGCCGTACGGGCCGGGCAGCGTCTGCAGCGCCATGACCACGAACGCGCCACCGCCGGGCAGCGCGGGCGTGCTGGCCAGGGTGCCCACGATGCGGACCTTGAACGGTCCCATCGGGTACAGCGAGAAGAGCTCGGCGGGCGCGCTGCCGAGGATCGCGGCCGCGGCGGGGGAGGCGAGCACCGGCACGGTCGGGGCGGGCGACAGCGCCCCGCCGGACGGCCCGCCGGGTCCCCCGCTGGTGCCGGGGCCGACCTTCCCAGTCGGGAAGGCGGGGAACGGGGTGCCCGAGGTCACCGCCGCGTAGCTGGACGGATCCACCGCGACGACGCTCATCGGCTGACCGCCGCCTGTAAGCCAGTTCGTGTTCCAGACCGCTGTGGCGTGGCT
>JBOHCG010000342.1:0-8375 GCA_050698735.1 Streptosporangiaceae bacterium | reverse complement strand
CTCCAGCTTCGGGCCGGTGCGGGCCGTCGTCCGCGCGCACCACGCGCGCCGCGGCTGGCTCGCCGCGGCCGCGGAGGCCGGCCTGGCGGCCTGGAAGCTGGCCGCCGTCCTGCTGCTGACGTCCGGCGTCACCGGCCTGGCGATCGACACTATCCTCAGGATCTGGCCGCCCGTCGTCACGGTGACGCCGGGCTCACAGACCCCGTGCTGGCCCTGCTTGCCGACCCAGGCCGCCGTGATGATCAATCCCGTGTGGCTGGCGTGGGCCGTCGCGGCCGCCGGCGGCGCGATCCTGCTGGCGGGCTGCGGCCTGATCCTCCGCGTCCGGCGGCGCCGCGGACGCGGGATGCTACTCGGCGGCTTCTTCCCGATGGTGGCGGCGGGCTTCTTCGGCGCCATCGCCCTGGCGCTCACCACGCTGAGCGCGGGCGGCGCGGGGGTGCCCGTTCCCGGCGGCTTCGCGCCCGGTCCCGGCCTCGCCGTCAGCGTCTACCCCGCCGTCGCCGTCTGCCTGGCCGTCGCCGTCTGCCTGGCCCTGGCCGCCGGCTACGCCATCGGGATGGCCCGGACGCTGCGCCGCGAGCGTCGTGACCAGGCAGGCACGTTCGGCCGCGTTCTGGGTGAGGGCTAGCGCGGCCTGGTAAGCCCGGGCCGCTGCGCCTTTTCCCGGGGGCTCCTCGCGGCGGCGTTCGTGCTCGCGTTGATCCTGCCGGGACCCGCAGGACAGCTGAAGGAGAGATGATGCGCGGCAGCATCCACCCGGCGCGGCTGACCCGCTCATGGCGAGCGCGCCTGCTCGCCGCCGCCCTGCTGCTGAGCGTGGTCCCGGTGGCAGGATGCACGGGAAGCTCCGGCACGACGGCGCACGGCGCGGCAACGGCAAGCGGCGCGGCTACCCCGGCCGGCGTGGGTTTGGACTGCCTGCTCCCCCCGGCCTCCTGTTACGCGCCGCACGTGTTCCAGGTCGCGTATGGCATCCGGCCCCTGCTTGACAGGGGGATCGACGGCCGCGGCGAGACGATGACGGTCCTAGAGCCTGGCCCGTCCTCCGCCGCCCCGTTTACCCTGCCGCCCGGCGTAACCCCGTCCCCTGGACAGGCGCCCCCGGCTAGCACCGATATCCGCCAGGACCTGACGGCATTCGACAGCATGTTCGGGCTGCCCGCCGCGCGGATCCAGGTCGTGACCACCCTGGCCGGCCCGGGCTCGCCATGGCAGGCGGGTGAGGAGGAGGTCCAGGACACCGAGATGGTGCACGCGGCCGCCCCCGCCGCCACCCTCCGGGTGGTGCTGCTGCCCTCCAACGTCCTGCAGAATGCCGCGACCGCGGCCGCGGACATGATCGCCGGGCTGCGGCTGGCCGTCTCCGGCACCGACGTGGCCTCGATCAGCTGGAGCCTGGGGGAACACTTCTTCACCACGGCCCAGGCGGCCCAGCTGAACTCCGTCCTGGCCGGGGCGGCCGCGCGCCACGTCACGGTGGTCGCCACCTCCGGCGACAACGGCGCGTTCAGCGACGCCTGGTTCGGGGGCACGCCGGCCAAGGAGGCCAGCCTCCCGGCCTCCGACCCGCTCGTGCTGGCCGCCGGCGGCACCACGCTCACCGCGGACCCCTTCACCGGCGCCTACATCAGCGAGACCGCCTGGAATGGCCAGGCCGGCCCCAGTCAGGCCCCCGGAGCATCGGGCGGCGGCTTCAGCCACCTGTACGCCCGTCCCGCCTACCAGGATGGCGTCCCCGGGACCGGGGCGATGAGGGGCGTGCCCGACGTGGCCGCTGACGCTGACCAGCAGGGCGGCAGCCCGGTCGTCCTTACCGGCGGCGGCAAGACATGGATCACCTCGGCCGGCGGCACCAGCGGCTCCGCGCCGCTGTGGGCGGGACTCATCGCGCTGGCCGACCAGGACGCCCATCACGACCTCGGCTCCGTCAACCCCGCCATCTACCGCATCGCCCGCAGCTCCAGCTACCACCAGGCGTTCCACGACATCACGACCGGCAGCAACATCCAGACCATGCCATATCCGGGCGGCACGGCCGGCTGGCAGGCCGCTCCCGGATGGGATCCGGTGACGGGCTGGGGAAGCCCCGACGCGCAGGTACTCGTCCCCCTGCTGGCCCGCTTAACCAGCCCCAGCACGAGGTAGCAGGATCATGCGGCCGCCCGGGTCCGCGCCAAGCTCGCCGGCACCAGCGACCATGCCCCGGAACCCGTCCGCGTCGGGACGCGCCGCCGGCACTCGCGAGCATCACTGCTGGACAGGCCACATCATCCGCGCCGAACCAACGCCCGGCCAGGAGCCCGAACTGGACGATATGGACGTAGCAACCCGCGAGGACGGCACAGCTCTCTGCCGCTCCTATTCGATATGCGTGCTTTCTGTCGGTGTTTCCTTATCGCGCCTAGATGATTCGGGGTGGGTTCGCGGTCGTCGTGGTGTGTCCGGGTGATGATGCTGGTGGGGTATCGAGTGCGCGGTCGGCCTGGCTCGGGCTTGACTTGCAGCCGAGGCGGGCGGCTGTGGTCGGGGGGAGCTGTGGACGGGTTCGATGTGTGCGTGTGGGCGATCCGGCGGCGGGCGGGCCGGCGGCGGCCGTTCGAGGTGCGGTGGCGGGCGGCTGGCCGGGCCCGGTCCAGGTCGTTCCTGACCCGGGCGCTGGCGGACGGCTACCGGGCGGAACTGGTCCGCGCGGCACGCCAGGGCCTGGAGTTCGACCCCCGCACCGGCGAGCCGGCCGCGTGGGCCCGCCCAGACCCGGTGTCCTGGTATGAGCATGCGGCCGGGTATGCGGCGGTGAAGTGGCCGTCGCTGGCCGCGCACTCGCGGGCCAGCCTGGCCGACGCGCTGGCCACCATCACCCCCGCCCTGACCCGGCAAGACGCTCGCGGGCGGCCCAGCCCGGGGCCGCTGCGCACGGCGTTGTACCAGCATGCCTTCGACCCCGCCAGCCCAGCCGCAGATCCCACGGCTACCCGGATCCTGGACTGGGCACGGCAGGCGTCCCTGCCCGTGGCGCGGCTGGCCGAACCCGCGGTGCTGCGGGCCGTGCTGGAGGCGCTGACCTGGCGGCTGGACGGCCGCCGCGCCGCCGCGACCACCATCGCCCGCAAGCGGGCCGTGCTGCACGCGGTCCTGGGGTACGCGGTCGAGGCCGGGCTGGTGGAGGCCAACCCGCTGGACCGGATCAGCTGGCATCCCCCGGCCTCCTCCCCCGCCATCGACCCGGCTGTGGTGGCCAGCCCGGCCCAGGCCGCCGCGCTGCTGGCCGCGGCCGGGCGGCTGCGCCCCGGCCTGGCCGGGTTCTTCGGCTGCCTGTACTACGCCGCGCTGCGCCCCGAAGAAGCCATCGCCCTCCGCCAGCACGACTGCCACCTCCCCGCGACCGGATGGGGCCTGCTCACCCTGACCGCCACGGCGCCCCGCACCGCGACCGCGTGGACCAGTACCGGCACGCCCCATGAGCAGCGCGGCCTCAAGCACCGCCCCGACGGCACCATCCGCCAGGTCCCCATCCCGCCCGTCCTCGTCTCGATGCTCCGCCGCCACCTCCGCGATCACGGCACCGCCCCGGACGGGCGGCTGTTCCGGGGAACCCGCGGCGGCCCGCTCAGCGAATCGGTCTGCGGCCGCACCTGGCACGCCGCCCGCACCATCGCCCTGGAACCGGAACTGGCCGCTACCGGACTGGCCCGGCGGCCCTACGACCTGCGGCACGCCGCCTTGTGGCTGTGGCTGAACGCCGGCGGCGATCCCGCCCAGATCGCCGCCCGCGCCGGGCACAGCGTCACCGTGCTGCTCGCCGTCTACACCCACTGCATCCACGGCCGCGACGACATCCTCAACCAGCAGATCGACACCGCCCTCCAACCCGCCCCGGCAGGCCGGTGCCACCATCCCGGCACGGCAGCACACGGTCCCGGTCCCTGCCGGTCCCCCGCGCGCAGCCGCCACGCGCGCAGCCGCCACGCGCACGGCCGTGCCGCCAGCCCCATCCCGCCGATGCGGCGCGCCTGCCGGACCGGGCCGGGAAAGCAGGCAAGCCGGCCTGAAGGACAAGTACCTGCGGCCGGCCTGCCGTAGGCCTCGCATATGCCGCCGATGTGCCTCTCGTAGACCCGCCGTCAGCATGACGCGGCCGGATACGGGGGATGCGAGCGGTGTGCCGGACCGCCGGCACCCGCTGAATCCTGTCTTCTATAGGGTGTGCGTCAGATTTGTAGGACCGGATGCGTCTCTGCTGGTAGGGGGCTTCTCCTGGTTGTACGTGTTGCAACCAGATCCGGAACATGCTGGTCAGCGTCGCGCAGGCGAGCTATCCCGCTCCGGAGCAGGCCATCTGATGCACAATGCACAACCAGACAGATGCCATCTGAGCAGCATCATTGTGAAGATGATCTTGGTTACCTACAAAATTGACGCACACCCTCTTCTATATGTACGTTGATCTCCCCCGCCGACCCCGCCACGGCCCACAAACTCCTGGCTGCGAGCCCAGGCCCGGACATGGTGCGCCACCCGGTATTGCGGATGTATCCGCAGCTCAGCAAACAGAATCCGGCACCACGAGCGGCGACTGTAGAAAGCCCGCATCTGGCCCACGTATGGCCCACAGGACAGAGCCGACGGTCTGCGTAACCGCTCCCTTTCACGCGAAAAGCCGGTGACGCAATCTCGCGTCACCGGCTCTGACCTGGGCTTTTAAGTGGCAGGTGTTGGGTTCGAACCAACGTAGGCTGAGCCGACGGTTTTACAGACCGCTCCTGCCCTCCGAGTCGCACGCCGCTGACCAGCGCTTACGCGCTTTGAAGCGACGTCCGGGGCCGACGCCGTCCGCTATATGTCCGTGCGCCCGGGGCTCCGGGGGCGGTGCGGGCACGGATGGGCACGGACGGCGTACGCAGGAGCGGTATCCTGACCGTTCTGCTCGGCTTCCGGGCTGTGAGCTGGGCATTTCAGGATGCCTGCTCGCTGTCGTCGTCTCCTTCGCCGGGGCCGGGCTGGGCGTCCTGAGGGCTGAGCGCGTCGGTGATGCGCTGGTTGGCGGCCCCGCCTGACCGTCAATGCAGTGGACGACCTCGGTCGCGGGCACCCCGGAGTTGAGCCACAGGGAGACAGCCGCGTGCCGCAGGTCGTACGGGTGGCGGCCGAGCGGCGACCTGTACTGGGCGAGGGTGAGGGCCTGTTCTTGGTCCCGTACTACGCGTCCTCCTAGTTCCCGACGTGGCGATCGGCGTGCCGGAAGTTGACGCCACCGTCGCCGCAAGTCGAGCAGCGCAACCGTCCCACTCGCGATCTGTTGCTCGTGAAGATCCAGGCGTCACAGGCCCCGCACTGCCAGATCAAGCATTCAGCGCGGAGCGCACGCAGGAGTTCCCAGGCCATCACTGCGTCGTCGCACTCGCTGAATGAAGGGTCAGAACCTGTCCCCCCATGGGAGGAACTTCGGCCTGTGTCCTTGTTGAACTCGTAACGGGGAACCTACGGTCGACGCTGACTTTGTGATGGGAGTCACTCGCTTTGACGACAGGAGTTCGCAGTTTATCCCGGAGCGCACGCCGCCACCGGCCCTGACAAGCTCGCCATCATTCAGGTGGACACGGGCGAGAAGCGTATCTACGCGCAGCTCGACGCCAACTCGATCAAACTGGCGCGGTACCTGCGTAAGCAGGGCGTCGGGGTCGGAGAGGACATCGCGTTTCTGTCGGACAATATCCCTCAGGTGTTCGAGGTCTACTGGGCCGACCTGCGTTCGGGCTACTACGTAACCGGCGTCAAGCTCCACCTGACGGCAGACGAGGCGGCGTACATCCTCAACGATCGTAGTTGCGGCCTGCGCGGCGGACCTGGTGATCCCGACTGGAGCGAGCTGCCGTCGCGAAAACAGTTGCGGGCGCGCCAGGCAGGGCTGCCGCACGCCACGAACCGGGAAATCGGCCACCCGACTTCTCCGTCGTAGGCGCTTAGCCCAGCTTGCCGCTGGGCAGACCGCCGAACCGCTCGTCGATGGCGGCGAGCTTGCGCTCGACGCTGGCCAGGGCGGCAGTGCGCATGCTCACATGCTGCTGCTGGGCCTCGACCAGCAGCTCGGTGACGATTCGGCGCATCGAGTCGCGGACCTTCCGCTCGGCCTGCCCGGCATCGGCACCGATGTCCCCGAACAGGGTCCACCACCACCACGCGTTGGTGGCCGAGTTGGCGACGAAGTCAGGGATCACCTGGATGCAACGGTCGAGCAGTTCGGCTTCGGCGCCCGGCAGCGTGGGCATGTTGGCGGCCTCGACCACGAAGCGTGCCTTAACCCGAGCCTGGTCGCGCGAGTCGATGCAGTAGGGAACCGCAGCCGGGACGAGCACCTCGCAGTCGATGTCTAGCCAGGCGCCGCCGAGGGCCTCGGCGTCCCCAGGCCGGAGCTGACTGCGGTCGATGCCGCCGAGCGGGTCGCGGGTGACCAGCAGGCGTTCAACGTCGAGCCCGGCGGGGTTCACGACGACACCGTGCGCATCGGCCAGCCCGGTGACGCGCACGCCGGCCCGGGCGAGGTAGCGGGCGGTCGCGCCGCCCATCGACCCGAAACCCTGCACGACGGCCCGGGCCGACCGGTACGGCAACCCGGCGTGGTCCAATGCGGTCAGTGCGGACTCGGCCACGCCGAGTCCTCCGACCAGCTCGGGCAGGCCCACCCCGTCGACGTCGATGGCGAATGCCGCGCACAGCCGCTCACGTGCCTCGGCCGCGTTGTCCAGCAGCGGGTAGATGGCCTGGATGGAGCTATCTAGCCCGACTTCGGCGACGACCTCGTCCATGGTGTCCTGCCGCAGGCCGAGATCCTCCCCGGTGGTCCAGTGCCGTTCGAGCAGGAAGCGGACGCCGTCCAGGAAACGAGCCAGTAGCTGGCGGGCCCGCGGGTCGCACGGGCTGCAGTCGATGCCGCCCTTCGCGCCGCCCAGCGGGATGTAGCGGTTGCCCGGGTCGTAGTGCAGCGCCTCCTTGCGGGTCATGCCCGCCGCGAGACCGCGCACCTCGTCGAGGGTACAGCCTTCGCGTATCCGCAGCCCGCCACTGGCGACCCCGCGCACGAGGCGGTCAATGACAGCGAAGCCCTGCCGCCCGGTGACCGGGTCGGTCCAGATCACCTGCAGGTAGGGCGGGGTGGCCGCGCCTACGGTGGCGTGGGGTGAGGCCAGCCGGGTCGAGGTCATGGCATCTGCACTGGCGCTGAACTGAGACATTACTGAATATTAACACAGTAGTAGGTGCGACCCCAGTCGAATATCCAGTTTGACAAGCTCGATAGCAACCGGAGATCATTTCACTGATAACTGTATTATTAGTCAGTAGTGAGAACGTGGAGGGGCCGTGAAAGCATGACTGTCCGTGCGAGCGGAGCATCCTGACCATGACCGGCCCGTCGCGCCCGGCGGATAGCCGCGCGGGCCTGGCCATGTTCCACGCCCCGGCGTCGGTGGCCGTGGTGGGCGCTTCGGCCAACCCCGCCAAGTGGGGATACTGGCTCGCGCGAGGCGCACTGGCCGGCCGGGACAGGCGCGCTGTCTACCTGGTCAACCGCCGGGGCGGGGAGATTCTGGGCGTTCCGGCGGCGACGGCTCTCAGCGACCTAGCGCACGTACCCGAACTCGTGGCGTTCTGCGTGCCCCCGGGGCAGGTCCGGGCGATGGTCGGCGAAGCGCTCGCGCTCGGCGTGCGCGGGCTGCTCGGCATCACCGCGGACGTCCCCGGTACGGCGGAACTCGCGGCGCGGGTCGCGGCCGGCGGGGCGCGGCTGATCGGCCCGGCCAGCCTCGGGCTGTTCGACGCGGCGACGAGCCTGCACCTCGCCTGGGGCAATTTCATGCCGGGCGCACTGGCGATCGTGTCGCAGAGCGGACAGCTGGGCAGCGAGATCGCCCTGCTCGCAGAGCGGGCCGGCGTCGGCATCTCCCGCTTCGTGTCGGTGGGCAGCCAGCTCGATGTGACGGCCGCGGATCTGCTGAGCGACCTCGCCGGGCACGAGCTGACCCGCGCTGTCGCGGTCTATCTTGAGAGCTTCGACGACGGGCGGCGGATCTTCGACGCGGCAAGAACGCTGCGCGCGGCGGGCAAGCCGGTCGTGCTGCTGGCGGCGGGCGGCAGCGAGGCCGGCCGACGTGCCGCCCGTTCCCACACCGGCGCGATGACGTCGCCGCTGGAGCTCGTCGATGCCGCGTGCCGGGCCGCCGGGACGCTGCGGGCGCAGACTCCGGCCCAGCTGGCCCGCGCCGACAAGCTGTTCAAGCGCCTGACCGCCGCCCGCCCCGGCAACACCCTGGACTACGAATACCGCCGCCTGACCACCGTCGAGCTGCTCATCATCGACGACTTCGCCCTCCAGCCCC
>JBOHCG010000341.1:0-8410 GCA_050698735.1 Streptosporangiaceae bacterium | reverse complement strand
CGCTGGCCGCGTTCGCGATCCTGCTCGCGGTCACCGGGCCGCACCTGGCTCACCTGTACGCCGGCAGCGGGATCGGCGGCTGCCACGGCGGCAGCTGCGGGTTCCTGGCCGGCAACTTCCTGCAGCAGCTCGACGGCGGCAACTACGGGGTGCTGTACCTGCTCGGCGTCGTCATCATCCTGCTCTGCCCCGCCGTCATCGGCATCTTCTGGGGTGCGCCGCTGATCGCCCGCGAGATCGAGACAGGGACCTATCACCTGGCCTGGACCCAGAGCATCAGCCGGCAGAGGTGGCTGGCGGTCAAGCTCGCGCTGACCGGCCCGGCCGCGATGGCCGTGACCGAGGGGCTCAGCCTCATGCAGGCCTGGTGGGCGGCGCCCATCGGGCGGGCCGTCGGCCGCGGCGCCATCGGCGACCGGCTGTCCATGAACGAGTTCAGCGCACTGGTCTTCGCCACCCACGGCATCACCCCGCTCGGCTATGCCGCGTTCGCCTTCGCCCTCGGCGTTACCGTCGGAGTCCTGCTGCGGCGCGCCATCCCCGCGATGGCCGTCACGCTGGCCATCTTCGCCGCCCTCCAGATCGCCATGCCGCTGTGGGTCCGCCCGCACCTGTTCACGCCGGACCGCACGACCGGATAGCCGTCAGCTACCAGCCCGCCAGCCGCTACTGGGCCTTCGAGTGGATCGAGACCGCGATCTACCTCGCCGTCGCCCTGGCCCTGGCCGGGTACTGCTTCCGGCGGCTCGGCCGCCGCCCGTCCTGATCGGCCGCAGCCGCTGATCGGTGCCGGTCAGGCGGCGTCCAGCCGGCGGGCGGCGCCCATGATCATGGGCCGCTCGATCTTGGGGGCTCTGGGGACGTCTCCCCCAGAGGTGCTGGCCGTGTTTCCCCCCAGTCCCCCGGTGAATCGCCTGGTGATGGCTGGCCATCCTGACTGGCGACGGGACAAACGAGTTGTCCTGGCTACTGAGAGAGGGACTGACAATGAGGTCTGTCAAGAAGAGCGCCCTGCGGGTTGCGGCGGCCACCGTTGCGACGGGAGTCCTCACCGTGGGGGCGGCGGCGCTTGCATCGTCGGCCGGCGCCAGCACGTTGAGCAACGGGGGAAATGGCACTGCCTATAGCTTCCGTACGCTTGACAACGCCAACGACCCGACGTTCAACCAGCTGCTTGGGATCAACGACGAGGGCGTGATCGCGGGCTACTTCGGCTCCGGCGCGCAGGGGCACCCGAACAAGGGCTACCTGCTGCTGCCGCCCTTCTACAGCCAGCACAGCTATACAGGCGAGAACTTCCCCGGCTCGGTGCAGACGCAGGTCACCGGGCTGAACAACCGCGGCGTCACGGTCGGCTTCTGGTCCGGCATGAACAACGCCAGCATGAGCAACGACAACTTCGGGTTCGTCGACGTCGACGGCCACTTCCGCAACGCCGACTTCCCGACCGGCTCCGCGGCCAGCCCGCCCGTTGACCAGCTGCTCGGCGTCAACGACTCCGACGTCGCGGTCGGCTTCTACACCGACGCGAACGGCAACAACCACGGCTATGAGTACAACATCCTCGACAACCGGTTCAGCACCGTCACCTACAACGGCGCCCCCGGCACCAGCCTGACCGCCGCCGCCGTCAACGACCGCAACGACGTGGCCGGCTTCTACACCAACCCCGGCACCGGCAACACCGACGGGTTCATCAAGTTCCGTGACGAGACCTTCATCGACCTCTCGGTCCCCGGCGCGTCCTCCACGGTGGCGCTCGGCGTCAACAACTCCGACGAGGTCGTCGGCGTCTACACGCCCGGCGACAACTCCCAGGCGCTCGACGGGTTCATCTGGACGCCGCAGCACGGCTTCACCACCCTCGATGACCCGCACGGCGTCGGCACCACCACCATCAACGGCGTGAACGACCTCGGCCAGGTCGTCGGCTTCTACGTCGACGCCGCCGGCAACACCGACGGGTTCGTCGCCACTCCGCGACGCTAACCAGGTTCGATATACAACCCGCTGGCCACCTCCGCCTGGGCCGACCCTGGGCGGGGGTGGCCAGAGCCGTTTCCTGGCGGGGCCTAGGCGGACGGGAGCGGGCCAGCTCAGCGGGGCGGCTGGGACCAGGTGGACGGGAGCGGGCCGCCGTACCAGTCCTCGATGATGTGCCGGGCGATCGACACCGGCGGCGGCAGCGCCAGCTCGCGGGCCTGGATGGCGGCCAGCAGTTCCTCGCGGCTGAACCAGTGCGCCTCGGCGAGCTCTTCGTGGTCGACGGCGATGACCTGGCCGGCCGGGGCCTGCGCGCAGAAGCCGAGCATCAGGCTGCGCGGCATCGGCCAGGGCTGGCTGCCCAGGTAGCGCAGGCTGGTGACCACGATGCCCGTCTCCTCGGCCACCTCGCGGACCACGGCCTGCTCGGCCGACTCCCCCGGCTCGACGAAACCGGCCAGGATCGAGACCCGGCGGCCCGGCCAGGCGGCGTTCCGCGCCAGCAGGCACCGGTCATCGGGGTCGGTCACCAGCATGATCACCGCGGGGTCGGTGCGCGGGAAGTGCTCGCTGCCGTCGACCGGGCAGGTGGTCGAGTGCCCGCCCGGGTCGGGCACCGTGACGGCCCCGTCCAGGGGGCAGTGCGTGTGCGTGTCGTGCCAGTTCGCCAGCGCCACCGCGTGCGTGAGCAGCCCGGCGTCGCGGTCCGGCAGCAGCGCGCCTACCTCACGCAGGGAGGCCGACCGCATCCCGCGGGTCGCGTGTGACTCCTGGGACTGATGGGGTGGCTGGGGTGGCTGGGGTGTGGAGTAGGCGTCGGTGGGGGCCGGAGCGGGGAGCGGAGCGCTTACGCCGAAGTAAACGATGCCGTCGGAGTCCTGGCCTAGGAGGAACCTGGTGCCGGCGGGGGCCTGCTCAGGTGAGACGAAGACCAGCTCGATGCGGTCACCGTCGTCGCAGACCAGGGCCTGGCCTTCGTGTACCACCAGCACGCGGGTGCGCGGGTCCTTCCAGGCCGCGTCCAACCAGTCCTTGTCCAGGCGCCGGGCGGTTACGCGGTCGACGGTTCCGCGGGCAAGCGCCAGCGACCCTAGCGGGGAGAGGCCGGGTGAGCTCACCTGAGCTCCGGTCCGATCGCGGCCAGTTCGTCCCACAGGTAGGCCGTCGCCTCAGCCGCGCGCAGCAGCAGCGACGTGTCCACGTACTCGTTCGGGGCGTGCATCCGGTCGGAGGCGAGGCCGACGCCGATGAACACCAGCGGCTTGCCCAGGATGTCCGCCAGGTCGGCCTCTGGCCCGCTGCCGCCTTCCTTGGTGAACAGGACCTCCTGGCCGAACGCCCGCTGCATGGCGCGGCGGCCGGCCTGCACCCCGGGCGAGGTGATCGGCGAGTGCGACGGGCGGACCGCGTGCAGGAGCTGAACCTCGGCGCGCAGGCCGTCCGGCGTGCTGGCCCGCACGTACTCCTCGAAGGCCGCGCCCACGTCGGCCGGGTCCTGGTCGGAGACCAGGCGGAAGGTGACCTTGGCGTGCGCGGCCTTCGGGATGATGGTCTTGCCGCCGACGCCGGTGTGGCCGCCCCACATCCCGTTGACCTCGGCGGTCGGCCGGGTCCAGATCCGCTCCAGCGTGCTGAAGCCGCGCTCGCCGTAGGCGGCGCCGCTATCGCCCGCCTCCTGCAGCCACTGCTTCTCGTCGAACGGGAGCCTGGCGATCAGCTCTCGTTCCTCCTCGGACAGCGGCAGCACCTTGTCGTAGAACCGGGGCAGCGTCACCCGGCCCGCCTCGTCGTGCAGCCCGGCCAGCAGGCTTGCCATCGCGTGCAGCGGGTTCGGCACGCCGCCGCCGAACGAGCCGGAATGCAGGTCGCGGCTCGGCCCGGCCAGCGTGACCTCCGCCGAGGCCAGCCCGCGCATGCCGGTGCAGATGGACGGCACGTCGGCGGCCCACATGGTGGTATCGCTGATCACGACCACGTCGCAGGCCAGCCGGTCCCGCTCGCGGCGGAGCAGGTCCGCGAAGTGCGGGGAGCCGGATTCCTCCTCGCCCTCGACGAGCAGCTTGACCGTGACAGGCGGCGCCGCCGCGCCGCTCGCGGCCAGGCAGGCGCGGATGCCGAGCGAATGGAACAGGACCTGGCCCTTGTCGTCGGAGGCACCGCGCGCTAGCAGCAGGCCGTCGCGTTCGGCCGGGGTGAACGGCGGGCTTTCCCATTCATCGAGCGGCTCGACCGGCTGGACGTCGTGATGCCCGTAGACGAGGGCGACCGGGGCGGCGGGGTCGGCGGCGGGCCATTCGGCGTAGACGGCCGGGTATCCCTCCGTCTCCCAGACCTCGGCGATCGGGAAGCCGGCCGAGCGGAGGTGGTCGGCGAGCCATTCGGCGCTGAGCCGGATATCGGTAGCTCTGGCGGGATCGGAGGAGATCGACGGGATGCTCAGCCACTGCTTGAGGGCTTCGATGAACTCGCTCGCGTTGGACTCGACGTATTCGGGGACATCCATGATCAGAACGTTATCCCGACGGCGCGAGGGGCGGGCAGCCCCCTCCCCGGGGGCCCCGGGGGGTACGGGGGGGGCGGGCAGCCCCCCCCCGTAAGTGGGGGGTCCCCGGGGGGTCACCCCCGGGGAAGACAGAGTGGGGGGGTCACCGGGGGGTCACCCCCCTGGGGCTAACACTTCCTCGAAGCTATCGCCGTGGCCGCGCAGGCCGGCGGACGGAATCGAGACCGTGCGGCCCTTGCGGCCGCTGACCCAGCCCACCCGGACGGGTTCCTCGCCGACGCTCTTCAGCGCGGTCATGGCCGCCTGCTGCCTGGTCGCCGCGACCACGATGCAGAACCCGATGCCCATGTTGAACGTCGCGTACATCGTGGCGGCCGGCACCCGGCCGGCCTCCGCGATAAGGCCGAACACCGGCGGCGGGGGCGGCAGCGCGTCGAGTTCGTAGGACACGTCCGCGGCCAGCCGGGCGAGGTTGAGCAGGCCGCCACCGGAGATGTTGACCAGGCCCCGCGGCTGCACGCCCGCCGCCCACAGCGCCTGGACGGCCGCCACGTAGACCCGGGTCGGCTGCAGCAGGGCGTCGTCCAGGTGCCGCGCCGTCCCCGGCACGCGGTCGGCGAGCGTCATCCCTGCCACGTCGAACAGCACGTGACGGGCCAGCGAGTAGCCGTTGCTGTGCAGGCCCGAGCTGGGCAGGCCGATGATTACGTCCCCGGACCTGACGGCGGACCCGTCCACCGGGTCGCGGCCGGGGGGCAGCGCCCCGATCGCGGTGCCGACCAGGTCGAGCATCGGGCGGCCGCCGGCCGCGTCCGCGAGCATGGCGCCGATCTGGGCGATCTCGCCGCCGGGGATCGCGATCCCGGCCAGGTCAGCGCCCAGGTACAGGCCGCGGGCGATCTCCTCGAGCACGCCCTCGTCGATCCGGTCGGTGGCCACGTAGTCCAGCAGCGCCAGCGGCACCGCGCCGACGCAGATCAGGTCGTTGACGTTGTTGGCCACGCAGTCGATCCCGATCGGCTCCCACCGGTTGGCCTCGCGGGCCAGCAGGATCTTGGTGCCCACGCCGTCGGTGGTCAGCGCGAGCGGCGGACCTGACTGCAGCTGCAGCAGGGTGGCGAAATAGCCGCTGGACAGGCCGGTGATGCTGGTCACCATCGAGGACCTGGCCGCGGTGCGCGCCAGCCAGGGGCGCATCGCACGGGCGAACACGTCCTGCTCGCGCTGTTCGTCCACACCCGCGTCGGCGTAGCTGGCGGGCGTCAGTTTGTCCTCGTCCATTGGCGCCCATGGTAGCGGGCCGGGCTGCTCACCCAGGTGACGCGACGGGCAGGCCGGCGTCCTCGGCCGCCTGGGCGAGGCGCTTGTCATAGGTGACGAATGCGGCCAGGCCCGCGGCCAGTCGGACGGCCGAGGCGCAGTGGATCGCGTCCAGAGTGCGGAGGCAGGGCCCGCCGACGGTGCCCGCGTCCGTGAGCAGCGGCCGACTCACCTCGACCAGCCGCAGCGCCGCGATCAGCCGCCCGGCCTGCTCTAGCTCGGCGTCTAGCAGGCCTGCGTCGGGCCGCTCATGGTTGACCCGGCGGACGGCGCGGATCAGTTCCGCGCAGGCGAGGGCGGAGGTGACCTTCGGCAGACGGGCCTGCGCACGCAGGAACCGGCGCAGCGCGTCGGTCTGCGGCTCCGGGTGCACGAGCTTGAGCAGGGCGCTGGTGTCCAGGTAGATCACCAGGGCTCTTCCTCCCGCATCGCGGCCAGCTCGTCGCAGAGCGACCTGCCGTCCGGGCGAGGCGGCAGCGGCTCGATGTCCGCCAGGTCGCCGCCCTGCACGCCACCGGGGGCGATCTCGCCGCGCTCGATCAGGTCGAGGAAGGTGCGTTCCATCGGCGAGACGGGGATCAGCCGTGCGATCACGCGGCCCCGGCTGGTGATCTCCGCGGCTTCCTCGGCCTCGGTCAGCTCCTTGATGACCAGGGCCGCGCGGCGCTGCAGCTGCCGGATCGCGATGCGGCGGACGGGCGTGGGGGGTGGCGGAGGTCCAGGGTCCGGTTCCAGGGCCTGGCTCATGTGCGTCATTTTAGGAGGTAGGGCGTCGGTAAGCAAAAAGGAATGTCGTTCAGGGTTATGTCGTTGATCAACGCTGATGGCGCGTCATTTGGGGAGACACCACTGGTCGTTCGGAATAATTGATTTTTTAATTTATTTATCCGGAACGGGCTGTGGTGCGTCAATTCCTGATCAGCCTGAGCCGGCGCAGGGCAGGCGGCGGCGCATCGTGTCCGGCTCGCGGCGGCCAGCTGCCGAGAGCGCGCCCTGCCGCCCGGCGAGCGTGCCCATAGGCACCGCGGCCCGTGACCGGTAAGCCTGAACACTCCTAGACTACCGCGACCAGCCGTGATCCTCTTGCGTCCCTATATTCGTCTCGCGCACCGTCAGCCACTGTAGATACCCCCGAAGGGACACGTATGCTGTATATTACAGCCATTCGGATATGTCGCGGCGTGCGAACAGTGTCATGGAGTTTCGGCTACTGGGTCCTCTTGAGGTCACTGCCGACGGCAGGCTCGTCGAGCTGCACAGCCTCCGCCAGCAGGTGGTGCTGGCGATGTTGCTCTTTGACGCGAATCATGTCGTGCCGCTCGGTCGGCTCGTCGACGCACTCTGGGACGACGCTCCCCCGGTGACCGCCAGGAGCCAGGTTCAAACCTGTATCTCAGCGCTCCGGCGTCAACAGGCCAGCCTCGGCGCCCGCCACTTGATTGCCACCCGCTCGTCCGGGTACCTGATCTGCATCCCGGACACAGCACTGGACATCACCAATTTCTGGCGTCTGGTCAACCTCGGCCGGGGCACCGCCGATACCAGGCCCGAGGACACGGTACGCCAGCTGCGGGCGGCGCTTTCCTTGTGGCGGGGTCCGGCGGCGGCCGGCATCGAGAGCAGGGTCATCCAGGACATAGCCATCCGGCTGAACGAGGATTACCTCACCGTACTCGTTGAATGCATCGACCTGGAACTCTCGCTCGGCAAGCAGCACGAGCTGATCGGGGAGCTTAGCGAACTCGTCAGGAAATATCCGCTCCGGGAGCGGATCAGGGCGCAACACATGCTTGCGCTCTACCGGTCGAAGCGCCAGGCCGAGGCCCTGGAGTCCTTTCAGGAAGCACGGCGAGTATTCCTTGATGAACTTGGTCTGGAGCCAGGCCAGGAATTGGGGGAACTGCAGAGCGCCATCCTCACCAGGGACCGCAGGCTCGAGCTCAGCTCAGAACGCAAGCAGAAATTCAGCTGGGACAAGAATGGCCCGGCAATACTGCCATATCAGCTTCCCCCGGCAATCGCCGACTTTACCGGGCGGGACAGCGCAGTCGAGGCCATCAGCGGATTGCTGTCAGCGGCGGATGCGGAGAGCGCAGAGGTCAGATATCTACCCGTTGTCTCACTAATCGGAAAAGGAGGAGTCGGCAAGACCGCGCTCGCACTGCATGTCGCTCACCTGGTCCGTGACGCCTACCCGGATGGTCAGCTCTTCGCTCAGCTCAAGGAGGCTAACGGCGACCCGATCGGTTCGCAGGACCTGCTGGGTCGTTTTCTTCGCGCTCTGGGTCTCGTCCGGGCACTGCCCACCAGTCTGGCCGAAAGAGCCAACACCTACCGTAGCCTGCTGGACAACCGGCGGGTGCTCATCGTGCTCGATGACGCCGACGGCGTAAGCCAGGTCACACCGCTCATTCCAGGCAGTCCTGGCTGTGCCGTGATCATAACGAGCCGGAATACGCTCTCGGGCCTGCACGGTGCGCATCGCTTCGAGATCGATGATCTTGACGAGGAATCGAGCATTGAACTACTTCGCAGGGTCATCGGTGCGGAGCGGGTTCAGGCCGAGGAGTCTGCGGCACTGGACCTTGTCCGATTGTGCGGCTG
>JBOHCG010000340.1:0-8411 GCA_050698735.1 Streptosporangiaceae bacterium | reverse complement strand
CTGGTGTAATTTTATCGGAAACCGGGCAGCCCGCGCAGCCGAAAGCACAGGAAAAATCACCAGATTCGCAGGCCAGAGCAGGCGGGACGGACAGTCACCAAGCCATAATGTCAGGAGTCCTGAGGCTGGACGCAGTACTGGCCGGTTTGGACGTACCCGGCGGCGCAGCCACCGCCGGATCCAGTGGCCTGGAAGGTGACCTGGGTGCCGTCGGTCTGGGTGACGGTGAAGCCTACCGGCGCCGGGGACAGCGAGCTGGGCTGGCCCGGCGCGGCTGGGATCGCGGCGTAGCTGGTGGCGGCGACGGCCTGGAGCGTGCCGATCTGCGACATGATGCCCATTTGCAGCAGGTAGATGTCTCCGGCCGGATCGGTGCCGATGCCGTAGGGCAGGGCGATCTGGGTGGCCGTGGCGGGGTTCCCGTTGCCGGTGACGCCCGCGGTCCCGGATTCGGTGCCGACGACGTTGTAGATGTCCCCGGCCGTCATCGACTGGCTCCACTGGGTGCCGTTGGCGGCGGCGATCTCCCGGACGCGGTTGTCGCCCTCGTCGACGATGTACAGATCGCCCGAGGCGTCCAGGGCGATCTGCTGCGGAGCGGTCAGCTCAGCCTGGGCGGCCGGGCCTTGGTCACCGGTGTTGCCCGCGGTGCCCGCGGTGTTGCCGGCGATCGTGTAGATGTACCCGGCGGTCATGGACTGGCCGTGCTGGGCGCCGGTGGCGGCGGCGATCTCGCGGACCTGGTTGTTGCCGGTGTCGGAAATGTACACGTTGCCCGCGCCGTCGACGGCCAGGCCCTGCGGGCCGTTCAGCTTGGCGGCGGTGGCCGGCCCGCCGTCCCCGGTGTTCCCCGCGCCGCCCGCCAGCCACGATGTGGCCGCATCGCGCGATCCGGCCGCGGGCACGGCCGGCCTGGCGCTGCGGACCAGGGCGGTGAGGTGGATGACGCCGTTACCGCCGGAGGGGAAGGTGGTGGCGGTCACGGTTGCCGACTCCGTACCGGGGCCGAAGTACGTGTATGGCAAGACGAAGATCGAGTACGTGGTCGACGCGCTCAGGCCGCTGACCGTGTCCTGGGTCGAGCTGGTCGCGCCCTTCTCGCTGTTGTTGACGTAGATGTAGTACGTCTCGGTGTCCTGCGTGCTGGTCCAGGACAGCGCCACGCTGCTTGAGGTGACCGAGGTGATGGTGACGGTGGGCGCCCCGCTCGGACTGGTGGCGGACGTGGTGGGCTGCACCGAGGACGACTGGGTGCCGGTCCCCGAGGAGTTGTAGGCCGCCACCGTAAACGTGTAGCTGGTCGACGCGGACAGGCCGGTGACCGACGCGCTCGTCGTGGAGACGCTGCCGCCCGCCTGTATCCCGTTCTCGTACACGTAGTAGCCGGTCACCGTCCCGGACGGCGCGGTCCACGACAAGATCACGCTGGTCGCGTCGATCGCGTTGACGGTCAGCCCGGTCGGCGCGGCCGGCCCGCCGCCGCCGCCCGAGGAGGAGGTGGTCCCCTGCACCGAGGAGGACTGCGGCCCGGTCCCCGAGGAGTTGTAGGCCGCCACGGTGAACGTGTAGGTGGTCGACGGGGACAGGCCTGACACGGTCGCGCTGGTGCTGGAGGACGTGGTCACCTGGGTGCCGTTCGCGTACACGTCGTACCCGGTCACCGTCCCCGACGGGGCGGTCCACGCCAGAGAGACGCTGGTCGAGGTCGTCCCCGTCACCGTCAGCCCGGTTGGCGCCGCCAGGATCCCGCCGCCGGCGATCGCATAGATGTCCCCCGCCGTCATCGAGAGCCCGTACTGGGTCCCTGACGAGGCGGGCACCTCCAGGACGTCGTTGTTGGTGGGGTCATCGATGAACACGTCGCCCGACTTGTCGACCGCGACCGCCGCCGGGTTGCCGAGCTAGGCGCTCGTGGCGGGGCCGCCGTTGCCGGAATTACCGGCGTCGCCGTCTATCCCGGCGATGGTCGAGATGTCACCCGTGGCCGCCGACACCTTGCGGACGGCGGCGTCATCGGTGTCGGCGATGTACAGGTTGCCCGCCGAGTCCACCGCCAGGCCCTCCGGATTATCCATGAACGCGCTGGTAGCTGGCCCGCCGTCGCCCCCGCCGCCCCCGTTCGAGCTGTGGCCGGTGGGGCTGCCTGCCACGGTATACACGTCCCCGCCGGTCATTTGGATGCCGAACTGGGTATGCGACGAGGCGGCGATCTCCTGGACCCGGTTGTTCGCCGCGTCGGCGACGAACACGTCCCCGTCCGCGTCCGAGGCCACGGCCTGCGGGTGAGCCAGCGCCGAGGTCAGGGCGGGGCCATAGTTCCCGTCATTTTGCAGCCCGTACGGGTTCACGCCGCCTGCCAGGCCGTTGATGATCCCGCCGCTGACCTCCCGGAGCTGGTTGTTAATCGTGTCGCCGATGTAGACGTTGCCGCTGCCGTCGACAAACAGGCCGCTGGGCAGGTCCATCAGCGCGGAGGTCGCGCTGCCGCCGTTGCCGCTATCGCCGTTCGTGCCGGCCGAGCTGCCCGCCAGCGTGTTCACGACGCCGCTGCTCGAGACCGTCTGGATCCGGTTGTTGTCGGTGTCGGCGATGTACATGGTGCCGTTCGGGTCCCGGACCGTGCTCGGGAAGTTCAGATTCGATTGTGTCGCCTGCTTGTTGTCATTGCCGATGGTGCAGGTGTCGGAGCCGCCGCGGCCGGCGACGGTGGTCAGGTTGTCGGCGCTGATCGACACGTTCCAGTACGTGCCGCTGGAGACGGGGACTTCCGCGATGCGACAGCTATTCGTGTCGGCGATCAGCATGTCGCCGTTCCCGTCGATCGTGATGCCCTGCGGATTGTTGATCTCGGAGCTGAGCGCCGCCTTGCCCGAGGTCATGCTGCCGGTCCCGTTGCCAGCGACGGTGTAGATGTCGCCCGCGGTCATGCTGATGGTCCACTCCGTGCCGCCAGACCCGGAGATCTCCCGGATCCGGTTGTTCCCTGAGTCGGCGATGTACAGGTCCCCGCCATGACCGCTGGCGCCCAAGTGGATGCTGGCGGGCTCGTCCAGCCACGCCTGCGTTGCCGGGCCCTTGTCGCCGCTGTACCCGCAGTCGCCGACCTGCCCGGCGATCGTGTAGGCGTCGTCGGCGGTCATGTTGATGCCCCACTGCTCGCCGGACGTCGCTGCGACCTCGACGATCCGGCAGTCACGGGTGTCAGCGATATACATGCCCGAGGAGTTCGCCGTGACCGCCTCGGGGTGGTTCAGCGCCATCTGCAGCGCGGGCAGGCCGTTGGCGGTGTTGAACTCGGGCCCGACCCCGGCGGGGCTGCCGGCCACGGTGTACACGTCGCCGGCGATCATGGTCTGGTTCCACTGCTGCCCGGAGTACCCGGCGATCTCCTGGATCCGGTTATCTTGGGCGTCGGCGAAGTAGATATCCCCGGAACTGTCGACGAACTCGTCGTTGGGCTGGTTCACGATCGAGCTCTCGGGCGCGCCGCCGTTGCCGTTGTCGGTGCGCAGGCCCGCCGCGGCGTAGATGTCGCCGGGCGTCGGCCGGAAGCCGGACAGCGAGGTGGCCCAGTTGTCCGTCCACCCGTAGCCGAGCGGTCCCGGCGTCGCCGCCCCGATCTGAATCTGCGCCTGGACCGAGTCGTAGGTCCGGGTGAAGCTGAGGCTCGGCCCGAAGGTCGGGATGCTCAGGTCGGTGTCGGACTGGGTGAAGTCGCCGTTCTCGGTGTTCACCGGATCGCCGGCCGACGCCTGCGAGACGCCGGGCGCGGCCGGGTTGGACGTGCCGCCCGAGGTCGTGCCCGCCAGCACCTCGCCGCCTGCCGACGGGGCCAGCGCGGCCGTGGCCGTCGACACCGGCGCGCCGAGCAGGATGTACGGCTGGCCGGTGGTGCCGTCGGACGCGGTGAAGTCCGAGGGCGCGTCCGAGGCCGCATCGTAGGCAACTGGGGTGAACATGGCCGGCCAGCTGTCGAACCCCTCCTGGACCGGGCAGCCGGGCGACCACGACGAGGGCACCAGCGAGCTGCTCGTGAACCCGCCGAACGTGCCGGCCTTATCGGCCTCCCAGGTGTTGACCGTGCCCGGGTCGGTACAGGACAGGTTCCCCTGCAGGGTCAGCCCGCCGTCCGTCTGGATGTTCTGGACACCGCCGAGCAGCTGCACCGAGGTGCCCGCCGAAGCCGTGGAGTACTCGCAGTTCAGCGACTCGTACAGGCCCGTGTCCGAGTTCTGGGTGCCCGACTCGGCCGAGTTGTACCCGGCTGCCGCGTATCCGACGGCGTCGGTGATCAGCGTGTTGGCCGCCGACGTGCCCGGCAGCGCGGGCGCGGTGCCCAGCACCGCCATGTTGCCGTTCACCGCGGCCTGCCAGGTGGCGCCCAGTGCGTCGCCGCCGGAGTTGCCGGTTGTCGGCGTCAGCGTCGAGCAGGTCCCGCCGCTTGACGGGTCGCCGATCACCAGGGCCGCGTACTGCTCGAACTGGGACTGGGACATGCCCTCCCAGGTCGACGGGGTGACCTGGGTCACCGAGTAGCCCGCGTTCTGCAGCAGCGTGGTCTCCGGCGCGGTGGTCTCCCCGTTCTGCGCCAGCACGAGCACCGGCAGTGAGGTCTGCGCCTTGGCCGGCTTGGCCGTCGCCACGCTGGCCGCGACCGCTCCCGCGGTCGCGACGGCCGTCACCGCGACCGGGATCACGATCGGCATCACCGACGTGCCCGCCGCCAGGACGGGCGCCAGCCCCACCGCCATCAGCCGACGCCCCCGCCGCCACGCACGGCGGGCACGAGCCCGCCGCCGGGCCACGTCCGGGACGCCCGGCGTCCTGGTCATCCTCGAGGCCATGCCCAGCAACCCGCGCAGCAGCATCATCTGCAGCACCCTTTCCCGGCCTTCTGGCACAGCGAAGGGCCACGACCAGCATCGGATCATGGCCCCCCGCGAAACGACTGTGAGCGGATTTATATCGGCGTCAGCCAGGCACCGTAAAGACACAAAAACATCACGTTTAATTGATCTTGCTTTAAAGATCATTTACACGCTGGGGCGCATAGGACACGTTCGCTACGGTAAAAGCGCAGCTCGCAACAACGTCATCCCAGCTCAGTCGTCACAGCCGCGACGCGGGCCGTCCGAGCCGGCCGGCGGCCCGCGGGGCAGGCCGGTGAAGTGGCGGCGAGCCGGCCCCGTCCTGTCCGGGTGCCAACGTTCGATTTAGCCTCCTGTACTCATGAAATGCGACTCAGGCGAGGTCGCCGACCGAACCGGGCGCCGCCCCTCTCCGGGCGCTCACGACCTGGGAAGATCGGTCGGGCATGGGTCACTACCAGCGGGTAGAGCATGCGCGGCGCGGCGCTGGTCCGAGACGATCTGACCGTGATCCGCGCTCATGAATGGGCCTGGAGGTCCGGGCGGGATTGACGGTTCCGTGGCGACTGGAGACCGGTTCCGCAGCTAGAGGGGGAGAAATCAAAAAGTGCGAAGATCAAATACGACTGGAGCTCATGGTCATTTATGGGTGGCGTGCATAAACTGATATGGGAGATTTTCTGGTAAGCCTCCCGTTCGCCAGTGAAGTCCTGGTATGAAGTAGGCCGATCACGTCACGCGGCGGGGCAGGGCGCCCCTCGACGTCGCGGGGCGCGGTGTGACGGTCACCGCAGCAAGCGCGTCTGAGGTCTCGGCGCGGACCGGGAATGGAGTGGGATCTGGCATGCGGCGAGTGGTTGCGGCGGCCTGCGCGGCGCATCGCCGCGGCACGGCAGACCCACTCGGCGGCGGCACTGCGCTCGCGACTGCCGGCCATCTCGTCCATGAGATCCGGGCTCGCCGCTCGCGCATTCCAATATCCGGGGCGCACGTCTCCCTGCCCACCAGGGATCATCGTTTCGCATACGAAGGCCGGCCTTGACGCGCTTGCGCCGTGCTCTGCCCGCATCGCGTTCTGGCATTTATCCGCGTCAGGATCAGGGCCGACCACGGTCGAACGCATGCCTGCGCGCTTCAGAATCGGTGCGTTGCCGCGATCACGCTGCCAGCCTTACTGTCAGCTCATCCGCGCTGGATCCGGACAAGTTTCATAATTGCGGGTCGTTGCCGCCGTTATAGGGCAGTTATAGAGGAAGTCTCGACCTACGATTCCGTCGGCAGCGTGCTGAAGGACAGTGTTACCTGTCCGCGTTCTGTGTTCGCGGTGATGTGCACGCGTCTGGTGATGGCTGAGCGTTCCGGCCGGCATTTCACGCGGATCTCGCCGCCGATCCCGTAGATAACGGACGGGCGCCGGTTTCTCGGCAGACCGGGCGCCGCCAGGGGAAGGCCGGGCCTATTGTTGCATGGTGCCACAGCAATTGAGCCGGCGCAGTGCCCTGGCCGGGTTCGGCGGTGCCGCCGCCGCGCTGACCGTAGCGGCATGCGGGGCGTCACGTTCTAGCGGCATACCGGATGTCACGGCGAGCTCGGCGACGGGCGTCGATGCCGTCCGCCGTCCGGGCGGGACGCTGCTGTGGCAGGCCCGGGCCGTCCCAGCCGACCAGCCGAGCATCGTGGCATCGGCTGACCGGGTGTACGTGACCGGCGGCGGGCAGAACTACGGGGACAGCGGCACCTATGCGTTCGACGCGGCGACAGGAAGGCGGCTGTGGCGGACGCCTGGCTCCTCCGGGCCGTACCCCTACGCGGCGAGCGCGTCCGCGGTCTACGGTTTCACCGTCACCCCCCGCGGCGGCGTGACCTACGCGTCCGCGAGCGACGCCGCCACCGGCCGGACGCTCTGGACTCACGACGCCGGGAAGGTGCTCGACTCGGCCAAGGTCGGCTCGATGGCATACGCCGACGGCCTGGTGTACATCGCGGCGGGCACGGCCGGGCAGCCCGCCGTCCGGGCGCTGGATGCCCGCACCGGCCGCCGCGTGTGGCAGGCGTTCGCCGGGTCGTTCCCTGAGACGGCTGTCGTGGCAGGCGGCCTGGTCTACGTGGGAGACAGCGCAGGCGGCATCGGGGTCCCCGGGTACCTGGTCGCCCTCGACGCGGCGACCGGCGCCCGCCGGTGGCGCTCGGCCAACCTCGGCGGACCCATATACCTGCCGGTGGTGGCCGACGGCGTCGTCTGCTGCACGAGCGTGGGCCTCAGCAAGGCCGCCACGTTCGGGCTGGACAGCCGGACCGGCCGCGAGATATGGCACGCCACCGTCCCCGGCGCGGCCCTCATCGGCACCAAGGACATCGTCTTCCTCACCGAGTTCTCTTTCGTCCAGACCTCCTCCTCCTTTACGATCTCGGCCTGTCACGCCGGCACAGGCGCCCTGGCCTGGACCCGTAAGTTCCCCGGCGGGCCGGCCCTCGCCGTGTCCGGCGACGTCCTCTACCTCGGCTACGGCTCCAGCACCGTACAGGCGATCGCCGCCGCCACCGGCCACGCCCTGTGGACACACAAGCTCCGCGCCGTGCCGGCCGACCTCGCCGTCGGCGGCAGCGCGGTATACGCGCTGGACGCGAACGGCGGCGTCTACGCGCTGCAGGCCTAAGCCCATTAAGCGAGTACGCGGCCCGGCGGTGATACCACCGTTCGTTGGGAATAATCGTCGATGTCGGCTGGCCGGGGTTTTGCCCGGGGCGATAACGTTGCTGGCGTGGCGGATCCGCAGGTTGTTCCTTATCTGCTGTACGCAGATGCCGGCGCGGCGATGGACTGGCTGGTCGGGACGTTCGGGTTCACCGAGCGGGCGCGCGACAGGCGGAGCGACGGGACCGTCAGGCACGGGGAGCTTGTGCTCGACGAAGGCGGGGTCATCATGCTGGGTTCGCCGGGAGCCGGGTTCCGCGGGCCTGCCTCGCTCGGCGGGATCACTCAGATGCAGTGCATCACGATCGCGGACGTGCCGATGCACCGGGATCGCGCCCGGGCCGCCGGGGCGGCGGTGTCTGAGATCGATCTGAGGGCCGATCGCGCCCGCAGTTACACGGTGGACGACCCCGAGGGTCACCGCTGGTATTTCAGCGAGCCGCTCTAGCCGTCCCTGGCTCAGGAAGCCAAGATGCGGGCGGCGCTCTTGGGGCCTGGCACACTGGACCGCTGGCTTTCGCGGGCGGATGATGACATGCGAATCCTCGGGAGGTGGCATGAAGACTCGGGCAGCGGTGCTCAGGGACGTGGGCAAGGACTTCGAGGTCGTCGAGTTGGACCTCGACCCGCCCAAGGATGGCGAGGTGCTGATCAGGTTCGTCGCGGCCGGGCTGTGCCACTCCGATGACCACCTGCGGACCGGGGACATCCCGGTCAGGTACCCGATCGTGGGCGGCCACGAGGGAGCGGGGATCATCGAGGAGGTCGGCGGCGGCGTCAGCAGGCTCAAGCCGGGCGACCACGTGGTCTGCTCGTTCCTGCCGACCTGCGGGCACTGCCGGTTCCTG
>JBOHCG010000339.1:0-8415 GCA_050698735.1 Streptosporangiaceae bacterium | reverse complement strand
GGGCGGCGGCCCAGCGGCGCATTGCGGCATCGGCCGGGCCGTTGGCGGCGGCCGCGTCACGCAGCACCCGGAGCCGGTCGGCCGGGTCGCGGACCGCGCGGACGGCGTCACCGGTGATGGCATGCTGCTGCCGCCACCGGCCGATCAGTTCCAGGCGGAACTCAGCGAGCCGGCCGGCGCGGAAACGCCAGTAGAACGAGCCCTTGGTGACGGGCCTGGTCATCGCGGCGCACAGGTCGGCCACTTCCATCTCGGCGGGGCTGATGCCCTGCGCGAGCAGCGCCAGCCCGGCGGCGACCCAGTCCTCGCGGCCAGTCCTGGCTTCCGGCACGGCGTCCTCCGCGGCGGCGGGCGGCGCCCCGGCGGGCTTATCCTGGCGCCGGTGACCGCCCGGTCATTGAGCTTGAACATACTGACGCTGCCAGACACGCGGCAAGCCGCCGGGAGGTTCACGTCCCGCCGCGGGGCGCAGGCACCGGCGCGGCTTGGAAGTACGCGGTCGACAGGACGCCGAGCGTCGCGGCGAGCCCGCCGCTGACCAGGTTGGCGCACACGTGCACGGCGACGCCGGCGCCGCGGCCGGGGCCCGGGACCGTTGCGAAGGCAGGGTGCAGGCAGCATGGCAGGGCCGCGTGCCGGACCCGGTTGACCTGGACACCGGTGCCGGGCACGGCCCAGGCCGCGAAGGCGGTCAGGGCGTCGGCGGCCGCGCCGGTGATCTCGCCGGCCGGGCAGCAGATCACCGCCCGGTCCCGGCAGGCGACCAGCACGGCGGCGCCAAGCCGCCCGTCGAACGGGGCCGAACGCGTCAGCGACAGGCCCGGGACCGGCCCGGGACCGGGAAGGTCCTCGATGAGGGCCCGGGCCAGGCCGACGCTGATCCCGGCGGCAGGCTGCGCCAGTGCCCACCGCCCGGCCGGCAATCCGATCGTGATGACCTGGCGGGCATGCGGCCCGGCCGGGGCGCTCACCGGGCCGCCGGGCCGGGCTGGGCGGGCTTCCGGGCCCGCGCGGGAACGAAGGGCTGCATGATTCCTGACCTCCTGGTGTCCTGGCCCCGGCCGGACAGGGCGCGGGGACCCGGGGCCACTAGACCGGTGTCCCGCCGGATCCCCGCACGCCGCGCAGCCGCCAGGCCCGGCGTCCGGGCCCGGGGCCCGCGAGCTCCCGGCCGGGACGGGTCCTGGCGGCACGGCCTAGGTCCAGGTGTCACGCATGGCGGGCCTCCTCCTGCTCGTTGTATCCCGCCGGAGGGCGGGCGGCCGGACCCGGCACGGCAGGGCGCGGGCGGGCGGCGGCATGTCAGGCCGCCGCGGTGCCGGGGTGGCGCCACAGCCGCCGGGTGGCCAGGTCCGCGCCGGCGCGCAGGGCCTGGACCTTGAGCTCGGCGACCTCGGCGGACAGGGCCGGCGCCCCGGCTGCGGAGAACCCGCAGTCGGTGGCCGCGATCACCCGTTCCCGGGACACCACCCCGGCGACCTGGACGATCGCGTCGGCGACGACGGCCGGGGCCTCGACGCCGGCGGTCGCGGTATCGATGACGCCGGCGGCCAGGATCATCCCGGCGGGCAGCTTGTGGTCGGCGAACACCCGCCAGTCGGCCCGGTGCCGCGGGTTGGCTCCCTCGAGCACCAGCGTCCCGGCGTGCACGCTGTAGAGGATGTCGATGACCGCGGCGAGCGGAATGTCACGGTGGTGCGGCCCTGGGTAGCTGCCCCAGCACACGTGCAGCCGGACCTGCCGCGGGTCGATGCCGGCCAGGGCATCGTTGAGCACGCCGGCGTGCAGCTGGGCCCGGGCCCGGAACTCCTCCACCGACATGCCCTGGTACTGGGCGTGGTAGGACAGGGCAAGGTCCGGCGCGTCGACCTGGAGCGTCAGCCCCGCCGCGGTGATAGCCCGGTATTCCTGCTGCAGCGCGGCCGCGGCCGCGGCCAGGAACTTCTCCGGGTCACGGTAGAAGCTGGTGCCGACCAGGGTGACCGTCCCGGGTGAGGGGGCTGCCAGGAACGCGCCGGCGACCTGGTGGCCGGCCAGCGCGGCCTGGAACCGGGCGATCCTCGCTGCGCCGGGCGCGGGATCATAGCTGATCCTGCTCGTGTTGGACGGCAGGCCGGCCTCCGGCCCGCGGGTGAAATAGTCCGCCGCCCAGGACCGTTCGCCGGCGCAGGCCAGGTCCGCAGGCAGGAACGGGACCGGCGGGCCGTCGAAGCCGCCGAGCCGCACCGACAGCCGGCCCTCCGCGCCGTCGCTGACGATGTCCACGCCGTTACCGACCTGCCAGCTGACCGCAGCAGCAGCAGCAGCCGCGGCCAGGTCAGCTTCCAGGGCCTGCGGGACGGCCGGGCGCGCGGCCGCCGCCGTGAGCATCCGGGCCTGGTCAGACGGCTGCGACACGCCCCCGGCGAGGGTCACGGCAATCCGCTGGGCGGTCATTTATGCACGATCCCCCGCCGCACCCGGTGCCGAGAATCCCCGGCGCCGCAATCCGGCACCTGGACCAGGGCCCGGCGGGTCCAGGAGGCGTCGGGTAGCCGGCTACCAGGGCGGGCCGCTTCCCGGCCGCGGCCATGATGGTTCCCGCCTGATGCCGGCCGCGGGCCGGGCGGGCGCGGGGGTGACCCGGGGATCCCCGCGACGCGGGAAAGCCCGGCCCCGGCGGGCTGCCAGCGCGAGGGGCACCATGCCGGGCTTGTCCGCCGGGGATTCCCGGCACCGGGTGCGGCGCGTCATCGTGCGGTACATGACGACGACGCGACAAGCGGCCCGGCGGGCCCATGCCCGCCCGGCCGCGGACCGGGCGGCCGGAACGGCCGGTGCCGCGCTTGACCGCCAGCTCCGGTTCGGGACCTACTCCTACCCGTTCGCCGTCCGTTCCGGGCCTGCCGCCTGGGAGGACCTCGGCGGCCGCCTGGAGGCGACGGCTGCTGACCGGTTCGCGGTCGTCGTGACCGACGGCGTCCCAGCTGCGGCCGCACAGCCTGTCACCGCGTTCCTCGGGAGATTCGCGCCGGTGACGGTGCTGCGGATTCCCGCCAGCGAACAGGCCAAGCACCTGGCCGCCGTCGGCGGCCTGGCCGCGGATGCGGTCACCAGCGGGGTCACGCGGAGATCGGTGATCGTCGGGCTCGGCGGCGGCCTGGCCGGCAACGTGGCCGGCCTGCTCGCCGCGCTGCTGTACCGGGGCATCCGGCTGATTCACATGCCGACTACCGCGCTGGCCTTGTGGGATTCCACGCCCTCACTGAAGCAGGCGGTGAATTCCGCGAGCGGGAAGAACCACCTGGGCACGTTCAAATCGCCGGATTTCGTGTGGGGGAACCTGGACTTCCTCCAGTACCTGCCCGCTGACCAGATCCGCGCCGGACTCTGCGAGGCGATCAAGAACGTCGTGGCGATCTGCCCGGACCAGATCCAGGCGCTGGCCGCGCTGCTGCGGCCGGCCGCCGACTACGACCCGGCAGAACTGCTGTGGGTCACCGGGATGTGCCTGGATGCCAAGCAGTCGGTCATGCGCGACGACCCGCACGAGACCGGTGCCGCGCTGGCCTGCGAATACGGCCACACCTGCGGGCACATGTTCGAGCTGGTGTACAGACTCAGCCATGGCCTGGCGATCGGCGTGGGCGGCCTGGTCGCCGCCCGGGTCGCCGCCATCCTGGGATACCTGGACCCGTCGGCCGGGCAGATCCACGAGGACCTGCTGCTGCGCTGCGGAGCGCCGGTCACGGTCCCGGCCGGCCCGCCGGCCCGGCAGTTCCTGGAAATTCTCCGCCGTGACAACAAGCGCGGATACCTGCCGCCCGTAGACGGCCGCATCGACATGGTCCTGCTCGACCGGCTGGGCAGGATCCGGGCGCCAGGCGGCGCCCGGATCACCCAGGTCGCCGAAGACGTGGTGCTCGAAGGCATCCGCAGCCGGACCGGCGCCCCGGCGGGTGCGGCATGACGGCCGGGACGCCGATCGGGGCGGCACCGCGGATCCCGGCCGCAGCCCGGTACGGGGTGATCACCACGGACATCTCCGGGCTCGGCGAGGTCCGCCACCTCGTCGGCGGGACCGGCGCGGCCCGCTGGAAGCAGCTGGTCAACGGCATGCACCAGCCCGGCGGCTGGGGATGCGTGGAGTATGTCGAGCTGCCGCCCGGCGCGTCGTGCGGCCGCCACCTGCACGCCACCCGGGAAGAGATCTACTACATCCTGTCGGGCACCGCCGTGATGTCGATCAACGGCGAGGAAACCCCCGTCACCGCGGGCGAGATGATCACCTGCCCGCTGGGCACCATCCACGGCATCGGGGTGCCCGCCGACGCCGGGCAGATGATGTGCTTCTTCGTCGTGGAGGTGCTGCCCGCCGCCGCCCCGCCGCTGTGCGCGCCGGTCGTGGTCGCGATGCCGCAGCAGCTGCAGGACTGCCAGGGATACCGCGGCGGCGGCCACGGCCAGGACATCCGGGCTGCCGTGGTGGACCTCACCCGGTACCTGACCGGGCCGTGGCGCCGGTTCACCCTGATCGAGGTCCCGGCGGACGACGTCCTCGGCCCCTACCAGCTGGCCGGCGGCGTGACCGAGGTCTTGTTCGTCGTCGGCGGATCCGCGGAGATCGCCGCCGGAGACGCGGCGGTCAAAGGCGGCGCCGGGCTGTGCGCGGCAACCAGCCTCGACGCCGGCGTGACAGTCCGCAACCTCGACGGCGGCAGGCCCCTGCTGGTCATCAGCACCGAGGTGGCGGCCTGATCGTGGACCTGGGACTCGCGGGCCGCATCGCGCTGATCACCGGCGCGGCCAGCGGCATCGGCCAGGCGGCCGCCGCCGCCCTAGCCGCCGAGGGCGCCCGGGTCGTCCTGGTCGATGCCGACAAGGACGGGCTGGCAGCCGCCGCGAAGCTGCTGCCCGGCGGGGCTGCGCCCGTGGTGATCGCGGCGGACCTGTCCACCGCGGCGGGCGTCGAACTGGCCATGACCGATGCCCTGGCCCGGACCGGCGGAGTCGTGGACATCCTGGTCAGCAACGCCGGCCAGTGCCGCTGGCGGACCCTGGACGAGCTCACCGACGCGGACTGGCAAGCCACGATGGACGTGAACTTCTATCCTGCCGTCCGGACCGCCCGCTACCTGCTGCCCGGCATGACCGGGCGCCGCCGCGGCGCGGTCGTGATCACCGCGTCGGACCTGGCCAAGCAGCCCGAGGCAAGCCCGGCCGACTACCAGGCCAGCAAGGTCGCCCTGCTCGGATTCGCCAAGAGCCTGGCCCTGGCCGCCGCGCCGCACGTCCGGGTCAACGCGGTCGCGCCCGGGCCGGTATGGACCGGGCTGTGGTCCCGGCCCGGCGGGATCGCCGCCAACCTCGCCGCGCAGTACGGCCTCCCGCCAGCCGAGGCGGTCGAGCGCGAGCTGTCCCGCCGGCAGCTCCCATTGGGCCGGATCGGCCGGCCCGAGGAGATCGCGGACGTGATCTGCTTCCTGGCCTCCGACCGCGCGTCGTTCGTCACCGGGGCCACCTGGGACGTCGGCGGCGGCAGCATCCGCGGCTTGTTCTGAGGAGACAGCGCATGACCCCTGCACCATCCAGCCCACCCGGCCCCCCCGCGGCCGGCGAGGCCGCGCTTGCGCAGTACCTGCCGGCGGCAGGCGGGCGGCTGATCGAATCAGGCGGCCTGCCGGTCACGCTCAAGGTCAGCCCGGGCATGTGCGGCGGCCGGCTCATGCTGCACGAGCAGGACATCCCGCCCGGGATGCTCGTCCCCGCCCACCGGCACGAGCGGACAGCCCAGTTCGCCATCGTCACCGCCGGAACCTTGTGCGTGCTGGCCGGCCCCGACATCTACACCCTGGGCCCGGGCGCCTTCATCTGGCGTCCGGCCGGGATGATCCACGCCGTGTGGAACCCGGACCGGCACCAGCCCGCCCGGCAGCTCGAGGGCAGCCTGCCCGGGACCGAGATGCTGGGCTTCTTCGAAGACTTCGAGGCCCTGACCCGGTCCGGGCAGCTCGCCCCCGCCGCGCTCGCTCGGATCGCCGCACCCTACGGGACCGCCTACGACGAGGACCTCACCCGGCAGCTCGAGCAGGATCATCAGGTATCCGCACGCGGAGGATGGCGGCCCTGACATGGCCAGCGCCGCAGCAGCCAGCCCTGACCTCCCGCGCCGCGCACGGGCCGGGGCGGCGCCTGCGGCCCCGCCACAGCGCGCGGGCCGTCACGCCGCGGCGCCGATCACGCTGGCCACGCCGGTGCGGCAGCGCGGTCCGGCCCGGCATCCGCCCGCAGCGGCAGCACGAGGACACGCACGGCCCGGCCCGCCCGTACCCCGACCCGGGCAGCGCCCGGACCGACCGGCGATCCGGCTGGTGAACCTCACCATGAGGTTCCCGGGCCGTGACCGGCCGTCGGTCGACCGGCTGGACCTGACCGTCGCACCCGGCCAGATCTTCGGGCTGCTCGGCCCGAACGGCTCGGGCAAGACCACCACGATCAACCTGATCACCGGCCTGATGACCCCCAGCCGCGGCACGGTGCAGGTCTTCGGCCGCCAGCCGCAGCACGCCCGGCGGCTGATGGGGGTCGTCACCCAGGAGACCAGCTTGTACGACCAGCTGACGGCCCGGTTCAACCTGGGGTTCCACGCCTGGCTGTACGGCTACCGGGGCCGGGAGCGGCGCGAGCGGGTCGACGCCGCGCTGCGGCTGGCCAACCTGACCGGGCAGGCCCGCCAGCGGGCCGGCACGCTGTCGGGCGGGATGGCCCGCCGGCTGGCGATCGCCCGGGCGCTGCTGCACTCCCCTGCGCTGATCATCCTGGACGAGCCCACGCTGGGCGTGGACCCGGTCGAACGCGCGGTGCTGTGGGACCATATCCGCGCCCTGCGCGACGAGGGCACCACGGTCCTGCTGACCACCAACCTGATGGAAGAAGCCAGCGCCCTGGCCGACCGGGTCGCCATCTTGCGGGACGGCAGGCTGGCCGCCCCGGTGGACACGCCGGTGAACCTGCAGTGGCGCTTCGGCGGCACGGTCATCACCGTGCTGGCCGCGGCCGCGACCGAGACGATCATGCAGGACGCATGCCGGGTGCTGGCCCAGGACCCGGGCGTCCCGCGCGCCGAGGTGACCGCCGGCGAGCAGCCCGGCGTGTACCGGCTGGATGTCACCACCGCCACCCGCGACGGCATCACCGGGCGGCTCATCACGCTGCTGACCAGCCGCGGCGCCCGGATCTGCGACATCACCGCCCGGACGCCCAGCCTGGATGAGGCGTTCCGGGAACTGACCGGCGGCTTCCGGGCGGTGCGGTGACCGCCGTGCTGCGCGCCGTGCTGCCGGTCTGGGCCTGCGCGGTGAAGGACATGCGGATCGCGGTCACCGAGCGGATGAGCATGATCCAGGCCGTCACGCTGCCGGTGAACTACCTGATCATGATGTCGCTGTTCGTCCTGGCGGGCTCCAGCCAGCCCACCGCGGTGGTGCTGCACGACCACGGGTCCTACGCCCGGCAGTTCGCCGCCGCTATGGGACGGGCGCGCACGTTCCGGATCAGCGTGGAGTCCCAGGCGCAGGCCGCCGCCCAGATGCAGGCCGGGACCCTGGTCACGCTGGTCACCATCCCGGCGGGCTTCGACGCGGCGATCAGGCACCACCAGGCCGCGACAGTGCAGGTGACGGTCAACAACCTGGACGAGGACCTGACCGACGACGCGCACCGCGGCATCCGGCTGGCCCTGGATTCGTTTTACGCAGCGGTCTCGCCGGGCCAGGTTCCCGTCACGGTCGTCGACCACGACACCTACCGCCAGGACACCGGCTACATTCCGTTCCTCGCCTTGAGCGTCATCGTGATCGCGCTGATGGTGTCGGGCATGCTGCAGGCCGGGAACGCCGCCGCCCGGGAGTTCGAGCAGCACACGATCAGCGGCCTGCTGCTGGCCCCGGTGCGGCCATGGCAGATCCTCGCCGGGCGGATGCTCGGCGCGTTCCTGGTCTCCCTGCCCGCCGTGGCGGCCGTGCTGGCAGTGGTGGTGTTCATCGTCGGGGACCGCCCGGCCCGGATCCTCATGGCGATCGGCGTGGCCCTGCTCACCCTGGCCGTGTTCGTCGCCGCCGGCGTCGCCCTCGGCACGGCCACACGCGACCGGTCCCTGGTCGCCGTCTTGACCCGGGCCGTGCCGGTTCCCCTGTTCTTCCTCAGCGGCGTCTTCGGGCCGCTGTCGTTCCAGACCGGGCCGGTACAGGCCATCGGCCAGGCCCTGCCGGTGCACTGGGCTGTCGTGCTGACCCAGTGGGCGTTCAAGGGATTCCTGACCGGGACGGTCTCGCTGCCCGTCGACGCGGTCATCCTGGCCGGGTACGGGGCCGCGTTCACCGCCGCCGCGGCGATCGCGCTGCGGCACGTCACGCGGGCCCGGCCGCGGCCCTTCAC
>JBOHCG010000338.1:0-8443 GCA_050698735.1 Streptosporangiaceae bacterium | reverse complement strand
CGGTCATGTACTCCGCTGGCCGCCAGGGCGCGAGCGACGCCCTCAACCTGGAGGCGGCCGGCCTGACCGCCGACAAGCGCGGCCGGATCAAGGTCGATGACTTCTTCCGCACCGAGGTGCCGCACATCTACGCGGTCGGCGACGTCATCGGCTTCCCCGCCCTTGCCGCCACCTCGATGGAGCAGGGCAGGGTCGCGGCGTACCACGCCTGCGGCGAGACGCTGCACGGGCTGGACAAGGTGCAGCCGATCGGCATCTACAGCATCCCGGAGATCAGCTTCGTCGGGCGGACCGAGGAAGAGCTCACCCACGAGAACGTCCCCTTCGAGGTCGGCGTCTCCCGCTACCGCGAGCTGGCTCGCGGGCAGATCGTGGGCGATTCGTACGGCGTTCTGAAGCTGCTCGTCTCGCTCGATCACCGGACGCTGCTCGGCGTCCACGTGTTCGGCACCGGCGCGACCGAGCTTGTCCACATCGGCCAGGCCGTCATGGGCTGCGGCGGCACCATCGACTACCTGGTCGACGCCGTCTTCAACTACCCCACCCTGGCCGAGGCCTACAAGGTCGCCGCCCTGGACGCCATGAACAAGATGCGCCAGATCGCCCGCTTCTCCTGACCCATCACTCCCACCAGCCTCTTAAGCCTCACCAGGCGACCACCCAGTTACCACAACGATGGTCCATCGTCATTCCCCCAGCAACCACGATGGTCCATCGTCGTCGTCAAATCCGGCGCGGATGCGGGCTCAGCCGACGGCCAGGCCGTGGTGGCCGGGGCCGCGGGGGAGGATGGGCCAGATGTCAACTACCACGTCGTCCCGGACGACGTGGTAGACGTCGTACCAGTTGGCCGTCGTGGGGGAGTAGCCGGGAACTAGCGCGACCGAGTCGCCGATCCGCAGAGAAGAGCCCGTCAGGCGCGGCGAAGATGCCATGCTCCTCGTCGAACCTGAACGACGTGTGCGGGTGCCCCGCGATCGTCACGTTCGCCGCCTCGCCGCCTCGCCGCCTCGCCGCCTCGCCGCCTCGCCGCCTCGTCGACCGCGACCAGGATCCGGCGCCGGGCGGCCAGCGAGGCGAGCAGCGCGATCTTCGCCGGGTGCGACACGGGACAGCAGCTTCACCAGCACCCCGGTCTGCCCCTCGCCAGAAAACGAGGAGCCCAGCATCTCCGCAGGCCATGCCTCGACAACACTGCGCAGCGTGACCGGCCCGGCACCCGGCAGCTCCACCATGCTCAGGCCCTGGACCCGCCCGTCCGGATCGGCGTTGCCCGCGCAGGTGCACGAGCCCACCCAGTCCTCCGGCCACCAGTCGTCGGGCCGATCGGGCAGCCCGCGAAACGACCTGGTCAGCGCGCCGCCCTCGTAGAACCGGAACAGCGGGTGGTACGGCAGCGGCGGCGGCGGCCGCCGCAGCGCATCCCGCAAGCCCGCCGTAACAGAAGCCATCACATCTCGGCGTTCACGATGAAGCCGCCGTCGGCCAGCAGCGTCGCGCAGGTCACGTAGCTCGCGTCGTCGGAGAGCAGGTAGGCGATCGTGGCGGCGAGTTCCGATGGCTGGGCGGCCCGGTGCACGGCGATGCGGTCGGTGTAGTACTTCACCGCGGCCGGGTCCTCCATCATCGGCGCGCTCATCGGCGTCGTCACCCAGCCGGGCTCGACCGCGTTGACCCGGATGCCGTGCTCTCCGAGGTTGCAGCCGAGCGCCTTGGCCAGCATGCTGATCGCGCCCTTGGTACCGCAGTACGCGGTCTGGTAGGGCGCGCCCACGTGCGCGGAGATCGAGCTGACGCCGCAGATCGCGCCGCCGTGGCCCTCGCGGATCATCTGCTTCGCGCCCTCCGTGCAGACCACCCAGGTGCCGCGCACGTTGGTCTCGAACAGCCGCATCACGTAACACGACCTCCCTCAAAACGGTAAGAAAATAGCGATCGGATTCCACGGCGACCCGGTCCCGCCGGGCAGCCGCAGCGGCAGCCCCACCACCATGAACTCGAACCGCCCCTGCTCGGCACACGCCGCCGCCAGGTCCTCAAGCTGCAGGCTGCTCGCCGCGGCGGATCGTTACGCCGAGGCCGATTGGCCGCTGCCGCGGGCGGCGGCGCTGGAATCGGCTGCGGCGGAGTTCGCCCGCGCCGGGGACGGCGAGCGGGCCGCGGCCACCCGCACCGCGGCGACGGAGATCTATGCCTGGCTCGGTGCCGCAGCGGATACCGCCAGGCTGCAAGCCGCACCCTGAGCGCCGGCCATCACCCTGCGGGACGCTCGCGTTCCAGCTCAAGGAGCCGCAGCGCGGTGAGCTCGTTGGTTACGAGCACGTCGAGGAACCGGCCGCGCAGCGCGCCGAGGATGGCTTCCGCCTTGTGCAGGCCGCCCGCCACCCCGACCACCTTGGGAATCTGCGCCAGGTCGGAAAGCTCGATGCCGATCCTGCGATCGTGGATGGGCAGCGGGACCACCCGGCCGGAGGCGTCGAAGAACTGGCCGAGGATGTCGCCGACCACGCCATGGCCGCGGAGCAGCCGAACGTCGCCGGCCTCCAGGTAGCCCATCGGCAAGAACCCCCGTTCAGTGCGGCAGCGGCCCGCCGGCCAGCGCCACGGCCAGACCCACCGCGGCGGCCGCGACCAGCGTAAACACCACCCCCCGACGCAAGCCAAGCAGCAGCACCACCGCCCCCGCGAGCACCGCGTACTGCCAAGCCTCGCCCAGCGCGGCGGTCAGCGGGATCGCCGAGCCAAGGATCGCCCCGATCGCCGCGGGCCCCGAGCCTTCCAGGAACGCCTGCGCGCGCTTGCTGCCGCGCAGCGACCCGAAGTACCGCGCCCCGCCGAGGACAAAGGCGAACGACGGCGAGAACGCCACCAACGCCGCGAGCAGCCCGCCCCCGACTCCTGCCGCCGCGTATCCCACTGCGGCCACCGTCTGCACCACCGGTCCCGGCGTGATCTGGCCGAGCGCCACCGCGTTAAGGAACTGCCCGCTTGTCATCCATCCCCGCCCCACCGCGTCCGCACGCATCAGAGGGATGATCACGAACCCCCCGCCAAACGACAGTGCCCCAACCTTGAACGCCACCCAGGCCACCGATGCCAGCACCCCTCCGCCGGCCGCCGCCACCCCCACCCGTGCCAGTCCGCCCGCGTGAGCCGCCGCCCGAACCAGCCCGCCCGCATGCGCCTTCGCCCACATTGCCCGCGCCAGCCCGCCCGCATGTTCTCTCGCCAGCGCCAGCCCGGCCGCCACGGGAACCGCAACGACCCCATGCGTTACCGGCCCCGGCTTGCCTGTGCCTTCGCCCTTCTCCCTAGCCGCGTGCCGGATGGCCAGCTCGGCGACGCCGCAGCCGAGCAGCACGAGAACCAGCCACGGGCCGATGGTCGCGGCCGCGGTCCCGCCCGCCAGCAGGTACACGACCCACCGGGCGCGCCGCGCGGCGGCGCGTGTCCAGCTGGCCATCAGCAGCGACCAGCCCGCCTGGATCGCGACCGCCGCGACCGCGGCGCCGGCCCCCGCGCCCAGTCCCCGCACCCACAGCGGCGGCGAGCCCGCCAGGAACAGGACGGAGAGCGCGAGGATGCATATCAGCCCTGGCACGATGAACGCCGCGCCGCCCGCCAATGCGCCCGGCCGGCCGCGCACCCGCCACGCGCAGTAGATCGCCAGCTCGGTGGAGGCCGGGCCGGGCAGCAGGTTGCACGCGCTGATCGCGTCCTCGAACTCCCGCGGGTCCAGCCATCCCCTGTCGTCCACGCAGAGCCGGCGCAGCAGCGCGATGTGCGCCGGCGGCCCGCCGAATCCGATGCAGCCGATCCTGCCCCACTCCCGCAGCACCGTGCCCAGGCTCGCCTGGTACCCCGTCCCCGCGCTTTCAGGACCGGTCGGTGCGGTCATCGTTACCCGGCCTCCTCGGCGATCCGCCCGAGCAGGAAGCCGATCCGGATCCGCAGGTCGGCGGCCACCTGGCGGAACACCGGGTAGGCCTCCTTGTCGCTGCCCCCCGCTGCGGACGGGTCGGGGATGCTCCAGTGGACCGTCTCCGGCGACCCGGGAAACTCCGGGCACACCTCGCGTACCCGGTCGCACAGGCTGATCACGTAGCCGAAGCGCTGCCCGGCGAGTGTGTCCAGGTGCTTGGCCTCGCGGCCGCTGATGTCGAGGCCGTACTCGCGCATCGCGCGGACCGCGTTCGGGTGCAGGCGCTTGGGATGACTGCCCGCGCTGGCGGCCGCGACCGCGCCTTCGGACAGGTCCTCAAGGAGTGCCTCGGCCATCTGCGAGCGAGCGCTGTTCCCCGTGCAGAGGAATAGCACCCGGGTCCGCGTCCCGACCGTCGCCGCGGGCGCGGGGACGAGCCGCAGCCCGGGATGCAGCGCCGTCCCGGCCTGCGCGAGCAGTTCGCCGCAGCGGGCCAGGTCGATCCTGTAGTAGGCGTCGCGGCGGTCGGCCGAGCTGCGCTTGGCAGCCACAAGCCCGCCGTCACGTAGCTGCCCCAGGTGGTAGGAGACCAGGCTCTGCGGCTGTCCGATCAGGGTCTCGAGCTCCCGGACCTGCCGGTCGCTGCGCGCCAGTTCGGTCAGCAGCCGCCACCGCACCGGATGCCCCGCCAGCCGCAAGAATCCCGGTGGCACGCTGTCTCGCTGGACGGCCATGCAGCCACCATACATCAATCGAGATTGATCAATCAATCCTGTTTGTTGGATTTACGCCGCATCGGTGCTGAACCTTCCCAAGCCACCGGACGTAATGTTCAACTGAAGGCCCATTTGCAGACAGGAGCGCTCTCGTGTCCGCTTCGCAGATCGAGCTGCGAGCAAGAATCCGGCCCGCGTGGTGGCGGCGCGTGTACCCGGCCTCGTTCATCCTTGCCGGGATAACGGCGCTGATCCTGTGGGTGGCGGTCGCGGACCTGCTCAGGCAGGGCAGCCTCGAATCCGTGCTGTCCGCGGGCCGGGCCGAGCTGGCCGCCCCGCTCCTGGTGGCGCTCGTCGTGGCGACCGGGATCTGCGAGCGGATCTGGCCTGCCGAGCGCCGTCCTGTCCTCGCCCGCGGCCACGTCCAGGACGCGTGCTTCCTGGTCCTGCACGCCATCGTGGTGATCCCGCTGATGACGTTGCTCAGCGTCGGAGCGGCGACGCTGGCCGAGAATCACCTGCCGTGGATAGAGCTGCGAGCGGTACAGCGCTGGCCCGGCTGGCTGCTCGTCCCGCTCACGATCGTGGGCATGGACTTCGCCAACTGGCTGGCGCACTACGCCGATCACCGGCTCGACCCGCTCTGGCGCTTCCATGCCCTGCACCACAGCCAGGAGGAGCTGAGCGTCCTGACGTCGTTCCGCGCGCATCCGCTCATGCACACCACGGGGTTCCTGCTCGCGACGATCCCTGTCGTGGTGCTGATGCCGACGCGCGCGATAGCCCCGGTGCTGATCACGATCTACGTCTGCATCGGCACCCTGCAGCACGCCAACCTCCGCTGGACCTTCGGCCCGCTGGGCCGGGTGCTCGTCAGCCCCGCCTACCACCGGCTGCACCACGCGCGGGAGACCCAGGACGTCAACCTCGGCGTCGTGCTGACGATCTGGGACGTCCTTTCGGGCCGGGCCAGGTTCCCTGGCCGCGACGCCACCGCGGGGCGCACCGGCCTCGACGGCCGCCCGGTCCCGGTCGAGCAGGACGCCACGGCGGGCTCCGCCCTGCTGCTGATGGCCGAGCAGCTTATCGAGCCGTTCCAGACCCAGCGCTGAGCCGCGGTAGGGGAAACCCCAGGACGCGAATGGGTGCTAGTCGCATTCCGCCTGGCTGCCTGGGCCCGTAACGTTTCGGCAGGGGTCGACGAAACGTTCGGAGGGGCATGATGGCCACCACAGAGCAAGAAGCAGAGATCGCCGCCTCGGCGGCCGCCCTGCAGGACCTCGGCCCCGGCTATGACCAGGCGCTGGCCGAGGGCCTGGTAGAGCGCATCGGCGCGGAGATCGACAAGCGGATCGCGGCCCAGATCGACAACCGGGTCACCGCCGAGGTGGACGGCCGCATCCTGACCCAGCTGGACAGGTACGCGGGGTGCAGGCACCAGCGCCGCCGGGCCAAGCGCATGATCCGCGCCGAACGGCGCGCGGCACGTGCCGCACGCGCCGACTATCCCGCCCGGCAGTCGATCATGCTGGCCATCGGTTCCATGCTGGTCGCCCTGCTGGTGACAGTGATCGTGCTGAAGGGGTCCCCAGGAGTGGCCGCCATCATGCTCATGGCCCTGATCTGGGTCATCGTCGGCGTCATCAACGTGATCTACGCCCAGCGCAAGCACCCGCAGCAGTAACCGCCGGCGGTAGCCTTCGGCCGAACGCTCAGCCGCGCTTGCGGCAATAACGGGTTAGCAGGAACCCGATGAGCCGATGGGGTGACGTGGATACCGACGGTGCGCTGATCGAGCGGTCCATCTACGGCCGTCCGGACGCGTTTACCGAGGTCGTGCGGCGTCACGAGATCGCCGTGCACGGCTTCCTCGCCCGCCGGGCGGGCCGCCAGGTCGCCGACGACCTGCTCGCGGAGGTATGGCTCCGGGCGTTTGCCGGCCGGGCCGGCTACGACCCTGGCCGGCCGGATGCGCGGCCGTGGCTGTACGGCATCGCCAGGAACGTGCTGCGGCTGCACTGGAGGACGAACGGGGACGACGCTCACCAGGCCGTGACCGACTCCTGGGACCCGTGGGATGACGTGGTGGACCGGCTGGACTCGACGGCGCAGGCCGGGGCCCTGCTGCCGGCGCTCCGCGCCCTGCCGCCCGACGAGCGCGACGTGCTGCTGCTGGTCGCGTGGGAGCAGCTGACCCCGGCGGAGGCGGCCGAGGTGCTCGGCATCCCGCAGGGCACCGCGCGCAGCCGCCTGCACAGGGCCCGCGCGGCGCTGCGCCCCGTCCTGGCCCGCGCCGGCCACGCCGAGGAGGACGCATGACACCAGCCGAGCACCCCGCACCGGACCTTGACCTGCTCGCCGCGATCGGCCGGGTCGACCCGCCGGACCCCGGCGTACTGGACGCCGCCCGCGAAACGCTGTGGTCGGCCGTGGCCGAGGAGATGCTGGGCGCCACCGTGGCGGAAACCCGGGCCCGCGGGACGGGCCGCCATCAGGCCGAACACCGCCACCGCGACCGCCAGGGCCCGTGACGCCTGCACGGGCGCGCCGCCGGGGCGGCCTGCTCTGGCACCGGAAATTCCGGCTGCTGTGGATCGGCGAGACGATCAGCGGGGCCGGCAGCTCGATGGCCGCCATCGGGGTCCCGCTGCTTGCGGTGACGGCGCTGCGGGCAAGCACGTTCGCCGTCTCGACACTGACCGCGGCGGCCTACCTGCCCTGGCTGGTGATCGGCCTGCCAGTCGGCGCCTGGGTGGACCGGCTGGCCACCAGGCCGCTGATGATCGCCTGCGACCTGATCTCCGCGCTGCTGTACGCGAGCCTGCCTGTCGCCGCCTGGCTCGGCGTGCTCGACACCGCGCAGGTCGTCGCCGTGGCGCTGCTGGCCGGGGCGGCCAACGTGTTCTTCGCCACCGCCTACCAGGTCTACCTGCCGTCGCTGGTTACCGCGGCGGACCTGGTGGAGGGCAATGCCAAGCTGCAGGGCGGCGCGCAGGTTGCCTCCATCGGCGGCCGCGGCCTGGCCGGCCTTGCCGCCGAGGCGATCGGCGCCGCCCCCGCGCTGCTGTTCAACTCCGCTAGCTTCCTGGTCTCCGCCGCCTGCCTGCTTCGCATCCGCCCCGCTTCGCCCGCCGTGCCGGACCTGCCCGCCGTGCCGGACCTGCCCGCCGTGCCGGACCTGCCCGCCGGGCCGCCGCTGCGCGGTCGCCTGTACGACCAGACCTGGGAAGGCATCCGGTTCGTGGCCCGCGATCGCTACCTGCGCTTCTTCACCGGCTACGCGGCGGTCTCCAACCTGGCATACACCGGCAACCTGGCGCTGGTCGTGGTCTTTCTCATCCGGGTGGTCGGCCTCAGCCCAGGCGCGGTCGGCGTGCTGACCGCCACCAGCGGACTCGGCGGCCTGCTCGGCGCGCTTGTCGCCCGCAGGCTGGCCAGGGTGCTCGGCACCGCCCGCGCGCTGCTGCTGACCACCCTGGGCTGCGGGCTGTCCGGCCTGCTGATCCCGCTCACCGCGAAGGGGCCGCGGCTCGCCTGTTACGTGGCGGGCTCGGCACTGGTAGCAGGCGGCATCGTGATCGGCAACGTGATCCTCGGCAGCTTCCGCCAGGAGTACTGCCCGCCCGCGATGCTCGGCCGGGTGACCGCGAGCATGCGCTTCCTCGCGTACGGCGCGATCCCCCTCGGCGCCCTGCTCGCCGGGGCACTCGGCACGGCCCTCGGGGTGAGGAACGGGCTGTGGGCGATCCTCGCCGTGTTCTGCGCCTCAGGCCTGTTCCTGCTCAGCCGCGACATTCGCACCGTC
>JBOHCG010000337.1:0-8506 GCA_050698735.1 Streptosporangiaceae bacterium | reverse complement strand
CATCCGACCAGCGGACAAGCTCAGCACGATCCTCATCCGCCAGCACCAGCGGCACGGCCATCTGAATCTGCGACATACCACCAGGCTACAGACTTAACCCGTTAATCTCAGGCGCGGGATACTAGTTGGCGAGTTGGTTACCACTAGCCTGGCAGGGTGAGTTGATCCGGACACTGGTAGTTGCAACCTGCTTGCGGTGGTGGCACCAAGATCATCACGTTTCTCGGGGTTTTCGGCTAGGTCCACGGGAGACGGACCGGGTCGTGTGGCCTGTGGCCGTCCAGCAGTCGCCGCAGGAGGGCGGGTAGCCCGACGGGGAACACGAGGTCGTGAGTCGCTCGAAGCTCTGCGATGGTCCACCAGCGGTGGCCGAGGAGATCGAGGCGCTCGCTGGCGTCCTGACCGGTCAGATCGATGAGACGGTCGGCTGCGCGGGTGAAGAAGTACCAGTTCGTAGTGGTGATCGTGGTGCCGCTCGCGTCCTGCCACTGGCCAGAATCGACCGCCACCTCAAGCCCGATTGCGGTTGCCGGGACCAGGTGCCCGGTCTCTTCGGACAGTTCCCGCACGGCGGCTTGCGCGGGAGTCTCCCCAGGCTCGATGGCGCCGCCTGGCGTCAGCCACCCTTCTCGCGCCCACGGGGCCGGCAGGAGGTGCCTGAACAGCAGGACGCGGTCATCAGGGCTGGCGAGGATGACGCGGGCCGTGTCGCGGTAGGGGTGTGATGGCGGCATTCACTAAGCGAAGCAGACCGGCCAAGGGGAGTCCTAGGCCGAATCGCCATCTCGCTGAAAAATTGCCAAGTACCGCCAACTAACTTCGCTGATCCGCCAACTACACCCGTTCCCTACAGCGCAGGTCGCCGACGCTGGCCGCCTGGCCTGGTATATGGCAGGTACACCGCAGGTATATCTGCGGACCACGGCATCGGTATGGTCGGTGCGTTGCCTCCCCGGCCGCTAGCCGCGCTGTGCGCCGTCGGGCCAGATCACGCGCACGGGGGTGCCGTGCTCGCGGGCGTAGGCCACGACGTCGGCGGTGCCGCCGTAGGCGCGTGCGGGCTCGCCGTCCCACACCGCGAACAGCTCGTCCGCCTCGGCGACCATGAGCCTGCTGGCGGCCATGTGGGACTCGGGCGTGGAGGCGTTGAACGGAAGGCGGCGGATGGCGGCGGCCTGGGCGAACAGGGCGTCGTACCCGGGGTGGGAGTCCGCCGGGAGCCCGGCGCGGTATTCGGCGGCGGGGACGATGACTTCGAGGGTGCCGCCGAGGTCGATGACGGCGCGGGCGAAGATCTGGTCGGCCCCGTCGGCCAGGCAGGACAGGCCAGTGATGTCGGGCGCGCGTTCGGCGAGGGCCGCGCGCAGGGCCTGGTCGACCAGGCGCGCGGTCGGGCCGGGCAGGCCCCGGTGGCCGGAGATCGCGATGCGGTACATGTGCGGCGGAGTCTATTGTTGCTGGGCTTCGAACTCCTCGCGCAGGATGGAGTGGACCACGGAGTCCCGCCATGCTCCGCGCGTGTACAGGTGCCCTCGGATGGTGCCTTCCTCGATCATCCCGGCTGCCTGCAGGGTGCGGGCGGATGCCTCGTTGAGGGGGCTGCGCGCTCCCCAGATGCGGTGGAGGCCGAGTTCGGTGAAGCCGAGGCGCTGCAGGAGGCGGACGGTCTCCAGCCCCTTGCCCTGGCCCCACTGGTCCGGGCGGAGGGCGAAGCCGATCGTTGCGCTCTCGTGCTCGCCTGTGCCGAGCCGCGCGGCCCCGATTAGTTCCTCGTCCTTGCCCGCGACCGCGAGCATGTACTCGGTCCTGGGATCGGCGGTGGCGGACCGGATGGCGGCGCTGACGATGCCGGCGACCTGGTCGGCGGTGCGCGGCTCGAAGCTGAGGTGCCGGGTCGCCTCGTCGTTGCCGTAGACCTTGTGGAGCGCGGGGCTGTCCGCGTCGGTCAGCTCGCGCAGCATCACCGCGGAGCCTTCGAGGAGAACTGGGTGCATGTCCTGGTTCCGTGCTAGCGCGGCAGCGCCGCTGCGGGCGTCCGGCAGTAGGCTTCGATCTCTTCCTGGATGTCGCGGGCCAGCGGGGCGTCTGCGGCTCGCGCCGTGACGGCGCGGTGCACGTCCAGGACGCTGGTGACGACCCCGTTGATCCGCAGCGTGACGGGCAGGTCCAGGACGGGCTGGATGGCTTCCCTGGCTCCTTCGAGGTTGCCCGAGCGGATGCGCGCGATGGCGAGGTCGGTCCGTGAGCCTGCCTCGTCGCCGAAGGACTTCTCCTCGTCTGGCGCCTGCACGTAGGCGGCGATGGCATCGGCGGCGAACGCCTCGGTTTCCTCGCGCAGGCCCGACTCGTCGTGCTCGGGCAGGGCGGCCCCGGCGTCGCTGGCGTAGTAAAGCTGGCGAGGGCGGGAGAAGTAGCACATGCCGCCGATCTCGTCCAGGTCATTGCGGGCGAGCTGCTCGCGCAGCTCCGACGCGCGGGCGATGGCCTGCCTGCTGGCCGCGCCGTTGCCGAGGCGCGCCCACGCGCGTGCCTCCAGGCTGGCCAGCCAGACGGTGACCGACCCCGTGGTTCCGCCGAGCTGCTGGCCGAGCTGGGCGTACTCCAGCGCCTCGCGCGGGCGCAGCGCCCAGTAGGTGATCAGGGACTGAAGTCCCCGGACCCAGGCGGCGAGCGAGGGGTGCTCGGCGTTGTTGGCGCACAGCAGGGCTGTCCGGGCGTGGGTCATGGCCGTGTCGGGGTCGCGCAGGTCGTGTGATGCCTTCGAGAGCATCCCGGAGGCGAGCCCTCCGATCACGTACAGGTCACGGGACTCGGCGGGGCGCTGTCGGCCTTCCAGGAGCGTGAACACGAGGTCCTGAAGGGACACGATGTCGCCTGTGATCACCGACAGCGGCTGCTGCGGGTAAGCGACCGCGAGACGGCCCGTCTCGGCCCACAATTGCTCCAGCGACTCACCGCCGATGTTGGTGGAACCTGCGGTAGCGCTGAAGCGCATTGCCCGGCGTGCTGCCATGGCAAGAATCCTTTCCGAATCAGACGGGGCGGAATCCTCTGTGATCCCGAAATCACCGGGAATGGGCGTCCCCGGCGCCCAGATCACACCCTGCGCCGGCACCCTTGCCGAGGTGGGGCGGGGATCGTCCTGCCCGAGTATCAGTGATGTTTCCTGAGATGCCCGGTCGTCCGGTGCCAGGAGCTGCTGCACCGGGTAGCCGAACATGTGCTCAAGAATCCGGCACGCGTCAGGGTGAGGCAGGGTGCGCAGCTTGCCGCCGTACCAGCGCTCGAACTGGCGGGCCGAGACTGACATCTTCGCCAGCTCTTCCTCGCCGGCCTCGATGGCCAGCTTCCCGGCGGCCCGCTTGAACTGCACCGCGAACGTCTCGTACCGCTGCCAGTGTCTGGCAGTGATCAGCGTCCGCAAGAGCGTCGGTTCGCCCGGCATCGCATCCTCCCTGGATCGCGCCTGACACCAGCGTAAGCCCGCAGACCAGCCGGAAACCGCCGTAAGGCCAGGGCTGATGGCCAAAAGGCGGTACTCGTGACGGCAGTTACGTCGCCGCGTCATCCAAGGTGGCGTAGCCCGTGACGGGAGCGGCGCGTGCTCGACCGGTAGCAGTCTGGTCAGGTCACGGTGAGCAGACAGGAGAAAGTCGCGGGATGAATGTAAGCGAACCAGCCGCCGACGTACGCGCCGGGAAGCCGAACGCGGCGCGTATCTACGACTACCTGCTCGGAGGGAAGGACTACCGCGAGGCTGACCGCCATGCCGCCGAGCGGCTTCTTGAGCTGGTCCCGGACGCCAGCGTGGCCTGTTATGACAACCGGCAGTTCCTCGGCCGCGCCGTCCGGTACCTCGTTGGCAGCGCCCGGCCGCCGGTACGCCAGATCGTGGACATCGGCAGCGGCCTGCCGACCCTCGGGCAGGTCCACTCCGTCGCCCACCTGGTCGCGCGGGACACAAGGGTGGTCTACGTCGATTACGACGCCGAAGTGCTGGAAGAGTCCCGCCGCCTGCTCTCAGACGAGCCCGCCGTTGCCGCTATCTGCCGCGACCTCCGCGAGCCCGAGGGAGTACTCAATGATCGTCAGCTCCTATCGCTTATTGACTTCAGCCAGCCCGTTGCCATACTCCTCATCGCAATTCTGCATTTCATCCCGGACGCCGAACGCCCGCACGAGATCGTGCAGAAGCTGAAGCGGGCCATGGCCCCGGGCAGCTACCTTGCCGTCTCGCACGTAACCGCAGATGACGCGACCCCGGACGTAGCCGCAGGGGTCGGGCACCTGTACGAGGGGGCCACCGCGCCGAGCGCCCCGAGGCCGCGCTCGGAGATCCTGCGGTTCTTCGACGGACTTGAAATGGTCACGCCCGGACTCGTGAATGTCTCGGAGTGGCGCAACGACTTCATGCCCGAGCAGCCCGGCCGCACTATTTTCTACGCGGGTGTAGCTCAAAAGCTGTAAATGACGCCATTACCAGATTGCCTACGAACATTAAAGGAGTTTCTGACATGAGCCAGCCCAGCGCCGTGGCCGCGCCGGGGACACCGGCCGGGGCCAGGGGCAAGGGCTTCACCGCCGAGCTGGACAGGCTGCGGGACCGGATGCGCGGCCTGGGATTCAGCTATGACGAGATCGCCGCTGAGCTATCGCGCCGGTACCAGGCGCGCCCGCGTGAGGCGTACCGGCTGGCCTGGGGGTGGTCGCTGACCCAGGCCGCGGAGCGGTTCAACGAGCGGGCCGCCCGCGAGGGCACCGACCCGAAGGCCCGCGCGGGCATGACCGGCGCTCACCTGTGCGAGGTCGAGCAGTGGCCCTACAGTGAGCGCAGGCCGTCGGTGTACGTGCTGTGCCTGCTGGCCTGCGTCTACGACACCGACGTGCTGTGCCTTTTGGACCTGGCCGACCATGAGAGCCTGCCCCAGCAGGACCGGCTGGTGCTGACGCGCCGCCTGCGGGCCGAGGCCCCGTTCGGGGAACGCGTCCTGGCGCTGGCGGAGCCGCGCGGCCTGTCGCTGCGGGAGCTGGCCCGCCGGGTGCCGTGCGGCGCCCCGGATCTGTCGAAGGTCGTCCACGGCCGCGAGCGGCCGTCCCTTCGGGTGGCGGCCCGCCTGGACGACCTGCTGGAAGCGGCCGGGGAACTGGTCGCGCTCGCGGAGACGCCCGAGGCCGCTCCTGGCGACGCGCCCGAACCAGGGCAGGCCCTCGCCCGCCAGGCCGGCGACGGGCAGGCCGTGGCGAGTGAGGGCATGTCGCTGACGCTGCCCTATGTTCCGGCCCGCCTGGTGATCGAGGTATCCGGCCCGGCCGGCGCGGCTGGCCTGGGGGAAGGCGGCGGCGTCGCTACGGCGGCACCTGGCCGGCTCGCGCTGGTCCGGGGCGGCTCGGCGCAGGCGGACGGAAGTGAGGCCGGATGAGCGAGGCCGGGACGGTGATTCGGGTCTGCGGTTCGTGCCGCAAGACGCGCCTGTCGGGCTATAACCCGGGCGGTTTCTGCACCCCGTGCCAGCGGGCGCTGTTCGACCGGCAGCATCTCGACGTCCGCGATGACATGGCGGCGTGGGTGTGGGACACGGGGCCGATGCGGGACGCGCTGGCGCGCCTGGACTTCCCCGCCGTCCTGGTCATCTACCGGGCGGCGGCCGGGGTGTCGCGGCGGGAGCTGGGCGAGCGGACCGGGCTTTCGGAGAGCGTGATCTGGTACTGGGAAGCCGGGCGGCGGCAGGGCATCTACGACATCCGGCAGCTCCTGCAGTTCGCGGACTCGCTGCGCATGCCTCGCCCGGCGCTGCTGCCGGTGATCCTCGGCCAGCCGGACGCCCTGGCCGGCCTGCTCGCCCGCCCGGCCGCCACCGTCCTGGCCGCCTGCGCGGGGACGGCGGGCCGGTGAGCACACGGGCGGTCGCGGGCGAGATGGCGAAGCTGCTGGCGGAGCGGCTGGAAGAACACGGGTACACCGTCGCGTTCCCGGCTGGGCGCGACCCGGCCGTCTTCAAGGTGACCGGCCTGCGCGGCGGCCCGTACGTGGAGGTAACCGCCGAGGACAACGGCCAGGTCGCCTGCCACTACACCGGCCGCAGCACGGCCGAGGCCGCCCGGGTCATCGCCCGGCTCCCGGTTCCCGGCCGGTCCCTGGCCGAATCGCAGCCGGACACGGTGACCGCGACCTGGGACGGCATCGAGATCGAGTGGCACTACCAGCCCCCGGCCGGGCAGCCCGCCGGCCCGGACCAGGTCGCCGCTGCCCTGCTCGCCCACCTGGCCGTCCTCGGCGGCCATCACGACCGGAAGGACGACCCGACGTGACAACCACCTGCACTGCCGATCGCATCGCGCCGGGCGAGTTGCTGCGCCTGGTCGTCGACGGCCTCACCGGCGCCGGGCTTGAAGTCCGCCCGCCCGCCGACGCGGACGGCTGCCGCCTGGACATCGCCTTGCCGGGGGCGCGGTGCACCCTGGCGGTCGGCGAGGGCGGCAGCGCCGAGTGGGAGTACTGGCCCTGGTCCCCGGACGACGCCGACCCGGACCTGACCGCGGACCTGGCCACCGTCCTGCTGACCGGCCGCACCGGGCCGCAGCCGCGCCTGGGCTCGGGGCACCAGCGGGAGAACGTCACGTTCAAGGGCATCGTCGGCCTGGAGCTGAAGGCCCGGGGCCTGGACGTGGAGCTGGCGGTCTACACCGACGAGACCGCTTTCGACACCTTCGCCGAGATCATCGCGACCGTTCCCGGACAAGGCGACGACGGCGGGCAGGTCTGCGTGACCGACGACGGCGGCCTGACCTGGACACGCGACTACCAGTGCGAGGCCGCCGCCCTCATTGCCGCGCCGGAGGGATGCGGCCAGGCCGCTGACCCGGCCAGCGTCGCCGGGTCGGTGGTCGGGGCGGTCACGCGGGCGATGTCGCTCCTGCGTCCCGTCGGGACCGGGAGGGCTGCTCATGGGTGAGGTGCTGACCGCGCCCGGTTCACGGGTTCCCCACCACGGGCCGGTCACCCGTGACTGCCCGGTTGAGTGCCTGCTCACCGTCTTGTCGTTCCACAGCTTCAACCCGCTGACCCGTGCCTACGACGCGCCGTTCGACGGGCCGCGCACGGTCGGCGACGTGATCGACCTGCACGCCGGGCACCAGCTCGGCCAGATCCGGGGCGTCGGGCCGCACCGCGTCTCGGAGATCGAGGCCGCCCTGGACCGGCTCGACCTCACCAGGCACCAGCCCGCCAGCCAGGCGCGCGGGACGCACTAAGGACACGATCATGCACTGCAAGACGAGCAACCGGACGCAGCACACGGGCGGGCACCCTCGTCTTGCCGCAAGCCAGGAAGCTCCCCGCCACCACGGCCAACTCCCCGCCGCCAGGGCGGACGCGGCGCGGGCAGCGCCGTTCGCCGCGCAGTGGCCTTACCAGAGCTTCCTCGAACTCGGCGCGCTGGCCGGCGCGGTGCCCTGCGCTCGGCTGCACGCCCGCCTCGTCCTGCGGGAATGGGGCCTTGCCGCAGTCAGCGACGATACCGAGGCCGTGGTCTCAGAACTGGTGACCAACGGGGTGCGGGCCTCCCGCGCGGCAGGGCACGACGCCGTGCGGATGTGGCTTGTCTCCGACCTGGGCCGGGTCGTGGTCTTCGTCTGGGACGCCAGCCCGCAGCCTCCGGCGCGAGGCGACCCCGGCGCGGACGCCGTAAGCGGGCGGGGCCTGCTGCTGGTCGAGGCCCTCAGCCAGCGCTGGGGCTACTTCGGCCACGACGGCGCCGGCAAGGTCGTCTGGGCGCTGCTGGAGACGGCCCCGGTCACGCCTGGTGCCTCCGCTCACGGTTTCATCCCCTAGCCCGGCGTGGCCGGAAGACGAGCACCCGCCCCGTGCCGCGCGGGACCGCGCGGGCCGCTGGAACAGGAGTACCTGCGATGTTCGACAGCCTCGGTGACCAGGCGCTGCGCGCCGCTCATGACGCCGCCCGCCTGTACGACAACCACCGCGCGCTCGGGCTGGACGTGCTGGCGGTCAAGCTCGACACGCTGCGGGTTGACCTCGCCGTGGAGCTGGAAAACCGGGGCAAGCCGCTGGTCCCGGCCGATGGTCAGCCAGCACCCGGGCGGGACCAGCCCGCGCCTTGAGCTGCGAAGGAGCACGATCGTTATGACCAGTGCAAGTCCCCCCATCGGCGCCACGGAGGCGCAGAGGCCGGAGTACGCGGCGGCGCAGGACGGCACCTTGCGCGTGCGCGTGCCAGGGGCGTTCGGTCCCTCTTTCCCGGTGCCGAGGTGGAAGCCCGGCGCCTCGGGCCGGGCCGAACCCGGGCCGGAGACGATGCGCAGGGTCACTACGGCCCTGAAACGGCTATGAGCACCATGCACTGGGGCGGCGCAGGGGCGCGTCTAGGACGCCGCTGAATAACTCGTGAGGCCTGTTCCGGCGGTTCTGCCGGCGAGGTGTTCGAATCCCTGTGATGATTGTCCCATGCAGGGCATCTCGAAGACCGACCGTGACCTGTGGGACGCCGGC
>JBOHCG010000336.1:0-8543 GCA_050698735.1 Streptosporangiaceae bacterium | reverse complement strand
CCGCCACGCGAGCGGCGGCCGGCACAGCCGGCATTACCCGGTAACAGGGCCCGTCAGCTCGCCGGGACGCCGCCAGCGGCATCGGCTTGTTCAGTGCCGTCCTAGGAGGCGGCGGCGGCCTGAAGGCGGTAGGCGAGGGCGGTGTGGCGGCGGCCGGTGCCTGCGGTGCGGACGGCTGCCGCGAGCGCCCGCCGCGAGCCGGCGAGGACGACGAGTTTCTTCGCGCGCGTGATGCCCGTGTAGAGCAGGTTGCGCTGCAGCATCATCCACGCGCTGGTGGTCAGGGGTATCACGACGGCGGGGTACTCCGATCCCTGGGAGCGGTGGATCGTGACCGCGTAGGCGTGCGCCAGCTCGTCGAGTTCGTCGAAGTCGTAGGAGATCTCCTCGTCTTCGTCGGTCCGCACCGTGAGGACGTGGTCCTCGAGCGACATTCCGGTGATCACGCCGGTTGTGCCGTTGAACACGCCGGCCGCGCCCTTGTCGTAGTTGTTGCGCAGCTGCGTCACCTTGTCGCCGACCCGGAACACCCGGCCGCCGTACCGCCGCTCCGGCGCGCCTTCCCGGTACGGGGTGAGTACCTCCTGCAGGAGCATATTCAGACTCCCCGCGCCCGCGGGCCCGCGGTGCATCGGGCACAGCACCTGCACGTCCCGCCGCGGGTCGAGGCCGAACTTCGCCGGGATCCGCCGCGCGACAATGTCCGCCACGAGCTCCGCAGTCGCCTCCGTCTCGTCGCAGTTGAACCAGAAGAAGTCGGGGAACCCGGTCAGGGTGGGCGGACGCCCCGCGTTGACCCTGTGGGCGTTCACGACAATGCCTGACTGCTGCGCCTGCCTGAAGATCTTCGTCAGCCGAACGACCGGGAGCACCTGCGACCCGATCATGTCTCTCAGCACCTCGCCCGCGCCGACTGAGGGCAGCTGGTCCACGTCGCCGACCAGCAGCAGGTGAGCACCCGGCGCGACGGCCTTGACCAGCTTGTTCGCCAGGATCACGTCGACCATCGACGTCTCGTCGATCACCACCAGGTCCGCATCGAGCGGGTTGGCCGCATCGAACTCCGGGTCGCCGCCCGGCTGCAGCTTCAGCAGCCGGTGGATGGTCGCGGCCTCGTGGCCGGTCAGCTCGGCGAGGCGCTTGGCCGCACGGCCGGTTGGCGCGGCCAGGACGATTCGCGCCTTCCGTGCCTTCGCCAGTTCCACGACGGAGCGGACGGTGAAGCTCTTCCCGCACCCTGGCCCGCCGGTCAGGGCCGCGACCTTCCGCGTCAGTGCCAGCTTTACCGCCTCTGCCTGCTCCGGTGCGAGGTCAGCGCCCGTCTTGGTCTTCAGCCAGGCGAAGGCCTTCTCCCAGTCCACGGCCTGGAAGGCGGACAGGCGATCCGCGCCGCCAGAGAGGAGGCGGCGGAGACCAGACGCCAGGGATCGTTCGGAATGAAAGAAAGGAGGAAGGTAGATGGCCTGCAGCGGACCGGCGGCCGCGGCACCGGGGACCTGGACCTCATCACGGACGGCGAGGTCCTCGGTAACCAGGTCGGGGATGAGCGGTGCGATCTGGTCCACGGGGACGTCGAGGATCTTAGCGGCGCTGGCGACGAGGGCATCCTGCGGGAGATAGCAGTGGCCGTCGTCGGCGGCCTCGGACAGGGTGTAGGCGAGGCCGGCCTTGATGCGCTCGGGGCTGTCCTTCGCGATGCCGACCGACGCGGCGATGGTGTCGGCCGTCTTGAAGCCGATGCCCCAGACGTCCGCGGCCAGCTTGTAGGGCTGCTGCTGGACGGTATCGACCGATTCGTCGCCGTATTTCTTGTAGATCTTCACGGCGAGGGACGTGGAGACGCCGACGCCCTGCAGGAAGATCATGACCTCCTTGATCGCCTTCTGCTCCGCCCAGGCATCCCTGATGCGGCCGGAGCGTTTCGGGCCGAGGCCGGGAACCTCGATCAGCCGGCCGGGCTCGTCGTCGATAATGTGCATGATGTCGATGCCGAAGTGGCCGACCATGCGTTCGGCCATGACGGGGCCGATGCCCTTGATCAGGCCCGATCCCAGGTATCGCCTGATGCCCTGCTCGGTTGCGGGGAGGACCGTGGTGTAGGAGTGGACCTCGAACTGCCGCCCGTACCTGACATGGGAGGTCCATCTTCCGCGCAGTCGCAGAGACTCGCCGATCTGCGCGCCGAGCAGCGGGCCGACCGCGGTGACGAGTTCGGTGTCCGCGCTGACTGGCCCGCGCCCCGTCCCCCGGTCCGGCGCGATCCGCGCGATCGTGTACCCGGTCTCCGGATTGCTGAACGTGACCCGCTCCAGCACGCCATCGAGGATGGCTACCTCTCTCGGCTGCCGGGGCTGTGTATGAGACTGCGGCTGCTGGGGTGCCTGCGGTGTCGGCGGGGGAGCGGACGACGGCATGTCCCCATATTGCCGCCTCCCGCCTCCAGATGCGCCGTAGCCGCATCAGTACGTGGCCTCGTTGGCGCGCCAAGCGGATGGCGGCGGGTGCGCTTTTCCGTGACGAGACGGGCCGGGTTTTGCTTAGTCGATCCGGCTTACAAGGAGACGTGGGGGCCTGCCTGGCGGGGCCGTGGAGGCTGACGAGGCGCTCAGACGACATCGGCCTGACCTACCCCGAGGTCGGCTGAGACCCGCCGGCCTCATCGTGGCGGGCCCGGGCGTTGTCCGCGGGCCTTGTGCGCGGAACGGCGCAACTGCTTCGCCAGCGCCTTATCGGCGTCCCGGACCGCGGCCGCCATCGCCTCCAGGTTGCTAGCCGTCGCCGGGTGCCCGCTGCGCCACAGGCCGTCGGCCTGCGCCCTGACCAGATCCAGGAGGTCCGGCGGCAGGTCATCGGGAAGGCCGACGGCGGAAAGCACGGTGAGCATGTCAACGACCAGCCACGGCTGGAGGCGCTCCCGGTAGAACGGCGGCTCTTCGCCGAGGTTGGCCAGGACGCCGGCAGCGACGTGCCGCTGCCCGTCGGGCCCGCTCGTCACGGTCTCGCGCAGGAGCTCCAGGGAACGACCCGAGGGCTTGGCGAAGGTGAGGACAGTGATCGCCACGACGCGGCGCCCCGCGAAGTCGGGATCGGCGTCCGGCACCGCATCGAGGAGCTGGGTGACCGCGCTTTCCGCGTCGCGCTCGGCTAGCCACCCGGTGACCTCTGCGCTCAGGGACTCCGGGTCGTATCCTGGCAGACCGTCGAGGAGAGTGACGGCATCTACGGAAGCCAGCTCCCCGGCGACGGGCGCGGTGCGGCCCTCGCCGGCCAGGAGGTTCTGGATGCCGTACCGGCCAAGCGGCGTCAGCCGCATCCGGAAGCCGGGAACCTCGGTCTCCATCTCGGCGAAGACCACCCTTATGGCGGCGTGGTCAGCGCGCCACTGCGCACTGCCCCGGTCCGCTTCGGCGGCACCGAATAGCTCGCAGATCCGCAGCAGCCGCGCCGCGCTCTCGACGACGAAGACCGTCAGGAGGTTCCCGCCATCCGCGCCCAGCGCGGACGAGATAGCGTTGACATCGAGCCATTCGCCATCGGGGCGCCGGTACAGGAGCCCGAGAATCGGGAAAACGACGCTGCCGAAGTAGCCGTCTAGCATCATGCCGAACATCCCAGGCATAACCCCGACGCCCTCGTCGTCCAGTTCGCCGACACTGTCCCCGAACGCCTCGCGCCAGGAGGAAAGGACCTGGCCGCCGTCGTCGCGGTCGGGCAGTTCAGGCCCGGGGACGGCACGGCCGCCGCGAACGACGATGAACCCGTTTTCGGCGGCGAACTGCCACGGCACGTCAAGGACTTCAAGTTCCCCGGCGCTGCGGAGGCCGGCCAGGACGCCTCCTCTGACGTTCGGGTCGCTCAGCACAGGATCGCGATGCCACAACCGGAGCTCTTCGACGGCTTCCCTGGCGACGGCCGGACGGAGCACGCCCTTGGCCGTCACCTGCCGCCCGCCCGGGACGGTGCCGCACCACTCGGCGAGTCGCACGGCATCGCCGATCAGCGGCGCGTCGCAGGCGCTCGCCGCCAGTTCGGCTTGCGGCGGCAGCGTGATGACCGGAAAAGCCTCGGCCTCGACGATGACATCCTCCGTGAGGTACCCGCCGCTGACAGACCGGACCGGGTCGCCTACCCGGCACTGCCCGCACGTGCAGAACTGCAGGTCTTCACTGGTAAGCCGCTGAACGCTGCGCCGCATCGGAGTATTGGACACAGGACAAGCCTATTGACGCCGAAGCCGGCCCGTGCGGGACAAAGACAAATCCTTATCGGCGTATCGCTCAGCGGAACGTCCTCCACGGCACGGTGTTCGACAGCTCGGCACTATCGACAACCGTCCAGGACTCGTCCTCGGCCACGCCGGACTCCGTCCGGAAGCTCACCGTTGCCGACTCGGCTGACATGACACCGCCTCACCGATGCCGCCGGGGTCGCGACGAGGCCGTCCTACTACCGGCGGCAGCGTAACTACGCTCTCACACCTGGTGAACGATTTCCGGGAACATCCCGGCCTGTGTCCGGTCTCAGTTCTCCTGTCTGATGATCTTGAGGCGAGCTGGGCGATCCGCCATGCGTCCGCCATTGACTATGAGATTCCGCCACGCGACGTGAGACCCTACAGGAGTGCTACTCACGATGGCGCCATATCGACAAAACGGCTATAATGGCCTTGGAACGCTACCGTCACGGTCGCTGTCGGGCCATTCCTGTGCTTGGCAACAATTAGGTCGGCCTCCCCCGCCCGGGGCGATTCCTTTTCGTAAAAATCTTCTCGGTGCAGCAGAATTACGACATCAGAGTCCTGCTCGATGGATCCGGATTCACGAAGGTCCGAGAGCAATGGCTTTTTGTCGCTGCGCTGTTCAGGACTGCGGTTTAGCTGGGACAACGCGACCACGGGGACGTCGAGTTCCTTGGCTAGGAGCTTGAGGGATCGCGACATTTCCGAGACTTCCTGCTGCCGATTTTCGACTCGCCTGGGAGAGGACATTAGCTGCAGGTAGTCGATAATAACGAACTTGAGGTCGTGCCGCTGCTTCAGGCGACGACACTTGGCCCTGATTTCCATCAGCGACATATTCGGCGAGTCATCGATGAACAGCGGCGCATCCGCGACCTCGCCCATCCGCCTGGCCAGCCGGGCCCAGTCCTCGTCGTCCATCTGCCCGTTGCGCATGGTGGCCAAGGGCACCCGCGACTCGGCCGACAGCAGGCGCATGGTGATCTCGTTGCGCCCCATCTCCAGGCTGAACAGCACGGTGGGCATCTGGTTCCTGATGGCGGCGGCACGGGCGAAGTCCAATGCCAGCGTGCTCTTCCCGATGGCGGGGCGGGCGGCTATGACGATCATCTGGCCGGAGTGCAGGCCGTTGGTGAGGGCGTCAAGGTCGGCGAAGCCGGTCGGGACGCCGGTCAGCAGGCCGTTGTGGCTGCTGATGGCCTCGATCTCGTCCAGGGCGCCGGGCATGATCTCCGACAGGGAGTGGTAGTCCTCGCCCATCCGGTTGTCGGTGACGGCGTAGACCTCGGCCTGGGCCCGGTCCACCAGGTCGTCGGCATCCGCGTCGCCGGCGTAGCCGAACTGGACGATCCTGGTGCCTGCCTCGACCAGGCGGCGCATGATGGCGCGCTCCCTGACGATCCGGGCGTAGTAGCCGGCGTTCGCGGCGGTCGGCACCGAGGCGATCAGCGTGTGCAGGTACGGGGCGCCGCCGACGCGGGCGATCTCGCCGCGCCTGGCGAGCTCGTTGGCGACCGTGATCGCGTCGGCGGGCTCACCGCGGCCGTACAGGTCGAGGACAGACTCGTGGATCAGCTGGTGGGCCGGCCGGTAATGGTCGGTGGGCCTGATCACCTCGATCACGTCCGAGATCGCGTCCTTCGAGAGCAGCATCCCGCCGAGGACGCACTGCTCCGCCGCCACGTCGTGGGGCGGAGTCCGCTCGAAGTCGTCGTTCCTCGGAGCGATCTCGGCGACGCTCACCTGTCTCCCCTCCCCCGCGCGGATGAACACGGCACGAACGCGCTTCTGCCTTGGCCTGACACCGTTCTAGCGCACGGCTACGACATTTTGCCGACCCGCGGGGACGGGCGCCAACCCGCGCGGTGGAGCGTTCTGTGGACAAGGTGTGCAGTACGGCGGCCATGTTGTGCGCAGCCTGGGGACATAACTGTGGAAACGGCCGCCTTGGTGCTGGCTTTACCCTTTTAACCTGCGGGAACGTGATCCACCGACTGTGCGGAAGAAAAAGATTGGCGACGATTTCACCGGTCGAAATCCACAGCCATTACCCACAGCCGAGGCGCGCCGGGCTGTGGACAATCAAGATCACGGAAGGACGCGCGCGGGCACCGTCGAGCTGATAACCTTCGACGGTGTGTTCGAACGACGAGTCCGCGCTGAGGCGGCTCGCCGACGCCATCGACCGGCTGGACGCGAGCCGCGGCGACCCGGACGCGGCCAGCCTGGCGGCGCAGGTCGCCGCCGTCTGGTCGATGGTGAGCGATATCGACCCGGAGCTAGCCAGGCGCGCCCTGGGCTACGCCCGGCCGCCCGACTAGCGAGCGGAAATACGACGTGGATGCGCCTGCCACGCACATAGGGCTACGTGGCGGGGACATCCACGCCGTAAATTTTGGTGTCGGCGGGGCTGAGGAGGCCGGTGGTGCTCGCCGGTAAGGGCTCCGGAGCGCGCCGGTGCCTGTTAGCTTGCGGCGATGTCGAGGTCGATGGTGGCGCTGACCTCGGAGTGGAGCCTGACCCGGACCTGGTGCGAGCCGACGGTCTTGATCGGGTCGCGCACCTCGATCCGGCGCCGGTCGAGTTCGGGACCGCCCGCCTCGCGCACGGCGGCCGCGATGTCGGTGGCCCCGACGGAGCCGAACAGCCTGCCGCTGCCGCCCGCACGCCGCCGCATCCGCACGTGCAGCCCCTCAAGCCGGGCCGCCACGACCTTCGCGTCCTCGACGCCGCGGATTTCCCTGGCCGACCTGGCGCGCTTGATCAGCTCGATCTGCTTTTCCGCGCCGCGCGTCCAGTGCATCGCAAAGCCGCGCGGGATCAGGTAGTTGCGGCCGTAGCCGCCCGCCACGTCGACGACGTCACCTGGTGCGCCGAGACCGCTCACCTCCTGAGTGAGGATGAGCTTCATCGGTGTACGACTCATCTGCGTGGCTCCCTCAGCGCGCCGTGCTCGTGTACGGTAGCAGCGCCATCTCGCGCGCGTTCTTGACCGCGGTCGCGACGTCGCGCTGGTGGCGGGTGCAGTTACCGCTCACCCGCCGGGCGCGGATCTTCCCGCGGTCGGAGACGTACTTGCGGAGCAGGCCGGTGTCCTTGTAGTCGACGTAGGCGATCCGCTCCTGGCAGAACACGCAAACTTTCTTCTTCGGCTTACGCAGCGGTGGCTTGGCCATCGTGGTGCTCCTTAGCAGAGCCCCGCCCACGGCGGGGATGGTCGGTTTCGGTATGTATCTGGCTTGTGCTTGTTAGAACGGCGGTTCGTCGGAGTAGCCGCCGGGGGCGTCGTTGGCCCACGGGTCGTTATCCGCGCCGGAACCGCCGCCCTGGCCGCCGCCGCTGGACGACGGCCGACCGCCGCCGGAACCGCCGGAACCGGATCCGCCCTGACGGTCGTAGCCGCCGCCGGAACCGGACCTGGCGATCTTGTTGACCTTCGCGGAGGCGTTGCGCAGCGACGGGCCGACGTCATCGACCTCGACCTCGTACACCGTGCGCTTCTCCCCCTCCTTCGTCTCATACGACCGCTGCCGCAGCCGCCCCGACACGATAACCCGCATCCCCCGCTGCAGGCTCTCCGCCACGTTCTCCGCCGCCTGCCGCCACACATTGCACGTCAGGAACAGGCTGTCGCCGTCCTTCCACTCGCCGGTGGCGTTATCACGGAACCGCGGCGTCGATGCCACCCTGAACCGCGCCACCGGCTGCCCCGCCGGGGTAAACCGCAACTCCGGATCATCGACCAGGTTCCCCGCGATCGTGATCTGGGTATCGCCTGCTGCCATCGGGGTACTCCGCTCAGTGGTGATGCTCGGGCCGCGTGACCTTGGTCCGCAGGATGGCCTCGTTCAGGTTGAGCTGGCGGTCGAGCTCGAGCACGGTGCCCGGCTCGGCGGTCAGGTCCACGACCGCGTAGAAGCCCTCTGACTTCTTCTCGATCGGGTAGGCAAGACGGCGCTTGCCCCAGATGTCGACCTTGTCAACCTTGCCGCCGCGACCGGTCACGACCGTCAGGAACTGGTCAAGTGACGGCTGGACGGTGCGTTCCTCGAGGTTGGGGTCGAGGATGATCATTATCTCGTAATGGCGCATGAGCGTGCCAAGCCTCCTCTGGACTGATGCGGCCACGGTCTTTCCGTGGCAGGAGGTGTCGCGGTCACGAGCCGGCGCAGGTAGCCGGCCGGGTCGTCCGCAGCGCCGCTAGCTTACCGCAAGGCGGGTAGTGAGCTGGACGAGAGCGCGGAAACCGGACCGCGAGGAGGCTGGTGGGCCGCCCCGAGCCCCAAAGCTAGGTAACCGTACCGTC
>JBOHCG010000335.1:0-8596 GCA_050698735.1 Streptosporangiaceae bacterium | reverse complement strand
GTAGGCGAAGGCATAACCCAGGAATGCGGCACCGCTGGCCGCGCCCATCCACCCGGCGTTGGCGGCGGACAGCAAGAAGGTGGTGGTGGCGAAGCCGGCCAGCCCGAGCGGGGCAGGATCGGCGAGGCCAGAAAGAGGGCTGGTGGGGGCAGTGGGCTGGATTGTGCGGTCTTCGCTGACGCTCAAAACGATCCCTCCTAATGAAGGAATGGCGCGTGCGGCTCCCGGTGTCCGGTGGTGGCAAACCGGGAGTGCGGCTGCCCGGCGTTAACTGCGGTGGATGGCGTGAGGGACTGCGTCTCCCGCACCAAACCTTCCATCGGTCACATGTGACTCATGTTGACCAGACGAAAGATTCGCCAACAGCGTAACGCTGCATGCGTTACGGTGCGAGACCCAAACACCCTCACTTTTCGTAACCATTTGGGTGCGGCCCAGCGCGACCTGCGCGAAAGCTGCCAAAATGGGTGCCTCTGGCCGTCTGCGCACCTCAGCGCGCGCAGGGTGTTCGGGTATCGCAATGAAAAACCGGCACGAGGCTTGTGACCTCGCGCAAATCGTGCGGTGGGATCCGGCCGGTGCTGGGTTAAGATCGAATGGAACGCAGGGAAGGCCATAAGGGCTGAAGGGCTACCGCCGATGACCGACCGCTCGATCCGTGCCTCCGACAAGGAACGCGAGACCGTCGTGGACGTGCTCCGCGACGCGTACACGGACGGGCGGTTGACGCTCGACGAATTCGACGAGCGCACGTCGGCCGCGTATAGCGCGAGAACCTGGGCCGAGTTGCGCGAGCTGACCGGCGACCTCCCGGTCGAGCCGGTGCTCGGCGCGGACCTCCCGCAGGCAACCGTGCCGCGGGCGGTGCCCCTCGTCGAGCGGCCGCACGAGCGCAGGCAGGAGCGCCCGCTCGGCAGGCTTCTTCCCGTGGTGTTCATCTGGATCATGATCTCCGCGGCGGCGGGCTACCCGGAGACGGCGGCCGCGCTTTCGGTGATATTCATCTGCCTGCTGGCATGCCGCGTAGGTTACGGCGGACGCTGATAACGCCTGCGTTCGGCCGCGTGCCCGTTACCCGTAACGGGCACCTCACTGGCTGGTATGCGGCTACCATGGGTCAGCCGACGCGGGCGAAGCCGCGGCGGTCCGCTGTATTATCCGGGGCCTGCGGACTCAGCGAAAGGGTCGGAGCACCTTGCCGGCAGGCTCAACAAGTGGGAGGCGGTCGTTGACGAATACGACCACCGGTAGCGAGCTGGTCGCTCCCGGTCAGCAGCCGCCCGCGGATAAGCGAGCGCCTCTGCTCACGCGACTGGTCCGGCCCGTGGTAGTGCACTGGCAGTTCGCCATCGTGGTCGTCGCGGCCGTCGCGGTGCGGATCATCGTCGTGCTCGGCTACCCGCCGATCCTGTGGTTCAACGACTCCTACGACTACCTCTACGACGCGGTCACGCACATCCCCGACGCGGTCCGGCCGAACGGCTACCCGTTCCTCATCGACCTGCTGCTGCCGCTGCACAGTGCCTACCCCTTGGCGCTGCTGCAGGCGGCCATGGGCGTGGTCATCGGCGTCGTCATCTACGCTCTGCTGCGCCATCGCGGGCTGCCCTGGTGGGGCGCGGCGCTGGCCGCGCTGCCCGCGCTGTTCGACTCCTACGAACTGCACCTTGAGCACATGGTCACCGCCGACCCCCTGTTCATCTTCCTGGTGACCGTCGCCGTGGTGATCCTGTGCTGGAATGACCGGCCATCGGTGCTTGTGGTGGCGATCGCCGGGCTGCTCATCGGCTATGCGACCGTGGTGCGGTCGGTCGGCGAGCCGCTGCTTGCAGTGGTCCTTGTGGCCATGCTGATCAGGCGGGTCGGCTGGCGCCGCCTGGTCGCGCTGCTCGTGGCCGGCATCGTGCCGATCAGCGCGTACATGATCTGGTTCCACGCCAGCTACGGTAAGTACGCGCTGTCCGAGTCGGACGGCACGTTCCTGTACGGCCGGGTCAGCACGTTCGCCGAGTGCTCGAAGATCAACCCGCCCACCAGCCTGCGGGTCCTCTGCGATCCGACGCCTCCGTACCTGCGCCCGCCGGCCGGGAACTACGTGTGGTCGGACAACGAGCTGGGACCGGACCGGAACGAGACCACGCCGCTGTACAAGCTGCACAATTCGACCGACAACTCGCTGCGGTTCACCCCGTACACCAACGGCCTGGCCGAGAAGTTCGCCGAGCGTGCCATCCTCGCCCAGCCGGCCGACTACCTGCGCGTGGTGCTCAAGGACACGCTGCACACCTTCGGCTGGAACCGGCAGCCCGATCCGCAGGACATCGCGGGGAACGGCCCGGCGTTCCAGTTCGTGTCGCAGAAACAGCTCAACCAGCTGATCCCGTGGTGGGTTTCGCCCGCGCCGAACGATGCCCAGGCCACCGAGATATACAAGGCGCGGCAGGAATTCGCCGGGCCGGGCCTCGGGAACACCAAGGCGGTCGCGGGATGGATTCGGCTGATCCAGATCTACCAGCGGTACATCTACCTGCGCGGGCCGCTGCTTGGCATCATCGTGCTCATCGGCCTCGCCGGAGTGGTGGCGCGCTGGCGGCGTTGGGGCGGCATTGCCCTGTTGCCCTGGCTGGTCGGGGCGCTGTTGATCGTGCTGCCGCCGATGACCGCCGGGTTCAGCTATCGCTACGTGCTGGCCGCGGTGCCGGCCGTCTGCCTCGCCGCCGGGCTGGCCTTCACTGCTGCCGGCCCCCGCGACCGGGGGGACCCATCCCCCCGGACCCCCCCTGGCTCAGTGCGCGGCCTGGCGGCCGATCTGCGCAGGCACTTTGGCCGCGGCCCCGGAGTCGAGCAGGAATAGCGTCCGCTGCCTGCCGCGGGCACCCGCGGCGGGGACCTGCACCGGGCCGGCGTTGGACAGCGCCATCGCGATCGCGTTGGCCTTGTCGGTACCCGAGGCCATGATCCAGACCTCCCGTGCCGCCTGGATCGACGGAAGGGTCAGGGACAGCCGGATCGGCGGCGGCTTGGGCGAGCCGCGGACCGCGACGACGGGCCGCTCGTCATACAGCGCCGGCATGCCGGGAAATAGCGAGGCGACGTGCGCCTCGGGACCGATGCCGAGCATCAGCACGTCGAATTCGGGTACCGGAGCATGATCCTCCGGTCTGGTGGCGGCGGCCAGCCACGATGCGTACCTGGCCGCGGCCGCCTCGGGATCGTTCCCGTCCGGCCCGTCCGGGCCCGGCATCGGGTGCACCCGGGCCGGATCGGCGTCGACGTGGTCTAGCAGGGCCGAACGCGCACCGGTCTCGTTCCGCTCCGGATCGCCGGTCGGGAGGAACCGCTCGTCTCCCCACCAGATGTCCACGTGCCTCCAGTCGACGGCGTCGCGGGCCGGCGCTATCCCCAGTTCGGCGAGTACCGCCGTGCCGATGCCGCCTCCGGTCAGCACCACCGACGCGGTCCCGCGCGCGGCCACGGAATCGACCAGCCTGGTAACCACCCGGGCGGCAACCGCCCTGGCCAGCAATTGCGCGTCGTTGTGCACGATCACCTCGGGCACGGTCATTAATGCGGGCTCCCTCCGGCGAAGGCGCGGATCGTTTCCCCGTACACCTCGTCGGGCTCGAGCCGGCGCAGTTCCTCCGCGATCAGGTCGTCGGTCTCGCGCCGATGCAGGGCCACCCGCCGCTCCGGCCTCCCGGGCCAGGTCAGGGTAGCGGTCCTGCCGTCGGGCCGAGAGATCGTGACCTTGCCCTCCGGCGTCTCGAAGCCGACCTCGGTGACCCCCGGGCCGCCGGACTCGCCGCGCCGCACCTCGATGCCGAGCCGCAGCCCGAGCCAGGCCGCCATCAGGTCCGCGGTCGGGTTGCCGGGCTCGGCCAGCACCTCGCCGCTGAGCAATTCGGGGTAGGGCTGGTCCAGGGTGGCTGCGAGCAGGGTCCGCCACGGCGTGGAACGGGTCCAGCTCAGGTCCGTGTCGCCTGGCCGGTAGGCCTTGGCCAGGCTCAGCAGCATGTCCCTCGGCGCGTCGCTGGACGCGGCGTCCGTCACCCGGCGCTGGGCCACGGTGCCAAGCGGGTCCGTGCTCGGCACGGGCGGCACCTCGTCCGGCCACCAGGTGACAACGGGCACGTCGGGCGCGAGCAGCGGCGCGACCACCGAGTCGGCGTGCTGGCCGAGCGGGCCGTACATGCGCAGCAGGATGGTCTCGCCGGGGCCGGTCTCGCCGACCCGGATCTCGGCATCCAGCCTGGACTCGGCCTTCGGCCTGCGGGCGATCACGGCGAGCACCCGGCTCGGATGCTCGCGGCCCGCGTGGTTGGCCGCCCGGACGGCGTCGTACTGCGAGGACTCATCGGTCACGATGATCAGCGTCAGCACCATGCCCGAGGCCGGGCCGCCGAGCCTGCGGCGCGCCTGGGAGAGCCCCTCGAGAATCGCGCCCGTGGTGGTGTCGGTCAGGTCGATGGTCATTACAGCCCCCTCCTATAGCCGACGCCAGGCGCGCCCGTCCAGGGCCATCATTGCGTCGGCCGACGGCGGGCCTGCCGTTCCCGCCGGGTACTGGTCCGGCTTCGTGTAGGAGGCCCAGAAATCCTCCACCGGGTCGAGGATGCGCCAGCTTAGCTCGACCTCCTGCTGCCTGGGGAACAGCGGCGGGTCGCCGATGAGGACATCGAGCAGCAGCCGCTCGTAGGCCTCGGGACTCGACTCGGTGAAAGACTCGCCGTAGGCGAAGTCCATGTTCACGTCCCGGACCTCCATGGCCGTTCCCGGCACCTTCGAGCCGAACCTGACCGTGATGCCCTCGTCGGGCTGGATCCTGATCACCATCGCGTTCTGGCCGAGTTCCTCGGTGTCGGTCGCGGAGAACGGCAGGTGCGGAGCTCGCTGGAAGATCAGCGCGATCTCCGTCATGCGGCGCGGCAGCCGCTTGCCCGCCCGCAGGCAAAACGGCACCCCGGCCCACCGCCTCGTATCGACGGTGAGCCGCAGCGCGGCGTACGTCTCGGTGCGTGAATCCGCGGGTATGCCGTCCTCCTCGAGGAAGCCGCGGACCTGACGGCCGCCCTGCCAGCCCGCCAGATACTGCCCGCGCGCGGTACCTGTTGCCAGGTCGCCCGGCAGCCGCACCGCGGACAGGACCTTTTCCTTTTCCATCCGCAGCGAGTCCGCGTCGAAGGCGGCCGGCTCCTCCATGGCGGTCAGCGCCAGGAGTTGCAGCAGGTGGTTCTGTATCACGTCCCTGGCGGCGCCGATGCCGTCGTAGTACCCGGCGCGCCCGCCGATGCCGATGTCCTCGGCCATCGTGATCTGGACGTGGTCCACGTAGCCGCGGTTCCAGATCGGTTCGTACATCTCGTTGGCGAACCGCAGCGCGAGGATGTTCTGCACCGTCTCCTTGCCGAGGTAGTGGTCGATGCGGAACACCGCCTCCGGCGGGAAGACCCCGTCCAGGGTCGCGTTCAGCTCCCGCGCGCTGGCCAGGTCGTGGCCGAACGGCTTCTCGATCACCACCCGCCGCCAGCCGTCCCCGCCGGAGTCGGAGAGGCCGCTGCGCTTGAGCTGCTGTACCACGGTGGGAAAGGCCTTCGGCGGGATGGACAGGTAGAACGCGTAGTTCCCGCCGGTGCCCCGCTCGACGTCAAGCTCCCTGACGGTCTGCGCCAGGCGGTCGAACGCCGCGTCGTCGTCGAACTCGCCGGGGACGAACCGGACCCCCTCGCTGAGCTGCTCCCACACCGCGTCGCGGAACGGCGTGCGTGCATACTCCTTCACGGCCTGGTAGGTGACCTGGGCGAAGTCTTCGTTCTCCCAGTTCCTGCGCGCGAAGCCGACGAAGGAGAAGCCGGGCGGCAGCAGGCCCCTGTTGGCCAGGTCGTAGATGGCCGGCATCAGCTTCTTGCGGGCCAGGTCCCCGGTGACGCCGAACATGACGAGCACGCACGGCCCGGCCACCCGCGGTATCCGGCGGTCCCGCGGGTCGCGCAACGGGTTGCGCGACCCGCCATCCTCGTCGAGTCCGGCGATGACGCCCGGGTTGGCTGGGGCCAGGCCCGGTTCAGTCGTCACTCAGATCCCCACCTTCGTTCTGATCGTGTCGAGCAGCTCGGTCCAGGATGCCTCGAACTTCTGCACGCCCTGGTCCTCGAGGAGCTGCACCACGTCGTCGTACCCGATGCCGAGCTTCTCCAGGTCGGCGAAGACCTGACGGGACGCGTCGTAGGTGCCGTGCACGGTGTCGCCGAGCAGCTTGCCGTGGTCGGCCGTGGCCCGGATGGTGCCCTCCGGCATGGTGTTCACCGTGTCGGCCACCACCAGGTCGACGACGTACATGGTGTCGCCGAACGACGGGTCCTTGACGGAGGTAGAGGCCCACAGCGGCCGCTGGAGCTGCCCGCCCTTGGCGCTCAGCGCCTTCCAGCGGTCCGTGGCGGTCCGCTTCTCGAACAGCTCGTAGGCCAGCCGCGCGTTCGCCACCGCGGCCTTGCCGCGCAGCGCCGCGGCCTCGGGGGTGCCGATCTTGTCCAGCCGGTCGTCGACCTCGGTGTCCACCCGGCTGACGAAGAAGGACGCCACCGAGCGGATCTTGGTCAGGTCATGCCCGGCCGCCGCGGCCTTCTCCAGGCCGGTCATGTACGCGTCGATGACCTGGTCGTACCGCTCCAGCGCGAAGATCAGCGTGACGTTGACGCTGATCCCTTCCGAGATGCACTGAGTGATCGCCGGAAGCCCCTCGACGGTGGCGGGAATCTTGACGAGCAGGTTCGGCCGGTCCACCATCCACCACAGCGCCCGTGCCTCGGCGATGGACTTCGCGGTTTCCCTGGCCAGCCGCGGGTCAACCTCGAGCGATACGCGGCCGTCGACGCCGCCTGTCGCCTCGTATGTCCGGCGGAACGCATCGCACGCCCAGCGGATGTCGAACGTGGTGATCATCCGGGACGCCTCGTCCACGCTCACGCCGCGGAGCTTCAGGTCGGCGATCTGGTCGTCGTACGCGTCCCCAGAGGACAGCGACTTGGCGAAGATCGTCGGATTGGAGGTCACGCCGACCACGTGCATGTCGTCGATCAGCGCCTGCAGGTTGCCGGTGCGCAGCCGGTCGCGGCTGATGTCATCCAGCCACACCGACACCCCGGCTTCGGACAGCTGTCCGAGCACGTCTACTGACACGGTTGCTTTCCCTTCCCTGCGTTGCCGAGGGCTGGTCCTAGGCCCTGACCCGGGCCAGGCTGTCGCGTGCGGCAGCGGCTACTCGCTCCGCTGTGATGCCGAACTCCTGGTAGATCTTCTGGTATGCGGCCGAAGCGCCGAAATGGTCTACTCCGATTGAAGCGCCCGCGTCGCCCACGAACAACCGCCACGGCGGGGTAATCCCCGCCTCCACCGACACCCGCGCGCGGATGGTCGGCGGCAGCACCTCGCGCCGGTAGGACTCGTCCTGTGCGTCGAACCATTCCACGCAGGGCATCGACACCACCCGGGCCGAGATGCCCTCGACGGCCAGCTGGTCGCGGGCATCGAGCGCGATGCAGACCTCGCTGCCGGTGCCGATCAGGATGACGTCGGTGCCTTCGGCGAGCACGTACGCGCCGCGGGCCGCGCCCTCCGCGCTTGCCAGGCCGCTCGCCGCCGAGCGGTCGAGCACGGGAAGGCCCTGCCTGGTCAGGCAGAGAGCGGCCGGCCTAGCCCGTTCCAGGACGGTCTGCCACGCCACGACAGTCTCGTTCGCGTCCCCGGGCCTGACCACCTCGAGATGCGGGATTGCCCGCAGCGCCCACAGGTGCTCGATCGGCTGGTGCGTCGGGCCGTCCTCGCCGAGGCCGATCGAGTCGTGTGTCCATACGTAGGTGATCGGCAGCTCCATCAGCGCCGCGAGCCGCACCGAACCCCGCATATAGTCGCTGAACACGAGGAACGTGCCGCCGTAGGGGCGGGTGCCGCCGTGCAGCGCGATGCCGTTCATGATCGCGCCCATCCCGTGCTCGCGGATGCCGAAGTGCAGCGTGCGCCCGTACAGGTTGCCCGGCCACATCTCGGTCGCGTGGTCAACCGGGATGAACGAGGGCTCGCCCTCCATTGTTGTGAGGTTGCTCTCCGCCAGGTCGGCGGAACCGCCCCACAGCTCCGGCATCACCGGGGCGAGCGCGTTCAGGACCGTGCCCGACGCCTTGCGGGTCGCCATCGCCTTGCCGTCGGCGGGGAACGAGGGCAGCGCGTCGGTCCACCCGGGCGGAAGCGCGTGCGCGGCCAGCCGGTCGAACAGGGCCTTGCGCTCGGGATTGGCCTGCGCCCAAGCGGCGAAGGAACCCTCCCACTCCGCGTGCAGCGCCTTGCCTCGCTCGGCGACCTGGCGGGCGTGGGCGAGCGCCTCGTCCTCGACGGGGAAGTCGACCGCGGGATCGAAGCCGAGGACCTCCTTGGTCGCCGCCACCTCGTCCACGCCGAGCGCGGACCCGTGCGCGGCGCCGGTGTTCTGCTTGTGCGGGGCCGGCCAGCCGATGATCGTCCGCAGCGCGATGAAGGACGGCCTCTCCGTGTCCGCCCTGGCCGCGAGCAGCGCCTGGTACAGCGCCTGCACGTCCTCGACGTA
>JBOHCG010000334.1:0-8614 GCA_050698735.1 Streptosporangiaceae bacterium | reverse complement strand
CGCGCCCGCCGCGCTGTTGGCCGCGGCCAGGGTGTTGAACGGGGCGTTCGACTCGCCGGTGCCGGCCGAGCCCGCCGAGTTGTCGACGTACCAGACCACCGTGCCGACGGTGATCGTGACCGTGGCGGAGGCGGTCTTGCCGGAGCCGCCGCAGGTGATCGTGTACTGGAAGGTGTCGGTGCCGGTGAAGCCCGCGGTCGGCAGGTAGGTGAAGGTGCCGTCGGAGTTCACCGTGACCGTACCGTGGGCGGGGGTGGTGTTCCCTGTCACGGTGAGCGCGCCGCAGGACGCGTCGCCGCTGTCGCCGTTCAGCAGGCCGTTGCTCGCGCTGACGGTGGCGGCCGGGCCGGTGACGGTCGTCCCGACGGAGAGGGTGGTGTTGCCGACCGCGGTGTAGCTCTGGGCCTGCGCGGTCGGCGGCGTCGACGCCTCGGTCACGTCGATCGTGCGGGTCGCGGTGTTGCTCGCTTCGGAGTTGGTGTCGGTCACCTGGAAGGAGACCGTCCGCGCGGCGGGGCTGGCGGAGCTGTCGCTGCTGGAGAACTCGACCGAGCGCAGCGCGGCCTGGTAGTCGGCGACGCTCGCGCTGCCGGTCAGCGTCAGGACGCCGGTGCTGGCGTCGTAGCTGCCGGTGATCCCGTTCTGGCTGGCGAACGCCAGCGTGTCGTTGCCCGAGCTGAAGCCGGCGGTGATGGAGACCGTCCCGCCGGCGATCGTTGGGTCGCCGGGGTCGGCGAGGGTCAGCGTGCTGGTGATCGCGACCGGCGCGGACTGCGCCTGGTAGCTGAGCGGGGTCGTCTCCACATTGGAGATCACCGGCGGCTGGGCCGCCTCGCTCACGTCGATCGTGCGGGTCGCCGGGTTGCTCGTGGCGCCCGTCGAGTCGGTCACCGTGAACGAGACCGTCCGCGCGGCAGGGCTAGCTGAGGTGTCGCTGCTGGAGAACTCGACCGAGCGCAGCGCGGCCTGGTAGTCGGCGATGCTCGCGCTGCCGGTCAGGGTCAGCACGCCGGTGCTGGCGTCGTAGCTGCCGGTGATCCCGTTCTGGCTGGCGAACGCCAGCGTGTCGTTGCCCGAGCTGAAGCCAGCGGTGATGCTCACGGTGGCGCCTGCCATCGTGGAGTCATCGTCGTCGGCGATCGTCAGCGTGCTTGTGATCGCGACCGGCGGGGACTGCGCCTGGTAGCTGAGCGGGGTGGTCTCTACGTTCGAGATCACCGGCAGGTCGCTGACCCCGTTGATGGTGACCGTCACGGTCGCGGAGGCGGAGTCCTGGAAGCCGTCGGAGGCCTGGAAGCTGAAGGTGTCGGTCGCCGTCTGGCCTTTGGCCAGGCCCTGGAACTGGCCGTTGGGGTTGTAGTGGATGGTGCCGTTGGAGTTGATCGAGACCGTGCCCTTGGTGCCCGTGGTGTTCACCGAGGCCACAGTCAGCGTGTCGCCGTCGGGGTCGCTGCAGCTGGGTAGCACGGTGATGTCGATCGCGGTGTTCTTGTCCGTAGACGCGCCGACGTTACTGCAGGTCGGCGGGGTGTTCGTGGCGACGGCGATGGTCCGGGACACGACGTTGCTGAGGTTGTTGGCGGCGGCGCCGTCGTTGACCTGGAAGCTGACCGTGCGGTTGCCCGGCGTGGTCAGGGCGTCGGAGTTCTTGTAGGTGACCGACCGCAGCGCGGCCTGGTAGTTGGCAACGCTCGCGGCGCCGGTCAGCGTCAGGACGCCGGTGCTTGAGTTGTAGCTGCCTGTGATGCCGCTGGCGTTGGTGAAGCCGAGCGAGTCGTTGGCCGCGGAAAGGCCCGCAGTGATCTTGACGGTCGCGCTGGCCAGGGTGGTGGAGCTGGCATCGCTGACGGTGAGGGTGGAGGTTATCGCCGCGGGCGGAGTGCCGGCGAAATACTGCAGTGTGCTCGACTCGATGTTGGCGAGCACCGGCGCCTGATGGGCCACCGGCACCACCACGGGGAACTGGAGGAAATTGCACGCGCTGGGACCCTGGCTGGCGTAGGTGAGGGAGCCGCCGATCCTCAGCGCGCAGAAGTACACAGGCCCGCTCGTCGGCGGCAGCGTCAGTTCCTTGACGTAGCTGGACGCCGGGGTGCACTTCTTCGCCGCCGCAACCTGGCGGACGAAGAAGTCGAAGTAGATGCACGTGTAGATCGGCCCGGGCACGATCGTGACCGCGGTCTCGGTCCTGCGGCAGTCGCTCGTGCTGGCCACGTAGCGCATCAGGCCGGTCGACTTCGAGGTGCAGGCGAAGTTCATCTGCACCGGCGTCGCGGCGGCCGCGGCCGCCGATTGCGTTCCCGGTGCCGCCGGCGCGGCGGACGACGATGCGCCGCTCATGAGCAGCAAGGCGGCAACCGCCGCGATTACTGTCAGTGACTTAACCCACAGGCTCGCCCAGCGACGAACTGTCCCCATCAAAGGCCTCCCCAACGCTCCCCACGAACGTGGTTTCTGTCGCGAATGGGTGCGACGAAAATGATCCTGTCGCGCGCAGCAATGCCAACAAAAACGGCGTGAATATAACATCTCTCGCATAGCAGGCGCAAGTGCGCAGGTACTGGTGTCGGTGTTGGCGCCGTTGCGATACCGATCCGGCGGATAACAATATGGATCTGGCAGGTAGGGATCTGGCGTAGCTTTTTCTTGGACCCGGCGGAAGCTGCGCTTTTAGTGCGCGATATGGGCATCCGCTACATAGTGTTATGTAGCGGATGGTACCATAGTTTTATCTGTTGTTTCGATAATTACCGTGGCGGCATTGGCAGGCCGGGCTCGGGCTTGCCTTTAGGCCGCGCCGTCCTGGGCCTGCTGGGCCTGCTGGGCCTGCTGGGCCTGCTGGGCCTGCTGGGGCTCGGGCAGGGCGATGGCGGGAGCCTCGTGCGCCGCTGGGGGCCCGTCGGCCGATACGGTGCCGGCCGATACGGTGCCGCCGCCGGAGCGGCGCCTGCGCCGACGGCCATTGCCGCCGGAACTGCCGCCGGCACCCGAGCGCTCCTGGCCATTAGCTGCCGCGGCCGTCGTCGCATCCGGCTGAAGCCCGCCGGGTGCCTGCATGTCGGCTGTCTGCCCGTCCGGCGCCTGCCCGTCAGGCTGCGGCGCGGCCGACTGGCGCCCGCCAGCATGCCGCGACTCGGCCTGCTGGCCGCCGGACCGCTGCCCGTCCTGGAGATTGCGGGGGTGCACGTGATGGGTGGCGTGCCCGTCGGCGTCCAGCTCGTAGGTGATGAGCACGCCGCGCCCGTTGCAGCACTCGCACGGCACCGAGAAGGCCTCGAGCAGGCCGGCGCCGACCCGCTTCCTGGTCATCTGCACCAGGCCGAGCGAGGTCACCTCGGCGACCTGGTGCTTGGTCCGGTCCCTGGACAGGCACTCGAGCAGCCTGCGAAGCACGAGATCCCTGTTGCTCTCCAGCACCATGTCGATGAAGTCGATGACGACGATACCGCCCACGTCGCGCAGCCTGAGCTGGCGGACGATCTCCTCGGCGGCCTCGAGGTTGTTCCTCGTTACGGTCTCCTCCAGGTTTCCGCCCTGGCCGGTGAACTTGCCTGTGTTCACGTCGATGACCGTCATGGCCTCGGTCTTGTCGATGACGAGGGATCCGCCGCTCGGCAGCCAGACCTTGCGCTCAAGGGCCTTGGCCAGCTGCTCGTCCACCCGGTAGGCGGCGAACACGTCGCGGTTCTCCTGCCAGTGAGTGAGCCGCTCGGCCAGGTGCGGGGCGACGTACCTGACGTATTCGTCGACCACGTCCCAGCCGTCGTCGCCGGACACGACCAGGCTGCTGAAGTCCTCGTTGAAGACGTCCCTGATGACGCGGATGGTCAGGTCGGGCTCGCTGTACAGCAGCGCGGGAGCGCTGGCCGTCTTCGCCTTCTTCTCGATCGCCTCCCACTGGGCGGCGAGCCTGGCGACGTCCCTGGCCAGTTCCTCCTCCGCGGCGCCCTCAGCCGCGGTGCGGACGATGACGCCCGCGTTCTCCGGCATGACCTTCTTCAGGATCTGCTTGAGCCGGTTCCGCTCGATGTCGGGCAGCTTGCGGCTGATCCCGGTCATGGAGGCTCCTGGCACGTAGACCAGGTAACGCCCTGGCAGGCTCACCTGGCTGGTCAGCCGCGCGCCCTTGTGCCCGACCGGGTCCTTGGTGACCTGCACGATCAGCGACTGGCCCGCCTTGAGCGCGGACTCGATCCGCTTAGGCTGGCCCTCCAGGCCGCTGACGTCGAAGTTCACCTCGCCGGCGTACAGCACCGCGTTGCGGCCCTTGCCGACGTCGACGAAGGCCGCCTCCATCGACGGCAGGACGTTCTGCACCTTGCCCAGGTAGACGTTGCCGACGTAGGACTGGCTGCTGGCCCTGTTCACGTAGTGCTCGACGAGCACGTTGTCCTCGAGCACGGCGATCTGGGTGCGGTCCTTGCGCTGGCGGACCAGCATGGTGCGCTCGACCGATTCACGGCGGGCGAGGAACTCCGACTCGGTGATGATCGGCGGCCTGCGGCGGCCGGTCTCCCTGCCCTCACGGCGCCGCTGCTTCTTAGCCTCAAGCCGGGTCGAGCCCCTGACCGAACGGACGTCGTCGGCTCCGACAGTGCTGCCCTGGCCGGCAGTGCCAGCGTGGCCGGCAGTGCCAGCGGGGCCGGCGGGGGCGTTCGGCTCGCGGACGTGCACCACGGTGTCCGGCGGGTCATCGGGCGCAGCGGTGTCGGCGCCCTCGGCCGAGCCCCGGCGGCGCTTACGCCTGCGCCTGCGCACGGCGCCGTTGGCGTCGTCGTCCGCGGCCTCGGGCGCCGCGGTGCCGTCGGCGGCCTCGGCAGGCTCCGGCTGGCCGTCGGGCGTCGCCTCGGCGGTGTCCCTTGCCGCGCTCGCCCTCCGGCTGCGGGTACGGGTACGGGTACGGGCGGGCGGGCCCGCCTGCGCGGCCGGCTGGGCGGCCGGCTGGGCGGCGGGCTGCGGGTCGCTTTCCTGCGCGCCGTCGCCGCCGTCGCCGGTCCTTGACTGGCTGCGAGTGGGCCTGCGCCGCCGGCGGCGGCCGTTACCCGCGCCGTCGTCATCGTCGCCTGAGCCAGCGGTGTCCCCGGTCTGGGCGTCAGGCGATCCCTGAGGACCCGGCTGCCCCTGGGACCTGGCAGGCGCCTGGGCCCGCTCCTGCCGCCCGGATTCTGGCCGCCCGGATTCTGGCCGCCCGGATTCTGGCCGCCCGGATTCTGGCCGCCCAGATTCCTGCCAGGCGGGTTCCGGCCGCACCGCGGGCGGCTGGAAGACCACCGGCGGCGGCTGGAACAGCGCCGCGGGTACGCCGCTGGTCAGCTCGCCGGAACCACGCCCGCCTGGGTCGCGGTCATTGGCCTGTGTTTCGTTCAGCTCGTTGTCGAGCATTCGGGCAATCTCCAGTCAGGCTCCCGGGCGCGCGGGATCGCGGCACGCCGCCGAATGGCGGCTGTCCGCGACTGGCCCGCATGCCGCGCGGGAGCACGTCGTTAACGAAGGCGCGGGCGGAGCCGTGATGGCGGCCCTGAGCTCGCGCGCCTACCGCGCGGGCCCGCTGGCGCCCTGCCTCTATCTCTGTCTTAGCGGGAACGGCTTCCCGACACCGCGGCGACGCCGTCATGACACGTTCTTCCCGGTCAGCGAGGTTCGCGAACCCTGCGCCAGCCTGGTAGTCAGTGGCGGTGACGACGGCACGATGCCATGCCCGCTGCGCAGTGCGGTTAGCACATCCTCGGGCCGCACGGCGGGCGCCGTATGCAAAACAACCATTCGCAGAATGGCGCAATCCTCGGGATTTATCCCACCTGTCCCGGCGGCACCGTGGCCGCGGTCAGGGTCTGCCGGGACCGAGTCGGCGACGATCACGTCCATCTCGACCACGTTCATCTCGATCACGGCAGCGCGGGCATCCAGGTGCCGGGCGACCTTGTCCGTACGGCGCTCCACGGGCGCCTCGCGCAGGGCGAGAAAGCCGGCGACGGCCCGTGCGGCCGCCTCCGGTCCCACGCCCGGAAGCTCAACTCGCCACTCGGACGCCTCCAGGCCGCCGAAAGCAGTGTTGCCTCGGGGGGAACGATTGTCCCCCCCAGGCGGGCACTGCTGGGGGGACTGCCCGTCCCCCCATATCCCCCCTGGAGCGTCATCCGTGACGTCGATCACATCTATCCCATCAGGCAATGCCGCGTTCAGCCGTTGGCGCACCTCCGCCGCGGCCTGCCGGCTGGTCAGCGCCAGGCTGAGGTACTCAGCCTCGCTCGCGACGCCCGTCGGGGCGCCGCCCGCGTACGAGATCTTCGGATGCGGCGTGAACCCGGCCGAATACGCGATCGGCAGCGCTGCCCTGCGCACTCCCCGCTCGAAGGCGCGAGCCACATCTCTGTGGCTGGCAAAACGCATCTTTCCCCGCTTAGCATACCGGACCACCAGGTGCTGCACCGCAGGGATGGCCGGTGACCTAGGCGCCGGCTCCGCCACCCTACCTCCCGCCCACCACGGGAAGCAGGCGCTTCCCATCCAGACGCTCCCCGGTGGGCCCCACCTGGATCTCGGTGCCCATGGCGGGACATACCCCGCATTCATAACACGGAGTCCAGCGGCAATCTTCCACCTCGGCCGCACCCTCGGGGGCGATGGAGTCCTGCCAGTCCTGCCACAGCCAGTCGCGGTCAAGACCCGCGTCCAGGTGATCCCAGGGGAGCACCTCACTGTAATCACGTTCGCGCGTAGTGTACCATGAAAGATCCACCGGCTCCGTGGCCAGCGCCGACTCGGCGCTGCGTGCCCACAGTTCAAACGAGAAGTGCTCGCTCCACCCGTCGAACCTGGCGCCCGCCCGCCACGCGGCCAGGATCACGGCGGCGACCCGCCGGTCCCCGCGCGACAGCAGGCCCTCGATGAGCGCGGGCTGCCCGTCGTGATACCGGAAGCCGACTGCCTTGGCGTAGCCGCGATCCGCGCGCAGCGCGCCGCCGAGCGCGCGCAGCCTGGCGTCTACCACCTCGGGCTCGCACTGCGCCGCCCACTGGAACGGGGTATGCGGCTTGGGCACGAAGGCGCCGATCGACACCGTGCACCGGATGTCGCGGCGCCCGCTCGCCTCCCGGCCCGCGGCGATGACCCGGCGCGCGAGCGGGGCGATGGCCAGCACGTCGGCGTCGGTTTCTGTCGGCAGCCCGCACATGAAGTACAGCTTCACCTGGCGCCATCCGCTCGCGTACGAGGTGCTCACCGTGCGGATCAGGTCGTCTTCTGTGACCATCTTGTTGATCACCTTGCGCATCCGCTCCGACCCGCCCTCCGGCGCGAACGTGAGCCCGGACCTGCGGCCGTTGCGGCTGAGTTCGTTGGCGAGCGTCACGTTGAACGCGTCCACCCGGGTGGACGGCAGCGACAGGCCGACGTTGCTGCCCTCGTAGCGGTCGGCCAGGTCGACGGCCACCTCGTTGATCTCGCTGTGGTCGGCGCTGGACAGCGAGAGGAGGCCGACCTCGTCGAACCCGGTGGCCGCCAGGCCGCCCGCCACCATCGACCCGATCGTGGTGATCGAGCGTTCGCGTACCGGCCTGGTGATCATCCCTGCCTGGCAGAACCGGCAGCCGCGGGTGCAGCCGCGGAAGATCTCCACGCTGTACCGCTCGTGCACGGTCTCCGCGATCGGGACGATCGGAGCGCGCGGGTACGGCCACGCGTCCAGGTCCATGACCGTGTTTTTCGAAACTGTCGGCGGAACTCCGGGGCGATTCGGTACTACGTTTGAAATCCTGCCATCCGGGTGGTAGGATACGTCGTAGAAACGGGGAACATACGCGATCTTCGCCAGCTTCAGCAGCAGCCCGTCCCGCCCGCCGGGCTGACCGGCTCGCTTCCACTTGCGGATCAGGTCGGTGACCGCGAGCACCGCCTGTTCGCCATCGCCGAGGACCGCGACGTCGAGGAAGTCGGCAACGGGCTCGGGATTGAACGCCGCGTGCCCGCCGGCGATGACCAGGGGGTGAGCCACCGTCCGTTCTGAAGAAAAAAGAGGAATACCTGACAGGTCCAGTACGGTCAGCAGGTTCGTGTAGGTCAGTTCGGTGGAGAAGCTGACGCCGAGCACGTCAAAGGCGCGGATCGGCCGGTGCGCGTCGACGGTGAAGTGCGGCACGCCGGTCTCGCGCAGGAGGGCCTCGAGGTCGGGCCACACGGCGTAGGCGCGCTCGGCGAGGACACCGGGCTGCTCGTTCAGCACCTCGTAGAGGATCTGGATGCCCTGGTTGGGCAGCCCGACCTCGTAGGCGTCCGGGTACATCAGCGCCCAGCGCACGTCGGTCTCGTCCCAGTCCTTGACCACCGAGCCGACCTCGCCGCCCACGTACTGGACCGGCTTGCGCACCTGTGCCAGCAAGGGCTCCAGCGCCGGGTACAGCGAATCAACGGGCATCAAGACAGACTATCCGAACGGGCCGTGGTAACACGGACGCGGTCGTGACCGTCGGCCGGGTGGGGCCACCCTGGGCCCAATGCCAGCGGCTTTAAGGCGAAACGGTTGAAGACCGGTTCTGTTCCTGGTTGCACTGTGTGATCGCTGCTGGCTGCTGGCCTGTTGATCAGGTTTCCTGCGAGATGGGTGAGGCCCCTGCTA
>JBOHCG010000333.1:0-8637 GCA_050698735.1 Streptosporangiaceae bacterium | reverse complement strand
CTAGCTGCACGGATATCACGAAGTCGTGCCGCCGATGACCCTGATTGCACCGTTTGCGCCGGATGACTCGGTCCACGAACCGGTCCACGCTGTCACCATGGCGATCACCGGATGCCAGCTACAGAACGTCACCGCCTACAACAGGGAGCTTGATGCCACAGGCCCAGGCCGGGTCCACGTAGATCGTCTGGAAGCCGACAAAGTCAGAAGCCTTTGCTGGTCAGCTAAGGTCGCTGCTGGTCGGTGCGGTTGCTGCTGCACGTCACGGCCGGACGAATCCGAGGGCGCGCCAGCTAGAGTCAGTGGTAATCCCACCGAAGTCCGGAGAAGCCTGATGTATGGCACGCTCATGAGGATCGTTGTCAAGGCCGGGATGCGATCCGAGATGCTGGCGTTCTTGCGATGGGACGCCGAGGTAGCCAGGGACAGTGAGCCCGGTACGTTGCGATTCGACGTATGGGAGGTCGAACAAGAACCTGGCGTGATTTACCTCTATGAGGCTTACAAAAATGCGGAAACCTTCGAACAACACAAGATGAATGATCCGTTTAAGAAACTGGACGAATTCATGCGCATGACAGAGGAGATGACTATTATCATCCCGTTCACAGAGAGTGTTGTGTCGAACACCGACTGACAGCCAGGTCGGCTCTCAAGTGACCCTTTACTTGTAAGCGTAGGACTTCTAGTCGGTAACCAGGAGAAATTCGAGGGGGCTGCGGAAACGCGTGCGTCAGAGTGCGCGGAAGACCGCCAGTGTTCGCGATGACTGTCACCGGGTAGTCACTCAGTCCTCTGACCGCCTGGCCACACTCCAGCATTCCTATGCCCGGATTCGGCTCTCTGCTCGACGGCACGGAAGAGGTAGGTACCCTGGACGTATCCGTTAGTGCGGGTCACGGTACCGCCCGAGAACGCCTTGTTCCTGTCCACGGCGCCCGTCTCAACGAAGACATAGCCAACGTGCTCTAGGTGCCATCCAAGCTCCTCGATCTGACCGAGGACGTCGGTCGCGCTGCGAACTCTCGTGGTCGTGGTCCTTTGGGAGTAACCCCAGTCACTGGATTTGCCCTCGACCTCGGATTCCTTAAGCGAGATTTGGAAGAACCTGTCGCCACGCTGGCGGGCGGTGTCAGCCTGACCCATGGGCGATGCGAGGTAGCGCATGCGGGCAGCTTCTTGCTCGGCGGCCACGCGGGCTGCTTCCCGCTCGGCGGCTACGCGCTGCGCTTCTGCCTGCTTGCGAGCGTCCTCGGCGGCCCGCTCCTCCTCTGTTTTGCGCGCCACTTCTGCCTCCTATTTTGAGATGGTTATCAAGTGACGGTCCATTACCGTAGTCTCCCAGGTTCTAAGCAGGAAGATTAAGGATCGCCAACGAGCGCCAGGTTGCAGCCGAGCTGATCCGAGTTGTTCTCCGACGGCATCCAGATGACCAGGGAGCTGTTCGCCGACCTGGAACAACGGACACGGCTGACCAGCAAGCTCTCCGTTGCGGGACAGGCATCCGCTAGTGGAGGTTCAGTTGACCGCGGAGGTCTGCGCCCTTATCCGGTCCAGACGCTGATTCCAGTCGTCGACGAAGGACTTGGCCCCGTTGCGCTGCAGCTGGGCCGCGACCTCGCTCAGATTGACGCCGGCCTTGGTGAACCGGCCGAACATCGCGTCCGCGTCGCCGCCGTCGGCCGACAGCGGATCCCCCACCTCGCGGTGGTCGAAGAAGGCCTCGAGGGTGCTGTCAGGCATCGTGTTGACCGTGAACGGAGCGGCCAGCCCGTGCACGTACAAGGTTATCCGGGGCCGCCGGATCCTTGGTGCTCGTGCTGGCCCACAGCAGCCGCTGCACCCGGGCCCCCTCGTTTTCCAGCCGCTGGACCCGGTCGGAGCTCATGAGCCGCCGGTAGGCGCGGTAGACGTCGAGCCCGACCGCCAGTGCGAGCTTGTCCGTCAGGTCCGCCGGCACCTCCTTGGCCACCGCCACATCCCAGCGTGACATGAAGACGGAGGCGACCGAACCCACGGCCGGGTCGAGACCGTCGGCGATGCGGCGCTCCACGCCCTGGAGATACGCGTCCGCCGCGGCGAGGTAGTGATCGGCGGAAAACAGCAGCGTCACGTTCACTGGGACGCCGGCCACGACCGCCTGGGTAATGGCCGGCAAGCCTTCGAGAGTACCGGGGATCTTGATGAACAGGTTGGGCCGCCCGACCCGCGCGTGCAGGGCCTTCGCCGCTTCCACGGTCCGGGCGGTGTCGTAGGCGAGCAATGTGGCGAGACCTCAAGGGATACCCACCCGTCGACTCCGTCCGTCCGCTCGTGGATGCCCAGGAAAAGGTCTGCGGCGCGGCGCAGATCCTCAGTGGCCAGCTCGAAGAACAGCTCCTCGGCCGACAGCCCATGGCCTGCCTTGGACCGGATGGCATCGTCGTAGTCGCCCGATCCGATCGCCTTGTCGAAGATCGAGAGGTTTGAGGTCAGCCCGGTCACCGAGTAGGAGTCGATGTATCTCTGGATCGTCCCGTTGTCGAGCAGGCTGCGGGTGATGTTGTCGAGCCAGAGGCTCTGCCCCCGCTCATGGAGCGTTCCGGTGGCCTTCACTGTTCTCCTCCTTGCGACTGGAGGGCCGCGGCAATTCATAGTGCTCGATCCGGGCTCGCGAGGCCTCATCCGATTCGTGTGATATTTCGACCAGCAGCCCGGTTACGCTCGTCTTTTCATTCTGGTAGCGGGAAGGGCATCATTCGCCGCAGGGTGGGAAGGCCGCGACGGTCAGGAACGTGGCGTCGATGCGCTGCCCTCACTGTCGGCGCGCAAGCGATGCGGATGTACGTAAAGGAGCACACTGGCCGGTACGCAGCGGCCAACGCTGCCCAGTCGACCGGACCAGACGACCCGCTCACCGCAGCGACTGGCCCGGGTGATCGCCTCCGGGGCGCCCATGCTGCGCAGGTACCAGCTCGACCCCAGCCAGGAGATCCACGCCCTCCGGAGGAAAACGTCCCCTACAGACATCCACCACACGGCAGGCACCTGCCAAGGACGCACGCCCTATCCCGGCTTCCTCTCTTGCTCGCCACAGCGGCAGCGGCTCATCGAGTATGCCCGGTGCGCCAGGAGCCCGGGGCCCCGCGGAATACATCGCGAACCTAACTAATTGTGGGGTCTCGGCGCGCCCGCGTCGTCCTGACGGCCGGGTTGGCGGCGCGGCGAGCTAGCATCGTGGCATGAGCGCGCAGCCTTCACAGCACGACAGTCACGACGTCATCCGTCTCGGTGGCGAAACCGCTGTCGTGGTTCCGGTGCACGAGTACCACACGCTGAAGGCCCTGCGGGACCGCGCATCCGCCGAGCAGGTCGAGGAGGCCGAGATCGACGCCGCCATCGCCGAGCACGAGGCGTGGAAGGCGGCCGGGCGGCCGGGCCTGAAGTCGCACGACGAGTTCATGGCTGAGGTGTTCGGCGGTTCCCGGTGAGGATCATCTGGTCAGAGATCGCGCAGGCGACCTTCGTCCGCTTCATGGCCGACCAAGCCGGGATGATGGCCGTCAACCGCGCCGTGGAAGCCTTAGCTGACGATCCGGCGCCTCCGGACGCGTTCGTCCGCGGCGCCTACCGTAGGCTGCGCGTCGGCACTTACAGGGTGCTGTACGAGGCCGAAGGCGACCTGATCACCATCGTGCGGATAGACCGGGTATGAGCTGCCGCCCACCGATTCGAGCGGCTGACAGAGGGCCCTCCGGTACTGCCCTAGCACGTCCAGCGGTATGACAACTGGTTCATCATGATCGCGCTGGCGCCGGGCCTGGTGCGGCCTGTGCCTGCTGTCGTGTGGGCGACAACTGGCAGCACTGGTGTACCGTCGCCCGTAACGGACCGACCCGCTAGAAACGCTCGGGATCATCCCGGTCGGACCGCTGCCGTGCTGGGGCCGGGCCGGGGCGATATTCCCGACCAGCACGGCGGTCGCCGGGACGGCGACGACTGCCGCAGCCCCATGCCCGAGGCCGTGAGGACCGCGCGCTGGCCGTTCCGCGCGGTGGAGACCAAGCAGGCCAGGGATGATGCCGACAGCCAGAAAGGCATCGACATGTCCAGTACGCAGCTGTACGACACCATCGGAGCCACCTACACCACGGCGCGGCGCACCGAACCGCGGATCGCCGAGCAGGTCTGGGCTGCGCTCGGCGACGCACGGACTGTCCTGAACGTCGGGGCGGGCACCGGCTCTTACGAGCCCTCCGACCGCGACGTCACCGCAGTGGAACCATCGGCGGTCATGCGGGCGCAGCGCCCCGCAGGCGCAGCGCCGTGCCTCGCCGCCACCGCGGAGAGCCTCCCGTTCGGGGACCAGTCCTTCGACGCCGCGATGGCTATTGCCACCATCGATCACTGGCAGGACCCGATCGCGGGCCTGCGCGAGATGCAGCGGGTCGCCCGCCGCGTGGTGGTCTTCACACACGACGCCAGCGCAACGGGATATCGCCGGTTCTGGCTGAATCGTGACTACCTGCCCGAGTTCGCTGACCTTCTCGTCGGCCGGCCTTCGCTGACCGAGCTGGCCTGCGCTATCGGGGCCAGCGTGGAGCCGGTGCTCATTCCGTGGGACTGCGCCGACGGTTTCTACGCGGCCTACTGGCGTCGGCCCGAGGCATACCTGGACGAGCATGTCCGCCGCGGAATATCGATCTGGGCCAGAGTCGGGCCGGACGCCGAGCGGCGGGCGGTGCACAGCCTCCGTGATGACCTCGCCTCTGGCCGGTGGGCCGAACGCAACCATGACCTCTGCGATCTCGACGCGGCAGAACTCGGTCTTCGCCTGCTTGTCGCCTGAACCCCATCACATCTAGTTGCACGTCGCTGCGGCACCGGCAGGGGTGCGGACAACGCCACCAGCCAGTCTTCTGACATGACATGACATGCCTGCGTACCGGATGAGCGGCGTCTGAGTTCCGCGGCGGCGGGCCTCGGTTAGATGGCTGCCTGTATCGAGGCGGAGCGTGGTCACCTGCTCCTTGCGGGCTGCGGCGTCTACCGCTTCGAGCAGCAACTGCCCGGCACCGCAGCGGCGAGCCTCCGACATCACGAATACGCGGGTAACCTGCCGGTTTTGCTGAACGTACATGACCGGGGGTTACGCGCAGAACTTCTGGATAGGCGCTTAGCGTGTACGGCCATCTACCGTTAGCACGGCCCACCGCGATGTTGTCCCTCGCGGTCATAGCTGCGGGACCCACTCATGACTTCTGATCAAGGAACTTGGCGGCGGCGACGGGGTCCATGATGTTGGACCAGATCTGTTCCTCGGGAGCTACGGCTCGTTCTGGCATGGCGTAGTCGGACATCCAGGCGTCGAGCTCGCAGCCGAGTATGAGGCTGAGGATGGTCGCGACGAACCGTCTGGGGACTGATCCGATGATCCGGATCGCGACATAAGTCTCGTGCCCCTGCTCGGCGAGGACCTGGATGCCGAGGGCGGCGCCGTCGAGCATGGCGGCGTGCTCGTGACCGTCAAGCAGCGACTGGCGGACCAAGTGGTGCACGACTGCCCTGAGCCGGCGCTCGGTCCGTACTGCTGTCTCGGCTCGCCATCGCAGGTCGTCGTCGCGACCGGGCAGCAGGTCGGCGATGTAGGTCGTGCTGGTCAGCGGCGGGGAGTGCTCGGCGTTGTAGCGCGCTCTTGCCGTTTTGCCGCGGGCTGCCAGGGAGGCGTAGAAGTCGTCGGATGATCCCTCTTCCCGCAACCCGGCGGCAACCAGCCACGGGATCCCGGCATCGACCCAGATGGCGCCTCGCCACCGCTGGGCTTTGACCTTGAACAGCACCTCGTCGTCAATCGCGGCGATCCGTTCGTGGGGCGTCTGGTCGTCGGCGAAGCGCTCGGTGGCCCTGGCCAGGAGCGGGTGGCTGATTTCCTCCAGCGGGTGTCGGCGCGCGGGACGGTCAGCGCCAGGTCCTCACGCAGGCAGCGCAGCGTGGGCCTGGCACGCTCCGCCATCGTCAGGCGTCTTCCTTACGCCGCCTACCGAGTCGAGTTCCTCGCGGGTCATCCCGGCCAGCATGGCGATCCGCGCCGCGCGGCTGCCGTCGAGCGTGCTGAGCAGCTCGCGCACCCCGGCCTGCATTTCCTCGCGCCGGGCGTCCAGGTAGAAGGCCACCGCGGCCTCCACAAGATCCTTCTTGGTCATGTGCAGGTAATGCGCACCACTGGTGATCAGCCTGTCGCCCTCAGGGGAGACTTTGACGGCGACTTGCCGGGGCGCCTGCTCCATCATCGCCATCGCCGCATCCTCCCACCCAGGAGACACTCATCCGATGGTACCTCCAGTACCTCTAGTGTAGCTCAGGGAAGCCTGGAGGCTCCGGTTCGGCCAGGACTATGATGTAGCTCTTCAACGACCGGCTACGGTGTGCCGGCAATCTCTAGTACTCCAACCGTAGATCGTGATCTTGGGCCAGCCTGACCCGGCGGAAACTCAGTTGGCCTCACCGCGCCATGTGGGTAGTGTCGGGCGGTGCCCGAGCTGCAGCGGCTGCATGCTGACCACACCCCGGCGGTCTTGGCCTTCGAGCTGGCGAACCGCTCCTACTTCGCTGCCTTTATCTCCGACCGCGGCGACGACTTCTTCGACCAGTTCGCCGAGCGGCACAGCGCCCTGCTGGCCGAGCAGGAGGCCGGCATCGGCGCCTACTACGTGCTCGTCGCCGAGGATGGCTCGGTCCTGGGCCGGTTCAACCTGTACCGCTTCCAGGACGGTACTGCCGAACTCGGCTACCGGGTCGCGCAGCACGTCGCCGGCCGCGGCGTGGCGACCGCGACCATCCTGGAGCTGTGCCGGCTGGCAGCGGCGCGACACGGGCTGCGCACACTCAGGGCGGCCACCTCCCACCAGAATGCCGCCTCCCAGAAGGTGCTGACCAAGGCCGGGTTCGTCCCGGCTGGCCCGGCCGACCCCGCCGACCTCGGCGGTAAGCCAGGCACCTGGTATCAGCGCGACCTAGCCGCAGGCTGACCTGGAGCATCAGCTCATCGAGTGCCCAGAGCCAGGGTCAGGATTTACGCTGTGGCCAGCGGCCACAGCAAGATCGTTATGAGTTGTCACAAACCATGATGATCAATCGGTGGCCGTCCTGTATTCCCGCACCCCAACGCCACAAGATCACGATCTACGGCTGGAGTACTAGCAGCTTTGTCTGCGGCACTTCGTAAAAGCCACCTTGGCTGCTCCGTGTCCGTGGCCATGAGAAAGTCCTCGCTAGTGGCCAAGTCGAAGTCCTCGCTGGTGGCCAGGTAAAAGTCCCCGCTCCTCGTTCGCTGTGTCTGCCGGGTTTGTGAGGCCTGGGCGGCGACGGTGTCGGTGTCAGCCAGTCACTGTCACCGCCCAGGGAGCTTCTATTGAAGTCTGCGAGGGAACGGATGGACATCATTTCGGCCTACCGCGAGGCGGGCACGTACCGGGGGGCGGCCGCGGTCTGCGGCACGACCCCGAAGACGGTCAGGCGGGTGATCGCCCGGCATGAGGCCGGCGGGGGCGCCCCGCCGCGGGCGGCGCGGGAGCATAACTACGACGCCGTGGCCGCGCTGGTCGCGGAGCGGGTAGAGAAGACCGCGAGCCGGATCTCGGCCAGGCGGCTGCTGCCGGCGGCGCGGGCCGCGGGCTATAGCGGGTCGCCGCGGAATTTCCGGCGGGTGGTCGCGGCGGCGAAGCAGGCGTGGCGGCGGGATCATCACCGCGGCCGCCGTCCGGCGGTGTGGTCGCCGGGTGAGCACCTGGTGACCGGCTGGGGCGCCGAGGGCGGGCTGCACGTGTTCTGCGCGGTGCTGGCCTGGTGCCGGTTCCGGTTCGTGCGGTTCGCCGCTGACGAGCGCGCGGAGACCACGCTGGCGTTGCTGGCGGAGTGCTCCGGGGTGCTGGGCGGGGTGCCGGGCACGGTGCTTGCGGACCGGATGGGCTGCCTGAAGGGCGGCGTGGCCGCCAACGTCGTGGTGCCCGCGCCGCAGTACCTGCGGTTCGCGGCGCATTATAAATCTGGGTTCCGGCCCGATTTCTGCGAGGCGCACGACCCGGAATCGAAGGGGATCGTGGAGAACCTGGTCGGCTATGCCAAGAGCGACCTGATCGTGCCGCAGGCGCCGTTCGGTGACCTGGCCGCCGGCAACGCCGCGGCGGCGGCGTGGTGCGCCGAGGTCAACGGCGCGGTCCACAGCGAGATCTGCGCGGTGCCGGCCGAGCGCCTGGTCATCGAGCGGGAACTGCTCGCGCCGCTGCCGTCGCTGCGGGCCGGCATCGGCCGGCAGGTGACCCGCAAGGTGGACCGGCTGTCCTGCGTGCGGTTCGCCTCGGCCCGCTACTCGGTGCCGGTCCGGCTGATCGGCGAGAGTGTCCGGCTGCGCACCGATGACGGGCGGCTGCTGGTCATCATGACCGCCGCCGGGCAGGTCGTCGCCGGGCATGTCCTGGTCGCGCCCGGCGGGGCGTCGGTCCGGGATGAGCACTACGGCGGGCCGCGGCCCGCGCCGCGGCGGGCGGTCCGGCCGAAAACCGCCGCGGAGAAGGAGTTCTGCGCGCTCGGGCCGACCGCGGAGGCGTTCATCACCGGCGCCGCCGCGGCCGGGAACACCCGGCTGGGCCCGGAGCTGGC
>JBOHCG010000332.1:0-8647 GCA_050698735.1 Streptosporangiaceae bacterium | reverse complement strand
CGGTCGGCGAAGTCGAACCGGTGGGTGACGAAGAACACCTTGATCTGGGCGTCGAGCAGGGCGCGGACGACCTGGTGGCCGATCTCGGATCCCTCGCGCTCGTTGGTCCCGGCGAAGGACTCGTTGAACAGCACGAGGCAGTCCGGCCCGATCTGGTCGGCAATGACGCTCATTCGCCGCAGCTCGTCGTCCAGCCGCCCGCTGGTCATGTCGGCATCTTCTCCCCTGATGAAGTGGGTGAAGACGGCACGAGTCACGTTCGCCCGGTAGGAACCGGCCGTCACGAACAAGCCGCATTGCATCATGAGCTGAGCGACGCCGACGCTGCGCAGGAACGTGGATTTGCCTCCCGAGTTGGCGCCGGTGATGATCACCAGCGACTTGCCGTCGGCCTGCACGTCGTTGCCCACGACAGGGTCCCGTGACTGCAGCTCCAGGCAGGCATCGCGGAGGTCTGTGCACGAGAACGCGAGCGTCGACAACTCTGCCGGCTCGGGAACGGTGGTCGGGACGCCCTTGGCCGCGAGCCGGCCGGCGAGGTTGAGGCAGCTCACGTAGAAGCCTAGTTCGGCTCGCAGCATGGTGAAGTAGCTGCCGATGTGGTCCGCCGACTGGGCGGCCGCGTTGGCGACCAGGTTGATTCCCCTGCTGGTGAGGTCCGCCAGGATCTGGCCGCCGGCCTCGTCGCGGGGCGCGAGGGTGAAAGAGTAAGTGGTGCGCGGCCCGATCCCCAGCCGCTGCGTCCACCGTCGGCGGGGGTCACCGGCGCGCAGCACGAAGCCGACCGCGCTGTTGTCCCGGTCGAGTTCGGCGCTGATCAGCACGCCAGAGCGGAACCGCAGCCGCTTCAGGTGGTCGCTGATCTCCTCGAAGTACTCGTCGTCCAGCTCCCGCTGCAGCGTGGCGAACAGTGTCCGCAGCCCGTCGGAGCTGAATTCCGCGGCATGGTCGTCGGCGATCTTCCGCAGTTGCCGCAGCCGGGCCACGTAGGCCTCGAGATAAGCGACCGCGCCAGAGAGGTTTGACGAGGGAGTTTGGTAGCTGCCGCCATAACCCCACAGCTGCCGCTTGTCCGCGAAGGCGCCGACCGCGACGGCGTACATCTCCCTGATGACCTCGGGCTTGTCGAGGCAGTCGGCCAGGATCTGCTGGCGGTAGCGAATGGCTTCCGGGTCGTGCAGGCCGGCGAGCAGTACCTTCGCGGACACATCGAGGAGGAACTTGTCACCGGCGGCCATCGCCTTCAGCAGCGTGTTCAGCTCAAGGTCTGCGCTCAGGTCCTCGTGGCCGGGTGGCAGGCCGGCTCCCCAGTCGAAGTCCCTGTCCCGATGCAGAAGGTAGACCTTCATCGCCCCAGTCGCTCCCCCAGCCGCTCGTAGGTCACGTCGTACTTCTCAGCGAGGGCCACCGCGTAGGCCAGGCCGTCGGCCGGCTTCCTGACCACCTTGTAGGTGCGCTCGGCCGGGTTGTCCGGGACGATCGTGCTCATCATGCTGACAACCTGATCGCCGAGCGAGGCCAGCTCGTCCACGAAGGTGACGTAGACGCACAGGGCGTCCAGCCGCATGACCTTCGTCAGCAGCTTGGTTCCGAGGAACTGGGCATCGTGCAGGGTGGTGGAGGCGAAGATCTCGTTCAGGATCACGATGCTGCGCCCGGTGGCCTCCCGCAGGATCTTCCCGATCCTGATCAGGTCGTCCTCCAGCTTCCCTGTCATCTTGGTGAGGTCCTCCTCCCGCGCGAAATGGGCGAAGAGGCGGTCGAACAACAACAGCCGGGCGGCGCTGCCCGGCACCGGGCAGCCGACGCAGGCAAGGTGGTGAAGCTGGCCGAAGGTCCGGGCGAAGGTGGTCTTTCCGCCCTGGTTGGGCCCGGTGACGACGAAGATCCGCTCGGGGTCTGTCAGGCGGAAGTCGTTGGTGACAACCGGCTTGCCTTCAGCGACGAGTTTGCGTGCCAGGGCCAAGTCGAAGGTGCCGGTGGCGTGGACTTCCTTCGAGCTTGCGGAGACCTCCGGGTAGCAGAACTGCAGCCCTGCGGCACGAAGCGGCCTGATGTAGTCACAGTAGGCGAGGAAGAACTGGAGCTCGGTGTCGGCGTGCCGGATTCCCTCATCGAGGAACGCGGCGTGCTGGCGGCAGTACTCGTCCAGGGCGGTGAACTCCTCAGGGAACAGCTTGGCGACAAACTCGAGGATCTGAGCGACGATGTGGTTCATCCCCTGCCGGGTCCGGTAGTGGATCCGGTAGTCCTTGACCGCGCCCTGCTTGAACCGGTCGAAGGTGTTGAGCACGGTGGCGCTGTAGTCGGCTTCGCCGGAGTAGCGGCTCACGTCGACCCGGCCACCCCTGATGCGGATGCAGTAGCGGATCTGCGCGAGTGCATCCTTCCGGTTCCTGGTGTCGCTGGCCAAGGCCTTGAAAGAGGCCGAGGCCACGTAGGAGGCCAGGTACTCCCGGAACGCCAGCAGGGCGCGGGAGGTGATCTGCGCCGAGGCCAGATGCTCCGCCAGCGACTGCACCGCGTCGCAGTAGATGGCCGCCGCGTCCAGGAGCCAGCCCTCCCGGTGATAGCGGTATTCCATCTTCTCCAGCTGACGGAGGTGGGCACGCACCTCCTCCATCTGCCCGGCAAACCGCTGGATCACATCGAACAGGGCAGGATCGTCCAGGTCCTGGAAGACCTCCTGGCGGTAGCGCACGGCGTCGGCATCGTGCAGGTGGCCGAACAGGACCTTCGTGATGAGGTCACGCTCCTCGCGATCGCCTGCGATCGCCGCCACAATCTGGTCCAGGTTCAGGTCCGGGGCAAAGGAGCGATCCGCTTCCTGCTCGCCGGGGCCGTGGGATGTCGGCCGCTCCCGGGACAACAAGCTGGGGAAATGACCAACGCCTTCTGATGGCGCGGCTTGCGTTCGTGGCGTCACGGCATCCCATCCTGTGTTCGGCCGCTAGGCGGTCAACAGGAGCCATCAGCCACTCAGGCGGCTTAGGCGAGCTCCATCGCCGTGATCTATTTTACGGCCACCCCGGGCGCGTCCGGTCGGCAGGGAGATCGGAAGGCGATCGGAAGGGCAGGCCGGATGATCATCTGGCCGCTGGAGTCACTCATCGCGCGGCGGGCATCCGCAGAATACGCTGCCGTCAAGGAACGCGGCTGCCCGCCGCCAGGCGGTCATTTCCGGGCCCCTGGTTTCGTGGCGGCGCGCCCAGGTGTTCTTGCCGAACGCCTCGTTCAGCTCGGCGAGCAGCATTTCCGCGCGCTGTATCGCGCCACGTGCCGTCACGTGACCGGCCCATGGGTCGGCTGCTTGCAGGCCCAGCAGATGCCGGACACACAAGGGTGCCTGGTGGCACGGGGCCGGATGCGAGGCGCGCAGCGATGCGCGGAGATCATCGACCGCTCGCCCCGCCGCGTCCTGGCCGACCAGGCATGCGGGGCAACGGTCCGCGCTGTCGGCGCGGCGGCGAGGTCTTACCCAGCTGGTCGGCGCGCCCAGCTTCCGGCGCGCCGAGGACGCGGCCCCATGGCTCACGGCCGCATCGAGACAGCAAGCCTGCCAGGCCAGCAGCGACGGGGCGTCCCGCTGGCCCGCCATGGCGACGACATCACCCAGATGAGTGCCGCACAGCAACAGCATGCGGTCCGGCTGGCTACCGCCGCCGGTGCGGACAATCCAGGTCAGGTGGTCGTTCTGCGAGTGAGCCGCCGCCAGGCAGGCGATGCATGAACCGGGACCGGGCCGGGTGGTAGCCGCGGCGGCTCGCCGCAACACCGCACGCGCGTCCACGTCGTAGTCCGTCCCGGCGAGCCGGCCGGGGTCTGGCGGCCGTGCGGTGACGGCCGCCATCATCGTGTCTGACAGCCAGGCGACGGCCCGCTGGTCTCCACGCGCGGCGGCCGTGGCGAGATGAGGGATGCACAGGCCGCCGAGCTCGCGGTAGCGTTCCCTGACCGACTCGTCGGTCAGGTCATCGAGCAGGGTATCCAGTGCCCGGCCGACGGCGCCGTGGTCATGCTCGCACGCGGGGCAGGCGTCGATGGATGCCGCACGGCCGCTGAGCCGGTCCAGGGCCTCCTCGACGACGTACCGGTAGACGGCGGTGAGCCTGTGCGCTGCCCCGGGCTGGCTCATCAGCCCGCGCGTGTGGCGGGGGCACATGCCCAGCGACTTGCACAGGCGGGTGATGGTCGCGGCGTCCGCGTGCGCCTGGAGCGCGAACCAGGCCAGGTAACGGCCGCCGGCCTCGTCGGCGTAGCGGCACACCGGGCAGCCCGGAGCGGTCAGCAGGTCTGCCGCGGTGTAGAGGGTGAGCACCGTCGGGCCGCGCGGGATCGGGGCGGCGGCGGGCATGCTAGCGGCCCGGCCTAACGAGGTTGCGCCGCTGCGGGATGAGACCGCTGGACGTCACGCCTGCGAACCACCTCACCGTGCCACCTCACCGTGCTACCTCACTGGCGCCATACCCAACCGGAGAAGCCATCAGCGCACGGAGGGCGCGTTCGAAGGCGAGCTTCATCGCCTACGGCGATACTATCCGGGAACGCCCGCGCCGGCGTCGGCACGGAATCTCTCCACTGGCGCCGCGCGCTCGTGGGGCTTACCGGGCAGATCGGGTAACCTAAAGGTGGCGGAGGGGCTCGCCGCAACAGCGCCAGTGCCAACGGTCCCTGCTCGGCAGGGAAGGGCGTGCATGCGGCATGAAGCAGATTCTCACGTTGAGCCGTGCCAGGAAGTCTTATGACGGCAAGGTCGTCCTCGATGACGTGACGCTGGCGTTTCTGCCCGGCGCGAAGATCGGCGTGGTGGGGCCGAATGGCATGGGCAAGTCCACGCTGCTGCGGATGATGGCCGGGCTTGAGCCGCCGTCCAACGGCGAGGTCCGCCTCATGCCGGGCTACAGTGCCGGGATCCTGTCGCAGGAGCCGGAGCTGGACGAGGGCAAGACCGTGCTCGGCAACGTGGAGGATGGCGTCGCCGGGACCAAGGCGCTCATCGGGCGGTACAACGAGATCGCCGCGAAGCTGGCCGTGGACTACTCCGACGATCTGCTCGAGGAGATGGGCCGGCTGCAGGAGCAGCTCGATCACCGGGATGCCTGGGACCTGGGCAGCCGCCTGGACCAGGCGATGGATGCGCTGTGCTGCCCCCCGCCGGATGCCGGTGTGACCAGCCTGTCCGGCGGGGAGCGGCGCCGGGTGGCGCTGTGCCGGCTGCTGTTGTCCCAGCCGGACCTGCTCCTGCTGGATGAGCCGACCAACCACCTGGACGCCGAGAGCGTGCAGTGGCTGGAGCAGCACCTGGCCAAGTACCCGGGGACGGTAGTGGCGGTCACTCATGACCGGTACTTCCTGGACAACGTGGCTGGCTGGATCCTGGAACTTGACCGCGGCCACGCCTACCCGTACGAGGGCAACTACACGACTTACCTGCAGACCAAGGCCTCCCGGCTGAAGGTGGAGGGGCAGCGAGACGCCAAGCTGCGCAGGCGGCTTGAGCAGGAGCTTGAGTGGGTCCTGTCCAGCCCGCGTGCCCGTCAGGCCAAGGGCCGCGCCCGGCTGGACCGGTACGAGGAAATGGCGGCCGCGGCCGCCGCCCGGACCAAGCTGGACTTCGAGGAGATCCAGATCCCGCCCGGTCCCCGGCTGGGCAGCCTGGTTGTCGAGGCCGATCACCTGGTCAAGGGGTTCGGGGACCGGATGCTGATAAATGGGCTCAGCTTCAGCCTGCCGCCGAACGGCATCGTCGGGGTCATCGGGCCGAACGGGGTGGGCAAGACCACCTTGCTGAGGATGATCCTCGGGCAGGAGCAGCCGGACGGCGGGACGATCAAGGTCGGCGAGACGGTGCGGATCTCCTATGTGGATCAGCTGCGCGCCGGGATCGACCCGGACAAGACCGTGTGGCAGGTCATCTCAGGCGGGGAAGCCTTCATCCGCGCAGGCCGGACCGAGATTCCCAGCCGCGCGTACGTGGCGGCGTTCGGGTTCAAGGGCTCGGACCAGCAGAAGCCGGCCGGGCTGATGTCCGGCGGCGAACGTGGCCGGGTGAACCTGGCGCTGACCCTGAAGCAGGGCGGGAACCTGCTGCTGCTGGACGAGCCCGCCAACGACCTGGACGTGGAGACGCTCGCCTCGCTGGAGCACGCGCTGGGCGAGTTCCCTGGCTGCGCGGTGATCACCAGCCACGACCGGTGGTTCCTTGACCGGGTCGCGACTCACATCCTGGCCTGGGAGGGCGGAGCGAGCTGGTACTGGTTCGAGGGCAACTTCGCCTCCTACGAGCAAAACAAGATCGGCCGGCTCGGCGAGGAGGCGGCCCGGCCGCACCGGGTAACCTACCGGCAGCTGACGCGCTGACCAGCGCGGGAGCAGCCGATGATGAGTCCTGATTTGCCTGGGCCCGGCCCGCGTTTCTCGGCGGATGGCGTGTCTGCGGGTGTGAGGTCGCGCCCGGAGGCGGCCGCGACGCGCTTCGAGAGCATCCTTTTCGGGAAGCTTGGGGCAGGCTCCGGCGTTGGCGGGCCGGAGGAGCCGGATTTCTTCACCGACCTGAATCTCGATCAGGTGCTGGGATCGATGACCGCGGGCCGCGAGCAGTACGAGCTAAGACCGTTCTTCTACGCGCCGGTGCACGAGGTCGACGCCGTCCGGTATCGGCATGAGGTGTTGCGCGATCTGGAGAAGCGCGAGGTGCTCGAGCCGGTCACCAGGTTCGCGGAGACGATGCGGCGGATGCGCGAGCACCTTGTTCAGGTGCAGAAGCTCCACTACCAGCTGCAGAAGCAGGCCTGGTTCCTGGACGCGGCCGAGATCTACTGCGAGGCGGTGCGCGTGCTGGCCGAGGAGCTTGCAGTGCGCGATGTGACCTCGGGCGGCTTCCGCCGGTTCCGCGACTACCTCGCCGAGTACGCCAACTCGGAGCGTTTCACCTTGCTGGCCGAGGAGACGCAGGCGCTGAAAGACGCGCTTGCGGGGATCCGGTACGCCGTCAGGATCCAGGGGCCGCGGGTCACGGTCAGCCGCTACGAAGGTGAGCCGGACTACGCCACCGAGGTGGAGGAGACGTTCGCGAAGTTCAAGCAGGGCGCGGTGAAGAGCTACCTGGTGAGGCTCCCGGAGTTCGCGGAGATGGACCACGTCGAGGCCCGGATCATCGGCCTGGTGGCGAAGCTGTTCCCGGACGTGTTCGGGACGCTGGCCAGCTACTGCACTGGCCACCGGGACTACCTGGACCAGACGATCGGGCGGTTCGACCGCGAGGTGCAGTTCTACCTCGCCTACCTCGAGCTGATCGGCCGCCATAAGGCGGCCGGCCTGCCGTTCTGCTACCCGCACGTCTCGGCCCGGTCGAAGGAGATCGCCGCCGAGGACACCTTCGATCTCGCGCTGGCGAACAAGCTGGCGCCCGCCGACGGCACGGTCGTCACCAACGACTTCTACCTGGCGGGGCCGGAGCGGATGTTCGTGGTCAGCGGCCCGAACAACGGCGGCAAGACGACCTTCGCGCGCGCCTTCGGCCAGCTGCACTACCTGGCGAGCCTCGGCCTGCCCGTCCCCGGCCGCAGCGCGCGGCTGTTCCTGCCCGACCGGATCTACACCCACTTCGAGAAGGAGGAGGACATCGAGACGCTCCGGGGCAAGTTCGAGGACGAGCTCGTCCGCGTGCACGAGATCCTCGACCAGGCGACCGCGGACAGCATTATCGTGATGAACGAGAGCTTCAGCTCGACCACGCTGAACGACGCGCTGCTCGTCGGCACCGAGGTGATGCGCCGGTTCCTCGACCTCGGCTGTCTGGGCGTCTACGTCACATTCGTCGACGAGATCGCCTCACTCAGCGAGGCGACGGTGAGCATGGTCAGCCAGATCGCGGCCGAGAACCCGGCCGAGCGGACCTTCAAGGTGCTGCGCGAGCCGGCCGGCGGGCTCGCCTACGCCTGGGCGATCGCCGAGAAGTACGGCCTCACCTACGAGCGCCTGCTGGAACGGATCGACTGATGAAGGTCTTCCTGCTGCACAAAGACCGGGACTTCGCCGTCAAGCCGGAGCTGCGAGACACGATCTTCGACGCGATGATGAGCGGCGACCTGTTCGCGATCACCAACGTGAGGCGGAACCGCGAGCGGCAGCGGGAGCCCAGCTCGCCGCTCGCCCCGACAGGAAACGACGCGGTGCTGACGCAAGACCTCGAACTCCGGACGCTGTGGAACGCGATGGCGGCCGGCGACGAGTTCTTGTTCGAGATGGCCAAGCGGGCCGTCCTGTCGAGCCTGACCGACTCGGACTCGATCGTCTACCGGCAGCAGGTGCTCGCGGACTGCCTCGAGCACCCCGAGGTCATCCGCCAGCTCTATCAGCTCGCGGTCGAAGCGCTCGAAAATGAGCGGGCGACCGGCGGCCTGTTTTCCCTCGCCAGTCCCGACCGGATCCTCAGCCGCGCCGTGCAGGTGCTGAAACTCCAGGTCGACGTGCTCAGACGGCTGCGGCAGATCGCCGGCGAGCAGGCGGCGAGTTTCCGCTCCGAAGGCTTCACGCGGTTTTTCGCGATGCTCGGGCAGGAGCTTGCAGACGACTACCTGCAGGCGGTCGAGCAGCATCTGCGTGAGCTGGAGTTCAAGCGCGGCGTGTTCGAGAGCGCCGAACT
>JBOHCG010000331.1:0-8650 GCA_050698735.1 Streptosporangiaceae bacterium | reverse complement strand
ACCTGGTGCTCGCCTACATGAGCCAGACCCGCCGCCGCGGCGCTGCCGCACCGGCCCGCGGCACGCGGCTCGGGGTGGTGTCATGATCCGGCTCAGTTGGCGGCAGTTCCGCGGGCAGGCCGTGGTGGCCGCGGCGGCGCTTGCAATCACGGCCGTGGTCCTCGGCGCGGTCGCGCCGCACCTGTTCCACCTCTACGACGCCAGCGGGGTGGCGACCTGCCAGTCGCACGGCGACTGCGTCCCGCTCGCGACGAGCCTGGTGAACGCGATACCCGGCTTCTACGGGATCCTGTACTTCGGTGGCATCGTGATCCTGTTCGCGCTGCCCGCCGTCATCGGGGCGTTCTGGGGAGCCCCTCTGGTCAGCCGGGAATACGAGACCGGCACCTACAAGATGGCGTGGACGCAGGGCGTCAGCCGAGGCCGCTGGCTGGCCGTCAAGCTCGGCGTCGTCGGCCTCGCCGCGATGGCCACCGCGGGCCTGTTCAGCCTGCTGCTGACGTGGTGGTCAGGCCCGATCGACACCGCGGCCGGGCTCAAGGAAGGCGCCAGCGTCACGTTCATCAGGCTCGGCTTCGTGCTGTTCGCGACCCGCGGCATCACCCCGGTGGCGTACGCCGCGTTCGGCTTCGCCCTCGGCGTCGCGGCCGGGCTGCTGATCCGGCGGACGATCCCGGCGATGGCCGTCACGCTTGTGGTCTTCGTCGCCGTGCAGATCGGCTGGGCGGTGGCCATCCGGCCGCACCTCATCCCGCCCTCGCACACGGTCATCACGCTCAGCCAGGCGGAGCTGGGCAACCTCGGGATCGCCGGCAGCGTGGAGATCGTCAACCCGCCCGCCGCGGCCCTTCAGCCTGGCGAATGGATCCTGTCCACCCAGACGCTCGACCAGGCGGGCCATGTGCTCAACGTCGCCGCCGTCCCGTCCTGCCGCACCACCGACGTGCAGGCCTGCCAGGCCGCACTCGCTCCGCTGCACCTGCGGGATGTGATCACGTACCAGCCGGCCAGCCGGTTCTGGGCCTTCCAGTGGTACGAGGCTGGCATCTTCCTAGCCCTGGCCGCGGCGCTGGCCGGGTGGTCCGCGTGGTGGCTCAGCCGCCACCGCGTCACCTGACCAGCGCCACGACCGCCGCGCTACGGCTGGTACCAGCGCTGGTTGGCGCTGTCCTTGCAGGTCCAGACGATGAGCTGGGTGCCGTTCTTGGTCGAGGATGCCGGGTCATCCAGGCACACCGTGCCGCCCCTCGCCTTCAGCTTGTACTCGCCGTTGGCCAGGTGGCTCCAGACCTCGTTCGCCGCGCCGTTGCAGGTGTACAGGATCACGTGGCTGCCGTTGCCGCCGGTGGCCTGGTCGTTCGCGCACTTGCCGTTGTGCTGGAGCTCGCCATTGCTCGCGAAGTGCCACAGCTGGGCCTTGTCGCTGTTGTTGCAGGACCAGATGATGATCTTGTTCCGCAGCGTGGACTTGTTGCCGCTGTCGTCCACGCACTTGCTCTTGTAGCCCTTGACGATCAGCCCCCCACTGGACGGCGCCGTGGTGGCTGTGGCGGTGGGCGAGGCGGAGGCGGCTGGCGTCCAGTTGATCACGAGCAGGACGGTGCCCGGATTGGTCGCGGGCTCGGTCGTGGTCATGGTCGCGCTGACAGTGCAGTTGTTCGGGTTCGTGACGCCCAGCGTCATGTTCACGCTGAACGGCACCGCCTGCGAGGTGCTCGTGCCTGTCTGCGCCGTGCCGCCCGGCGAGCAGGTGACGTTCCAGGTCACGACAGCGTCCTGGCTGCTGCCCGACTCCATCGATACCGCGGCCGTGATCGAGGCCGGGCCATTGACCGTCTCTGCGCCGGTCGTGCAGGTCGTCGTGCTGCTGCACAGGCCGGCCGTGTTCGCGCTGGCCGTGGCCACCAGGCCTACGGTGATGCCGCCGGCCGCGAGCAGGCCGCTTGCGGCCGCGATGACACCAAGACGGCGAGATTTTCGCATGAACAAATGCCTCTCTGCGTCGATTTTGCCCCTGGGCCCCCATGCGTCCCTGTGGATGACGCACTGGCAACGGAACCGGTTTACACCCGGCCAACGGGCCGGCGCGCGGAGAACGGAGATTTATGCCGGGGTGACCAATTCGGCGTAAAGGTCGGCGGTTTGCTCGGCAATTGCCTGCCAGCTGAATTCGGCGATCGCCCGCTTGCGGCCGGCAAGGCCCATCGCGGCGGCGCGATCGGGGTCGCGTAGCAGCGCGTTCAGCGCGTCCGCGAGCGGCTCTGGCTCGTCCGGCGGAACCAGCAGGCCGGTCTCGCCGTCGACGACGACCTCAGGGATGCCGCCGGTGCGGGACGCCACGACCGCGGTCGCGCACGCCATCGCCTCCAGGTTGACGATGCCGAGCGGCTCGTAGATCGACGGGACGGCGAATACCGCGGCGTGCGTGAGCAACTGGATGACCTCGGGCTTGGGCAGCATCTCGTTGATCCACAGCACTCCGGAGCGGGCTGTGCCGTTTCGACCAGTACGCAGGCCGTCCACCAGGCCGGTCACCTCGGCGAGTAGTTCCGGCGTGTCGGCCGCCCCCGCGCAAATTACCAGCTGCGCCTCGGGAATGAGCCCGGACGCCGCGCGGAGCAGCACAGGCAGGCCCTTCTGCCTGGTGATCCTGCCGACGAACAGCACGTATGGGCGGGCGAGGTCGATGCCGTAGCGGTCGAGCACCCACGTCTGCGGGTCAGGCGCGTACTCCGTAGCATCGATCCCGTTCCGTATCACACGGATTCGTTCTGGATATATCTCGGGGTAAGCGGTCATGATATCGGCGCGCATGCCGTCGGAGACCGCGACCACGGCGGCGGCCGAGTCGGCGGAAACCCGCTCGCACCAGGAAGAGATCCGGTAACCCCCGCCAAGCTGCTCGGCCTTCCACGGCCGCAGCGCCTCGAGCGAGTGCATCGTCATGACGTGCGGGATGCCGTAGAGCATGGCCGCCAGGTGGCCGCCCAGGTTCGCGTACCAGGTGTGCGAGTGGACAAGCTGGGCGCCGGAGACGCCGGCGGTCATGGACAGGTCGGTGGACACCACCTGCAGCGCCTGGTTGGCGTCGGCGAGCAGGTCCCAGGGCCGGTGCGCCACCGCGTCCGGGCGGTCCGCGCCCTGGCAGTGCACGGTCAGGTCCACCAGCGGCGCCAGCTCGCGGGCCAGGTAGGCGACGTGCACGCCCGCGCCGCCGTAGACCTCGGGCGGGTACTCGCGGGTCAGCAGCGCGACCCTGAGCGGCCGCGCGGCGGCTTGTCCGACGCGCGCGCTCCCTGAGGCACTGAGCTTGCTACTCACAGGGCAACCTCCTGGCCCTTGCCCACCACGGTGATGCCGCCCGCCGAGACCGCGAAGCCGCGCCTGCGGTCGTGGTCCTTGTCCACGCCGACCTGCGCCCACTCGGGCACGACGACGTTCTTGTCGATGATCGCGTCCCTCACCACGGCGTGCCTGCCGACCTGGGTGTTGTGCAGCAGCACGGACCGCTCGACCACCGACCAGCTGTTCATCCGGACGCCCGGCGAGAGCACGGACCGGCGCACCAGCCCGCCGGAGACGATCACGCCGTTGCTGACCAGGCTGTCGATCGCGTGACCCACCCGGTCGCCCGCGTCGTGCACGAACTTCGCCGGCGGCAGTGACGGCACGTTCGTGAAGATCGGCCAGTTGTCGTTGTACAGGTTGAAGATCGGCTCGACCGCGCACAGGTCCATGTGGGCGTCGAAGTAGGAGTCGAGGGTGCCGACGTCGCGCCAGTAGCCGGCGTCGCGCTGCGTCGCGCCGGGCACCTTGTTCAGCAGGAAGTCGTAGGCCTGCGCGGAGCCGTTTGCAACGAGGTTAGGGATGATGTTGCCGCCGATGTCGTGCCTGCTCGAGTCATCGGCGGCGTCCTTGCGCAGCGCGTCCACAAGCACGTCGGTGTCGAACACGTAGTTGCCCATCGACGCGTAGCACATGTCCGGGTTGCCGGGCATGGGCGGCGGGTCGGCCGGCTTCTCGAGGAACGCCTCGATCGTCGTGCCGTCCGCCGCGACGCCCACGATGCCGAACGCGGAGGCCTCGTCCCTGGGGACGGGTATGGCCGCCACGGTGACCCCGGCGCCGTGCGCCCGGTGGTGGTCGATCATCTGCTTGGGGTCCATCCGGTATACGTGATCGGCACCGAAGACGATCACGATGTCCGGCTGCTCGTCGTTGATGAGGTTCATGGACTGGTAGATGGCGTCCGCCGACCCCGTGTACCACTGCGGGCCGAGCCGCTGCTGCGCGGGGACCGGGGTCACGTAGTTGCCGAGCAGCGAGCTCATCCGCCAGGTGGTGGAGATGTGGCGGTCAAGGCTGTGGCTCTTGTACTGGGTGAGCACGCACATCTTGAGGATGCCGCCGTTGGCCAGGTTGGACAGGGCGAAGTCGATCAGCCGGTACAGGCCGCCGAACGGGACCGCCGGCTTGGCCCGGTCGGCGGTCAGCGGGCTCAGCCGGGTGCCGGCTCCGCCGGCGAGGACGATTCCAAGGACCGACGGCTTCGCCATTTACTGGCCTCCTGGGGCGCGTTAACTGCTCAGGGCCCATGCTCCCGCGTATCGGGCGATACGGGGAAGAGCCCCGGCGATTCCTGGGTGGTTGCCACCTGGACCTCAGTTACCTGGATTTCGGTGACCTGAACCTCCGCCGACTGCATTGAGGAGTCTGAAGCGGGCGGGGGCGGAGGGGCGGTGGCCTGCCACGCCTCGCGGACCAGCACCTGGAGGGCGCCGGCCGCGGGGATGGAGAGCAGCGCCGCGACGAAGCCGCCGAACACGCCGCCGACCAGGTCGCCGAGAGAGGCGCCGACCAGCACGGCGAGCAGCACGAGCAGCGGGTTGATCTTCACCGTCCTGCTCATGATGACCGGGTTCAGGATGTGGTTCTCGACCTGGGTGTAGACGAGGAAGACCACCAGGGTGACGATGCCCGCGGTGGTGCCCTGGGTGAACGCGAACAGGACGGTGGGGATGCCCGCCAGCGCCCCTCCGATCATGGGCAGGAAGTCGACAAGCGCGACCCACAGCCCCCACAGCAGCGGGAACGGCACGCCCACGATCATCAGCGTCACGAACACCACTGCCCCGGCGATGAGCGAGGTCAGCAGGTTGCCGAGCATGTAGCCCGTGACGCTGCTGCTGACTTCGCCCGCCACCCTGGTGACCGCGGCCGCCCGGGCCGGTGCCATGTGGCCGAGCACGCCGCGCCGCATCTTCGGGCCCTCAATGAGCAGGAGCAGGACGAGGACGAAGATCGTGAACAGCTCGATCACCAGGGAGATGGCGCCCTTGCCGACGGTCAGCACCGGCTTGCTGAGCGACTCGGCGTAGCTGACCAGCTTGGGCGCGTTCTTCTGCACCCAGGCCTGGATGTGGTACTTGGTAGCGAGGTGGCCGATCCAGCCCTGGCCGTGCTGCGCCTTGGCCACGTAGGTCGGCAGCTTGGCGGCCAGGTCGGTGATCCCGTTGACCAGGGGATTGCCGAACTCGTAAGCCAGCAGGGCGAAGAACACCAGGGTGATGGCGGTGACGACGGTCACGGCTAGTCCCCGGCGCGGGACCCCGTGCCCCTGCAGCCACACCACGATCGGGTTGAGCAGGATCGCGATGAACCCGGCTACGACTATCACGAGCATGAGGTCGCGCAGGCGGTAGATCAGCTGGCCGAGCAGGTACGCGGCCGCCACCACCGCGACCGCGACCAGGATGGTCTGCAGCGGGATATGCCGCTTGTCGGCCGCCTTCCACAGGCGGGCTAGCCGGCCCTGCGGCGGCGCCGACCTGGCGCGTTCGTCCTCCACCGGACAAGCATGCCAGGTCGGCGCGGCCTTCGGGGACTCGTCCTGGTCAGCGGATGCGGACCGGGAGCGTGCGCGGGCCGCGGACCTGGCCGCCTGACCAGGTGACGGCGGCGGGATCGGCCAGCTCGAAGTCCGGGTAGCGGGCCAGCCACTCCTCAAGGGCCACCCGCAGCTCCATCCGGGCCAGGTTGGAGCCGAGGCAGCGATGCCGGCCGAGCCCGAAGGCCGCGTGCCGGTTCCTGGCCCGGTCGAGCTGGACGACGTCGGGATCGGAGAACACGCCCGGGTCCCTGTTCGCGGCCGGGAACGGCAGCAGCAGCCAGTCGCCCTCCTTCAGCGGGCACCCGTGGAAGTCGAAGTCCCTGGCGACCAGCCGCGCCATGGTGACCGGCGCGTAGGCGCGCAGGAACTCCTCGACCGCGGTGTCCATCAGGCCGGGATCCGCGGCCAGCCTGCGGCGGTCCTCCGGATGCCGGGCCAGGTGCCACAGCGAGGCGCCGATCGCCGACCAGGTGGTGTCGATCCCGGCGATCATCAGCAGGGTCATGGTGCCGCGGACGTGCTCGATGGACAGCGGCTCGCCGCCGATCTCCGCCCCGAGCAGGAACGAGGTTAGGTCGTCCCGCGGCCGCTGCGTGTGCTCGGCGATCTGGGCGTCCATGTAGGCGTCGAGTTCCCTCAGCGTCTCCCGCCGTTCGTCGGCGGACTGGTCGACATCCTCGAGCACCTGGCGGATGAAGCGGCGGAAGATGTCCGCGTCTTCCTGCGGGAAGCCGAGGAACCTGACGATGACCCGGACCGGGATGTGCTGGGCGTAGTCGGTCGCCGCGTCCAGGGCTGCCCGCCCCTCGGTGGCGGCGAGCAGCTCACGGCACAGCTCCCTGGTGAACGGCTCGAGCGCGGTGATCGGGCCCGGCGTGAAGGCGGGCAGCAGCATCTTGCGGATGACGCCGTGGTACGGCGGGTCCGAGGTGATCGGCGGGGACAGCCCGATCGGCGCGGGCAGGTCGTCGGGGCCCGGCCGGCGTTCGCTGACCACGATCGAGCGCGAGGTGAAGTGCTTGGTGTCGTAGGCGACCTCGGACACGAGCTCGTGCGTCACCGGCAGCCACGTCCCGCCGTAGCGCTCGCTGTGCGCGACCGGGCAGCGCTGCCGCAGGTCCGCCCAGATCGGGTACGGGTCCGCGGCCCAGCCGGCGTCGGTGTGATCGAAGTCGGTGGCCCAGTCGTTTACCGGCGGGTGGCGGCTGGTCATGGCCGCATCGCGGTCAGCGAGATCGCCTGTTCCGGGCAGTTGTCCACCGCGAGGCGGGCCGCTTCGACCAGGCCCGCGGGCACCAGACCATCGCCGACCTCGGAGGACATGCCCAGCTCGTCGAGGTCGAACAGGTCGGGAGACACGCTGTAGCAGCGGTTATGTCCCTGGCACTTGTCCGGATCGACGTGCACGCGGAAGGTTCCTGCGGTCACCGGGCGTCCTCCCTCAGGCTCAGCGGCTGGGTTCTCTCAGGCTACGACGCAGAGGACCGCTAGGGTACGCGTTCAAGCGCCGTTCCAGTCGCTGCCATCTTTCACTCACAGTGACCTCGCGCGCGCCATCGAGCGTGCCGCTTCCTTGGAACTCGATCCAGGACCCGCATCCGAGGCGGCCGGCATCGCGGAGTCGGCGCGACTGGCCACGGCACAGCTGCCGGTGGCCCACAGGGCCCGAGACCCTGCCAGACGTCGATCCCGAGGTAGTCCAGGCCGCCATGGCACGGCAGGCCAGGCTGCCCGCCGCCCTGAACGCGGAGCGGAAGATGCCCCAGCTCCCGGTGTCCCTTCCCGCCCGTGAAGAGCTCGCCGCCGCTGCCGGGCGCAGCAAGATGGTCGGCCAGTTCCGCGCGCTGGCCGAGTGGCTCGGCCCGCAGGGCCGGGCACTCACGACGGCGAAGAACATCAGGCCCGCGGACGCCCGGGAGCTGGTCACGCTGCTCGGCACGGGCGAGGAGGGCCTGAAATTCCGCAGCGCCGCCGAACTGCCCGGCCTGAACCTTGTCGTCAGCTGGGCGCTGGAGGCCCGGATCATCCGCCGGCAGGGCACCCGCTTGCTCCCGATCGCGAAGGCACGCCCGTTGCTGGCGGACGCCGAGGCCCTCTGGCAGCGCGCCTTCGAGGCTGCCTTCGCCATCGGCGCCGCCGCCTGCCCGCCCATCTGGGCGGACGAGCCCCCGTCGCCGGTGCAGCGCCTGTACGACGTGATCGTGCCCGACGTCCTGGCCTCGATCTACAGCATGGAGGAGCCGCTCCCGGTGCCCCGGCTGGCGGCGTCCGTCTTCGCCGCCCGGTCGTCCTGCTCGCCCGGCGGCCAGACCTCCGCCCGCCGGACGCGACCCCGGAGGAGGCCACCTGGATGATGATCGGCACCCTGCTGGAACTGCTGGAACTCGGCGGCCCCAAGGCGGTCACCGAGCAGCTCGCCCAGTTCCGTCCCGGGCAGCGCAAGGAATTCGTCCGCACCGTGCTCGCCTCCGGGTTCCCGGTCCCGGAGACCCTCGAAGAGTTCCGGTCCCTAGTCGCCGCGCCGCTCCTGCACGGACCGCCCCGGACGCACCCCACCGCCCACGTCGCCCGGACGCAGCACACCCGCCCGAAGCGGCCACGCCGACGCTGATTCATGCACGGCGCATGAATCAGTGGTAGCGTATGACCATGAGCGAGTCCACGGATGCCGGCATCGTCCAGGTCCGCGACGTTGACCCGGCAACGCTCGCGGTCCTTCGCGAGCGTGCTAGGTCACTCGGCCAGTCGCTTTCGGGGTAC
>JBOHCG010000330.1:0-8656 GCA_050698735.1 Streptosporangiaceae bacterium | reverse complement strand
GTGCCGTAAAACGCCTTGAGTCCGCACGCCGCCTACGGGCGGCGCCACCACTGGCTGGCTGGTCGGGTCACGCGGCACAGCGTACCGGATCGCCGGCCGGGGCGCTAGGCCGGGCAGGCGGCGCCGAAGTCGGGCATCCGCCAGGCGGTCGCCGCGGACGAGATGAGCTGGGCCGCGCTGCGCAGGCGCTGCTGCGACGAGCCGGTCGGGCTGACCCTGCCGCCGCCCAGGAACGACGCCACCATCTGCCGGACCGAGGCGTGGCCGAGCAGGCCGCCGTGGAAGGCGGCAACGAAGATCACGTTCCGCGGCCACGGGCACGCGGGCAACGTGACGGCGTCGGCGAGCGGGATCACCGCGAGCCACGGGATGCCGCGGTCCTTGCTGACCGACGCGAAGTAGGTGGCGCCGACCTGACTCACCGAGTCGATCAGTTCCTTGGCTCCCGAGCTGCCGTACGGGGACATCCCGCCCACCAGGTTGTTCAGCGTGATCAGCGCGTCGCCGGGAACGGTGCCGCTCGCCTGGCCGCCCTCGCCCATCTGGCCAGGGTCAACTATGGGGCTGAGCAGCACGAGCGAGCGCACCGGCAGGTGCAGGTGCCTGGCCAGCATGGCGTACAGGCCGAGGGTGCCCTCGCTCTCGGCCACCACGTCCACGGCCACGTGAGCCTGCTGGTACAGCCGCAGCAGTTGCGTCGCCATCCGGTCGCCGAGCACCTGGATCGGCAGGTCCTCGGCGTCCGGGCCGTAAGGTATCGGGTTCCCCGCGGCGTTCAGGCCCAGGTAGGAGAACTGGCGCACGATCATGTCGGGCTCCGCGGCGGCCAGGGCGTCTGCGGCGTCGCAGCAGGTCGAACCGAAGCCCTCGACCACGAGGACCGCGCCGCGTACCGGGCCGGCCCGGTGCGCCGCTCCTGGGATCCCCGTCGTGGGGCCTCCGCTCGGCTGCGTGACCGCACTCGCCGCGACGTCGCCTGCCGCGGTGCTGAACTGCACGGTGCCGGTGAACGCCAGCCTGGTCAGGCCCACCACGAGCGCGATCACCATCACCGCCGCGACCGGCGTGACCGGCAGCAGTGCCCGCCCCCGGGGGACGACCCCCCGGAGACCCCCCGCACGGGGGGGCTGTCCGCCCCCCCGTACCCCCCTGGGCCACTGCCAGGCCCTCGGCGGCTGCTCTGCGGCGCGCCTGACGGCCGCGGCGGTCAGCCCGTACCAGGCGCGCGCGTTGACGACCCCGGCCAGCCCGGCCACCGCGAGCGCGCCGGCGGTGTCCAGATGCGCCATCGCCACCGAGGCAGCGGACAGGACGAGGAACATGACGAGCAGCCACGCCACCGTGCTGCCCGGAGGCAGCCGGCGCCACCACGCCTGGCCCACGCCGCCGTGGCTCAGCACCAGCGTGGTGCCGAGCATGATCGGGACCGCGGCCAGGAACGGCCAGGAGAACGGGACCAGCGCCACGCCGAACATCAGCGTGACCACCGGCGACATCACCAGCCATACCAGCACGGTGAGCACGGCGCACGACACGAAGGAGGTCAGGAACCGCGGCCTGCTGACGGTGGCGGACGGCTCCTGCGGCCAGGCCAGCAGGAGGAGGACCACGTCGGCGGCGGCCCTGGCGAGCAGCAGCAGCACGAGCACGCCGGTGAAGCCGAGCCAGGACTGGTTGAACGCGAACAGCCAGCGCAGGTCGTGATAGGCCGCGAGCGGCGGCAGCGCGGTTACCTGCGGAGCGAGCGGCCGGGCGGCAGGAGCAAGGAAGGAGAGCAGGCCGGTCTCAGCGATCGCGCCTCCGACGCAGAACGCGATCAGGCCCCGGTGCCGGAAAAACCCTCCGGCCAAGACAGCCTCCCGCATGCCATGCCCCCGCCCTGTGCAACAGAACGAGGCGCGCGGCTATGCCCGTCTCAGGCGTACATCGCAGAATCCCGGACGGCGCCGCCGATCCGGCTGACGTGAGGGTCTTTAGAACTCGAAGCCGCCGGAACGGCCGTTGCGGTCGGCCAGCAGGCCGGCCAGGGTGGAGATCGCGATCTCGGGCGGCGTCCGCGAGCCGATGTTGAGCCCGATCGGGCGGTGCACGCGGGCGATCTCGGCCGCGGGTACGCCGAGCTCGGTCAGCATCTGGATGTGCGGGCCGGGATGATGCGGGTTGCCGAGGACGCCGATCCAGCGCGCCTTGGTGGCAAGCGCGTCGCGGAGCATGACGCCGAGCTCGGACCTGTGGTGGTCGGTGACTACCACGTCCACGGTGTCGTCGAGATCATCTGGCGCCGCGGTAAGCAGCGGAAACCCGAGGGCGGCGGCGCCGGCCGCGCGCGCCTCGTCCGGCTCGAGCAGCAGCCCGCGGAATCCCACGTCCGCGGCGTACCTCAGCAGGTAACCCGCGACCGGCGATGCGAAGACCACCACGAGCGTGCGCTCGGCGCCGAGGACGGCCGGGGCGGGGACGGATCCGTGCGCCACATCGCAGGCCGAGCTCTCGTGATCGTGGTCATGATCGTGATGCGTGTGGGTAGCCATGACGTCAGTCTCCCCCGCCTCGTTGCCGACCGCCAGCAGCGGCCTGGGTATGTTGGCAAGCGTGATCGGTACTGACGATATCCACCGCACCCACGACGCCATCCGGCCCTATATCCGCCGGACGCCCGTGATCCAGGTCGACCTCGCCGATACCGGCGGGTCGGGGACCGCGTGGCTCAAGCTCGAGCAGCTGCAGTGCTCGGGATCGTTCAAGGTCCGGGGGGCGTTCACCAACCTGCTGCTGCGGGATGTGCCGCCGGCCGGGGTCGTGGCGGCCTCCGGCGGCAACCACGGCGTGGCGGTCGCCTACGCCGCGAACCGGCGGGGCGTGGCGGCGAAGGTCTTCGTCCCGACCGTGTCCGCCCCGGCCAAGATCGAGCGGATCAGGCAGCTCGGCGCGGACCTGGTGATCACCGGCGAACGCTACGCGGATGCGCTGGCCGAGGCCCAGCGCTGGGCGCAGACCTCCGGCGCCATGAGCGTGCACGCCTACGACCAGCGGGAGACGATCCTCGGCCAGGGCACCCTCGCGCTCGAGCTGTCCGGGCAGGTCGACGGGCTCGACACGGTGCTCGTCCCGGTCGGGGGCGGCGGCCTGATCGCCGGCATCGCGTCCTGGTTCGCGGGCACCGTCCGCGTGATCGGCGTCGAGCCCGAGGGCGCGCCCACGCTGACCTACGCCAGGGCGCAGGGAGAACCGGCCGACTCACCGGCCGGCAGCGTCGCGGCCGACGCGCTTGCCCCGCGCCGCGTCGGCGAGCTGGTGTTCCCGATCACCCAGGCGTACGTGGAGGACGTCGTGCTTGTCGATGACGACGCGATCCTCGCGGCGCAGCAGGCCTTGTGGCAGGCGCTGCGGATCGCCGCCGAGCCCGCCGCGTCGGTGGGGATCGCCGCGCTGCTCGGCGGCGGGTACAAGCCCGCGGCCGGCGAGCGCGTCGCGGTCGTGATCAGCGGCGCCAACATGTCACCCTCCGTGCTGGCCAGGGGGGACGACCCTGCTGGCCTGGCCGCCCGTGGCGGCGGGCCCACCCCCCCGCGAGCTCGGCTAAGGCCCTGACGTGCGGTTCGTCTTCACGCCTCCGGCAGACCACGCGGCCGGATTGCTTACCCTGCCGTGGCTGGCGCCGTAGTTGCGGACCGTCTGGGTGATGCCTGTCGCCTCGCCGTAGGAGAACCGGCCCGCCCTGTTCACCGCATCGGTGTTCGCCTGGCCCAGCATCAGGCCCATCCCCGCACCAAGAACGAGCTGCTGCGGGTCACGGTCACGGTGCGTGGAGCAGGTCATCGCGAGGTCACCTTCGCCGTGGGCGAGCTGGACCCGTCCTTCGGCGACCATCCCGCCCTGCTGGCGCTGACCCGGAACGGGCGCCCGATCCCGTTCGGCCCCGAGCTTGTCGTCCCCTGCGACCGGACTCCGATCCGGTTCGTGGCGGGCGTGTCGCAGCTGACGGTCGGGATCGCGACCGCCCCTGCCACCAACACCAGTCCGTCGGCCGGCAGCCCGGTGGTGGTCATCGACGGTCATCACGAGGTGACGCTCAGCCCGGCGCTGCTGGCCCGGCTGCCCGCCGGGACCCTCAACGTGTCGTTCGGCGGGCCGACCGGCGAGCAGACCCATACCGAGGTCGGGCCCTCGCTGCCCGAGGTACTGGCCGTCGCCGGGGTGGTGCCGACCCTCAACACCTGGGTCGCGGCAGTGGGGGACGACAACTACGTGGCCGCGGTTACGCCCGCCGAGCAGATCGTCGGCGGGCGGCCGCTGCAGCTGTCGCTGGACGAAGACGGCGTCATGCTGGCCCAGCCCGGCTGGTGACCGACGGCGACATCAAGGGCGGCCGGTACGTGTCCGACATCGTCGACATCTATGTCGGGACCGGACCCGCCAGCTGAGAACAGGCACGCTCAGGGAGCCACCAGCGCGTCGGTGAGAACGTCGATGGCCGCCAGGTTCCCCGCCAGGTCGGCGCCGAGGTTATGGTTGGCGGCGATCGCGGCGGGCGCGTAGTAGGACACCTTGGTCTGGCCGTCATCGTCCCAAACCAGTACCTTGAGCGGCAGGTCGAGCGCCGAAAGCGGCGCCGCTGCCATGACCGGCGTGCCCGCCGCCGGGTTACCGAAGATCACCAGCGTGGTCTCCCGCAGCGAGAGCCCCACCTTGGTCGCCTCGGCGGCCTGGTCGATCACGTCGAAGAGCCTGACCCCTTTCGCGCTCAGCATGCCGGTGAAGCGTGAGACGGTGTCGGCTACCGAGTGCGTGCTGAGCTTGGTGATCACGTCCGTCTCGGTCCCTAGCCTGTCGTCAGCCATCGCTGTCTCCTGTTAGCAGCAGTGGGAATCCAGTTACCTCAGCCCGCAGGGTGAAGCGCGGACGAACTCGGCGATCACTGCGCCGAGCCGCTCGCCCGCGTCCTCCTGCAGGAAATGACCCGCGCCGGTGAGCACGGGATGCTCGATGCCCGCCGCGCCTGGCACGGCTCGCTTCAGGACGGGCGCCATGGCGCCGGTGATCGGATCGGAGTCGCTGAACGCCACGAGGAAGGGCTTGTCCCAGGCCGACAGGCACCGCCAGGCGGCCCGGTTTGCCTCAGAGGCCGGATCCTGCGGGTATGTCGGGACAAGCTCCGGCATCGCCCGTACCGCGGCGGCGTAGGCGGGGTCGGGAAACGGCGCCTCGTAGGCGGCCAGGACGGCGGGCGGCAGCGGCGTCCGGCAGCCGGACTGGATCAGCCTGGACACGCTCAGCGTGGGCGCCGTGCGGACGACCTCGCGGAACCGCAGCCAGACATCCGGCATCGGCTGGTCGCCCGTGGGCAGGCCCGTGTTGGACGCCACCACCCGGGCGAACCGGTCCGGATGCTCGGCGACCAGGCGCAGCCCGATCAGGCCGCCCCAGTCCTGGCCGACGAGGGTGAGCCCGCGCAGGTCGAGGCGGTCGAACGCGAGCGCGCGGATCCACTCCACGTGCCTGGCGTAGCTGTAGTCGCCCACCTCGGCCGGCTTGTCCGACCGGCCGAATCCGGCCAGGTCCGCCGCGATGGCCCGCAGCCCCGCGTCCGCGAGTACCGGCATCACCTTGCGGTACAGGAAGGACCAGCTGGGCTCGCCGTGCAGCAGCAGCACCGGCTCACCGTCGGCGGGCCCGGCTTCCACGTAGGCCAGCCGCAGGCCTCCGACGTCGGCGTATCGCGGCGGATAGCCGAAGTCCGGCAGGTCGGTGAACCGGTCCTCTGGCGTGCGTAGCACCTTCATAGTCGGCATGCTCTCAGAAAGGCCCGCCCGGCGCTTGCTTAACCCTCGGTGGCCGACAGCCGCTCGCTGGCCTGGCGGGACGCGGTCCTTGCCTCGGCGGCCAGCTCACGGACCAGCTGCCCGGCCGGGACCTGGCGGCCCAGCTGGTGGGCCTGCCCCGCCCAGAGGTTGACCGGGCCGGGGTCGCCCGCGGCGCGGGCGGCGCGGCGCAGCGGCGCGGTCAGGAAGTGAACCTGGGGATACGCGGCCGGGGCGGCCTCGGTGTGCTGCTCGATGAAGCGGTTGCGGATGCCGCGGGCCAGGCGGCCGGTGAAGGCACGGGTGAGCGCGGTGGGCGCGTCACTCGCGAGGGCCTCGCGGTCCACATCTGCCGTGCCCGCCTCCGGGGTGCGCATGAAGGCGGTGCCCAGCTGCGCGGCCGACGCCCCGGCGGCCAGCACGGCGGCGATGCCCCCGCCGGTGATGATGCCGCCGGCTGCCACCAGCGGCACGTCGAGGCGGGCCCGGACGAGTTGCAGCAGGGACAGCAGGCCGAGGCCGTCGCAGACGCCGGCCGGATCGTCGCGGAAGCTGGCCCGGTGCCCGCCTGCCTCGATCCCCTGGAGCACGAGCACGTCGCAGCCCGCGGCGACCGCCTGCCGTGCCTCCTCAGGCGTGGTGACTGTGACCCAGACCTCGCTGCCCGCCCGGTGCAGCCGGTCGATCACCTCGCGGTCCGGGCAGCCGAACGTGAAGGACACGACGGGCACCCGCTCGGCGGCGAGCAGGTCGATCTTGGCGGCCCAGTCGTCGTCCTCGTAGCGCGCCTCGCCCAGGGCGACGCCGGCGCCGCGGGCGTCCTCGGCGAGCGTGGCGGCGTAGGCCAGCACCGCGTCGGGATCCCCGGGCTGGCCAGGGACGAACACGTTAACGCCTAGCGGGGCACCGGTCAGCGCCCTGGCCTGGTCCAGCCGCTCCTTCAGCGCTGACGCCGTGAGGTACCCGGCGGCGAGGAAACCGAGCCCGCCCGCGTTGCTGACGGCCGCCGTCAGCTCCGGCGTCGACGAGCCGCCGGCCAGCGGCGCCAGCACGATAGGAACGCTAAGCCGCTCGAGGATCATGGATCACTCCCTTTGTGCCCGCCGGGCACCCTGCCACCACCACGATGGACCATCGCTGTTGCCCGAACCACGACAATGGTCCATCGTCGCGGGCCGAGGGAACGCGGGGGGGGGGGGGGGGAGCGGCGGGGAGGAGAGAGCGGCTTGCGTTGCGGTCGGGGCGCTGCCTGCTATGCTTCTACTAAGAGATTAGTGGAAGGGTAGTTTATGATCGAGTTCCAGCTTGACGACGCATCTGGGATCGCTACCTATGTCCAGCTGGTCCAGCAGGTGCACCAGGCGCTGCGGCTCGGCATCCTCGAGCCCGGGGACCGGCTGCCCACGGCCCAGCAGGTGGTGGCCAGGCTGGCCATCAACCCCAACACGGTGCACAAGGCATACCGCGAGCTCGAGCGCGAGGGGCTGGTGCGCGCCCGGCCGGGGCTCGGCACCTTCGTCACCAGGTCGCCGTCGGGGGCCGACCCGGCCACGCAGGCCCGGTTCCTCGCCGCCATGACCGACTGGCTGCGCTCGGCGCGCGGCGCCGGCCTTGACCCCGACGACATCGAGGCGATCTACCGGACCGCCTTCCGCACCTGCTTCTCGGAGGGGGCGGCATGAGCGAGCCGAAGGGGCGCGGCGCCGACTGGACTCCGCCTTTCCCCCTAAACCCACCCCAGGCGCGAGGAACGAGCGACGAGGGCCCGCCGCCGCAGGCGGCCACGCAGACAGTGCGGCGCCTCAAGGCGCCCCGGAGGCGAGCGGGGGACACAGCGTGAGCGCGGTGATCGAGACCACGGGGCTGGGGAAGGCGTATCGGCGGCACTGGACCGGGCGGCACTGGGCGCTGCGGGACTGCACGCTGGCGATACCCGCCGGCCGGATCGTCGGGCTTGTCGGGCCGAACGGGGCCGGGAAGACGACGCTGCTGAACCTGGCCGTCGGGCTGCTGACGCCGACCGCGGGCAGCATCGAGGTGCTCGGCCGCCGTCCCGACGGGCGCGGCAGGAAGGAAGGGGGGAGGGCCAGGGGGGACGGGGGGAGGGAGCCCCCCGTGCGTGGGAGAGGTGGGTGGGGGGTCGGCTTCGTGGCACAGGACACGCCGATGTACTCAAGGCTGACGGTCGCCGACCACCTGCGCCTCGGCGGCTGGCTGAACCCGGACTGGGACGGCGCGCTGGCCGAGCGCAGGATCGGCGAGCTGGGCCTGGACCCGGGCCAGCGCGCCGGGTCGCTGTCCGGCGGGGAGCGGGCCCAGGTCGCGCTGACGATGGCGATCGCCAGGCATCCCGAGCTGATGATCCTCGACGAGCCGGTGGCGAGCCTGGATCCGCTCGCCAGGCGGGAGTTCCTCGGCAGCCTGATGGAGGCCGTCGCCGAGCACGGGGTCAGCGTCGTGCTGTCCTCGCATCTGGTCGCCGACCTGGAGCGGGTTTGCGACTACCTGATCGTGCTCGTCGCCTCCCGGGTGCAGGTCGCCGGGGACGTCGGCGCGCTGCTTGGCACGCACTGCCGGCTCTCGGGTCCGCGCCGGGATCCGGGCACGCTGCCGGCTGGCCAGCACGTCGTCGAGGAGAGCCACACCGATAAGCAGAGCACGCTGCTCGTCCGCACCGACGAGCCGATCCTCGATCCGTCCTGGACCGTCAGGCCGGTCACGCTGGAGGACCTGGTGCTCGCCTACATGAGCCAGACCCGCCGCCGCGGCGCTGCCGCACCGGCCCGCGGCACGCGGCTCGGGGTGGTGTCATGATCCGGCTCAGTTGGCGGCAGTTCCGCGGGCAGGCCGTGGTG
>JBOHCG010000329.1:0-8695 GCA_050698735.1 Streptosporangiaceae bacterium | reverse complement strand
GTGGTGGTGTCTAGCCAGCCCAGGTGATATCCAGGATGACGACTACCTCGACGGCATCATTTATTAAATAGGTCATCAGACCCGCGCTGCCGAATTCTACGCGTCTGACGTACGGGTCACTGGTCGGAAAGGTCCGGAGCGGGTCGTCGGGGTAATCGACGACCTCCACCGTGGCCTGAACCAGGCTGTCGAATGCCCGGCCCGGAAGTCCCCGGATCTGGCTCAACGCGCGGAGGCTCAATTCGGCCCGGTAGGTCACCGCCGGTCCCTGATCGCGGCGACGCGTTCTGTCCAGTCCGGGATCGCCTCGGTGATTGGCACCGTAGCAGACGTTCCCGCGCGTATGGCCGCTAGTCCCTCGTAGTAGCCCGGGTCGCTGGCCGCGACCGCGGCCAGGCTCCACACGTGGAGGAGCCGGCGCAATTGGTGGTAATCGGCTGGGTCGTGCGCCGCAGTCACCGCTCGGTGGTATTGCCGGAGGAACTCCTCACGCTCTCGTTCGGGAAGCTCCCTCAGGATCACCAGCGGATCGGCGGGGTCTTCCGTCGGCTGTGCGGTCACATAACTCAGCTTACGCTCGCCTGCTCTCCTCGTCTGGGCGGCACACCAGCCAAGGAGAGCGCAGTTGCCGCAGCATCTAATGTCCTGGAAGTCAGATAACCAGGCAACGACACTGTCGTCGCGACCCACCTTGCCCGCTGGGCCATGCTGGCTGGCGGGTAGCTGCCGGCCGGACGTTTACCCGCGACTACGGATCAGAAGGTTGGGGGTTCGAGTCCCTCCGAGCGCGCCACGTATCCGCAGGTCAGGGCCACTCTCTAGGTGCGTGAGAGGTGGCCTCGCTGTTAGAACTGAGCATCCAGTCGACCAGGTCCTCGATGTCCGCCTTGGTGATGGACTGCAGGTCACAGCGCTACACCCAGCCAACCCCGACCCGGTAATAAAAGTCAGGTAATCGGTGAACGACGAAACCAGGTCCCGACCTGCTCCTGCATTACGGCGCCCAGCACGGCCAGTGCGTCGGCGACGAGGCCGGCGACCGAGTAGGGACCGCCTGGCCGCCGCGATCATATAGGTGGATAGATTCCCATTGTCATGGGCTGGCCACAGGAGGAGGATCGGCTCCGGGCCGCCGGTACAGCCGCTGCCTTGCCATGTGTCCGGATGGGAGCCGGCGGTGGCGTTCTGGAGGGAAGACGACGTTATGAGCGTGATCACGGTGACCGGCATGCGGCGCCTACCCGGGCGCAGGCAGGCCGCGTGGGCAGCGGCGTGCGTGCTGGCGGGTGCGGTACTGGCCTGGAGCGCGGGACCAGCCGCTGCCGCCCCGTCGCTCAGCGTGTCCCTGTCCGCGAGTGGCACGGGTGCGAGCGCCGTGTGGAACCCGGCCGGGAACCCTGTTCTGACCGTAGGGACGCCGAGCGCGACGACCTTTGCGCAGATACAGATTAATAGCCCGCCGACTCCCGCGCCGGCCGACGCGCCGACCTTCACCACGAACAATTATCAGGCAGGGTCCCCGCACTGGTTTATTCAGTTCTCAGGAGGCGACTCCCTTTTCGGCTATCCGTCCAATTCCGGCCTGGGCGGGAGCAACTGGCAAGTCATACCCGCCAGCTCAGGGGCATGCCACTCGCTGACGCATACTCCGGAGTTCGACACCTACATCAATTCACTGGTGTTCATTCAGAATGCGGGCTGCGGCGGGACGGTAACGGCGGCGGGCATCCTAGCCGATGGCGACCAGGCCGCCGGTACCAGCGACACGATCACGAACATCAGCTATGACGGCGAAATGCTGGTTCCCAGCCCCGACGTCGTGACGGTAACCGACCCCGGCACGCAGAACAGCATCGCCGGCAGGGCCATCAGCACGCTTCAGATCGAGGCGTCTTCAAGTAAGGGTGACGCCATCGCTTCTTACGCGGCGACGGGGCTGCCGACCGGCCTGTCTATCGACGCCTCCAGTGGAGCGATTACCGGCACGCCTACGGCGGACGGCAACTTCGCGGTAACGGTGACCGCCACGGATAACGGCGGGACGAAGGGCTCGGCATCTTTCGCGTGGCTCGTCAGCGGCCCGGTGATCACCAGGATCACCCCCGATAGCGGCCCGCAGTACGGGGACACGCCGGTGCGGATCATCGGCACCGACCTAGCCTGCCCCCCGCGCGAGCGGTCCTGCCGGGTCAGCGTGAGCTTCGGCGGGCGCACGGCGCCGGTGCTGCTCGTCACGCCGACCGAGATCTTCGCGGTCGCCCCGCCTGGCACCGGGACGGTCGACGTGACCGTCACCGTCGGCGGGATCACCAGCCAGGCCACGCCGGCCGACCACTTCACCTATATGGCGTTCCTCTTCTGACCAAGGCAGTCAGGAACACAGGGCGCTCCTCAACGCAGGAGGCGTCATTTGAGCCTTCTGCCGGACCGGTGCTCTCGTCTCGCCCGCTGCCGTGTCTCACGGAAAGTGGTGACCGGCGGCGGGGCCGAGGGCGTAGTCACGTGCGGCAGATGCCGGGTGGCCCGGGACATCTCGCTCTGCGTGGCAGCGGCGAAGGCCGCATCAAGTCGCGCGATGAGTTCTTCGAGCGTCAGCCTGCCCTGCGCGAAATGCTCACACAGGACCACGGCGGTGGCTTCTCGTTCGGCATCGCCAATACGCAGGTCAGGTCCTGTTGCCATCTGATCGTCCTCGTCCGCCGCCTCGGCGGGTCGCCGTTCCACCCCGACCAGTTCGTCCACGCGGACCTGACGGACCTGACGGGCGCCAAGATCAGCCTTGTTGTCCCCGATGATTGGGCTCGGCGACACGCCCGATCTCCCGCCCGACCCAACCCCGAGGCGTTCGCGCACATGGCGATCGACGCCGGCGCCAGCCTGGTAATCGCCAGCGGCCCGCATGTGCTGCGGGGCATGCAGTTCTACAAGGGCCACCTGATCGCCTACAGCCTGGGGAACTTCGCGGGCTACGGCAACTTCACGACAAGCGGCGACCTCGGCATCAGCGTCATCCTGCACGTGACCCTCTCGGCCACCGGCCGGTTCGAGAGCGCCCGCCTCTACCCGATCGAGTTCGCCGGGGCCGGGCGGCCCGTGCCCGGTGGCGCGGGAGTTGCCTTCATCGCCCAGCTGGGCTCGGCGGACTTCGGCCCCACGGCGGCCCGCATCTCGTCATCGGGCGTCATCACGCCACCATGACTGAGGTCGGTGCCGATGAGGCAGGATGGCTGCCATGCCGAGGCAGGCGCGGTCAACACACGAGATCGAGGTCGACGGCAGCCAGGTAGTCAAGCGGTTCCGTTCCTGGGACCGCGGCGAGCCCCAGCGGGAGTGGCGGGCGCTGACGCTGCTCGCCGAGTTCGCGCCGGGCCTGGCGCCCGCGCCGGTCAGCGAAGACATCGACAGTGACCCGCCCACCATTCGGATGGCGCGACTGCCCGGCGAGCCGCTTGCCGGGCAGGTGATCACCGCGCGGCACCTGGATGGAATCGCCGCCGCGCTCCACCGCCTGCACACCTGCCTTCCCGCCGACGTGCTCGCCAGCGTCCCGCCGGTGCCATGGCTCGTCGAAGGCATGGCGAACCGGATGCGCTCCCTGGCATCCGGTTCCCGGCCGCCACATGACGACCCCGAGGCCCGCGTCGCATTCGAGGCCGCCAAGTGCTGGCTAGACCAAACTGCCGAACCCGCCGGACAGCCTGTTCCCGTGTTCGGGCAGAGCGACGGCAACCTGGACAACTTCCTGTGGGATGGTGAGGGTGTTCGCATCGTCGATTTTGAAGACTCAGGGCGCAGTGAGCGGGCATTCGAGCTGGCGGCGCTCGTCGAGCATGTCTCGGTCTGGCACGAGGCGGGTATCGAGGCCACACTGCTGCTTGATCGCTTCGATCTCACCGCCGCGCAGTCCGCCCGCGTCCTTTTCTTCCGGCGAGCGTTCGCCATTTTCTGGCTGTACCTCGTCCACAGGCAACCCGACCACGCGGGCGTGCCGCACCGGCAGGCAAGCCGGCTGCTCGCCCTGCTCGCGGGCTAGCCGGACTCGAAATCCTACGCCAAGGACCCGAGCCCGGTCGTCAGGAAGAAGGCAGGCTGGTTCACGCGCGGCGGCACGATCTACAAACGGACCGTCCCGCGCGGCCTTCCGACCAGGTCGGACGTGGTGCGCTTCAGTCCAGCGCCTTAGCCATCCGGTAATTGTGAATGTCCACGCCGCGGATCACCAGGTCCTGTCGTTCCACTACCGCGAATCCCTTGCGCTCGAACAGCCGCCTGGCGAGCTCGCTGGCCTCGGTGAACAGGCTCCTGATTTCCTGCTCCCGGGCCGCCGCCTCCACCGCGTCATAAAGCCGCGATGCGATCCCCTGCCCCGCTGCCTCGGGCGCGCAGAACAGGCGGTCGATATGCCCGTTCGGCTCAAGATCGATATAGGCGACGGGGCGGTCGTCCTCGTTTACGGCCACGAGAACCAGGCGGCCATCACTGGCTTCCCCGTGCGCCCACTCGGCGGTCCTAGGCTCCGGCGCCCAGGCCCGCACCTGATCGGCCGTGTAAGCAGCCAGAGCCACCTGCCGGACGGAACGGAAGAACACGTCGGCCAGACCGGCCGCATCGCGCGGATCGTAGCCGCGGATCATGACTTCCACCCGGTAAATATAACTGCCCGCCGCAGACACGCCTGTACCTCGACCCCACCTCGACCCCTAGCCATGCCGGGTACCAGGTCGAGCAGGAATGGATAAGCATCCCCTGCTTCGCCGTCGGCATACTGACGACGAGACGCAAAACGACTTCAGGAGTGATCATGGCTGACTCTTCCACCCAGGGAATCAAGATCGTGCTGCATCCCGTTTCCGACCTGGCGAAGGCCAAGCCGGTGTACACCGCCCTGCTCGGCATGGAGCCGCAGTCCGACTCGTCCTACTACGTCGGCTACGAGGCCGAGGGCCAGCAGATCGGGCTGGTACCCGGCGGCGCGACACAGGGCATGACCTCGCCGGTGGCCTACTGGCAGGTGCCGGACATCGAGGCAAAGCTGGCCGAAGTAACCGCCGCGGGCGCCACCGTAAAGGACCCCGCGCGGGACGTCGGCGCCGGACGTCTCGTGGCCACCTTCACTGACCCCGACGGCAACGTCCTAGGGCTGGTTCAGGACCCGGTGAGCTAGCAGCGGGTCAGATCGAGCCGGCGCCGCCGACGAGGATTCCGAAGGCGGCGCCGGCTCGATCCATCCTCACCGGGCGAGCATCTAGCAACCAAGATCTACGCCTGATCGAGCCCCGCGGACGCAGCATCATCACCAGTGAGGGCGCGACCGTCGCCTCGACGGTCACCTACCTGCTGCCCATGGTCGCGATCGTGCTCGGCGTCCTGGTCCTCAGCGAGGGCATCACCGTAACCGAGCTCGCCGGCATCGCCCTCGTCCTCGCCGGCGTCGCTCTGACCCGCCGCCGGGCTGAGTCGTCGCGACCGTCGGAGGCACGGGAACAGGCGGCGGGAAAATAACGTTGCCGTCTTTGTGCCGAACTCTTACCATAGATTCATGACGTTCTGGACAGACTCGAAGCGAGCCGGGAATATGCCGTGCTCGCAGTCTCAGGCTGCCCTGAGCATCAGGACGGTTGCCATGTAGGCCACTAAGCCGCTACCAGGCAACCGCCCCGGGAACTGAACCTGAGGGCGGCTTTCTTTTCCCTGGGGATGAGCCAGCGGATAGGCGCCCGGTCTCCAAATCCGGGCAAATGCGGGTTCAACTCCCTGCCATCCCTGCGGAGCACCACCGCAAGGTGAACGTGCTTGTTTATTGATACCTCCATAGCGTGAGCACCATATACGGCAGGACGCCATTCCTGCCGAACGTGCCGTCGCGGCCCCGCCGTGGCGGCCGTGGGCTGCTAGCTCATCTGGAAGAGCGCCTGCCTTGCAAGCAGGAGGTGCGCGGTTCGAGTCCGCGGTGGTCCACTTTCGGGAGCGAGGAAGACGGTAATCCACCCGGCCTGGGACCGGGGCAAACTCGGTTCGACTCCGAGGTTCCCGACTGAAGACTGCCCGGCCGGGGCAGATGCGACGGAGATTCGCGCCGTCGGCTGGCGGTTGAAGGGAAGCCCTGGCGTCAATGGCCCTCTAGCTCAGCTGGAGAGAGCGCCCGTCTGAAAAACGGGAGGTCACTGGCTCGAAACCAGTGGGGGCCGCTATGGGGACGTGACCGAACGGCATTAGGTTCCGGCCTTCCAAGCTGGATACGCGGGTTCGACTCCCGCCGTCCTCTCCATGCGCCGCTAGCTCAATTGGTTAGAGCAGCGGATTCTTAATCCGAAGGTTTCGGGGTTCAAGTCCCTGGCGGCGCACGGGCGAGTACGTCCAATCGGCAGAGCGGGTCGGCTCAAACCCGACCAGTTGCGGGTTCGACTCCCGCCTCGCCTACGCAGTTCACTCCGGATCGTCTAATGGCAGGACGCCCGCGTGTTTTGCATTGGTCCCGCAACCATCGTGGTACGATTCGAATATGCGTTCCAATGCCAAGATTACCGCCGAGGCTGTCCGTGCTGCTGCCATCCTGTGCCTGGACCTGTATCCGTACATCTGCGCGGAGTGCGGGCAGCTTCCTGAATGGAACGGCAAGCCGCTAGTCCTCCAGGTGGATCACGTCAACGGAGACCCCCACCGACAATCGGCCTGAGAACCTCCGTTTCCTGTGCCCGAACTGTCACACCCAGACGGAAACCTTTTCTGGGCGAAACTGCGGTCGCATCCAATCTATGGGGAATGGTGTAACTGGCAACACGCCCGGCTCTGGACCGGGAGACGGACACGTTCATCCAGGTTCGAATCCTGGTTCCCCAGCAATACCGGTGGCTGCCTAAACTTGACCCCAGGGCACCACCCCGGCAGCTACGCCGCCGCGCACGGCCTGCGGCCCCGCTTTCGTAAGGCGGGAGGCCCGGTTCGACACCGGGTGGCGGCTCCAATGTCCTCGTAGACCAATGGCAGGAGTCACGATCCCGAGGAGATCGGCAGTGCGCGTTCGAATCGCGCCGGGGACACGCGAGCCACGGGTACCCATCGGGCTGATGAGAGCGGCTAGGGGATACCGGATTCGAATCCCGGCCATCAGACCGGCTCGCCCCTGGGTCCAACGACCGGGCGGTCCCTGTAAGACCGGCTAGCCGAGGGTGGCACTCGGCGGGGGCTCCATTGGCCGGTTGCTCTGTCGGCAGGGGCGCCATGGCTTTGAACCATGTGACGACGCTGGTTCGATTCCAGCCCGGCCAGCGCATGCCTTCGTAGCTCTAGCGGTTAGAGCGCGCCCTCGGTAGGGGCGAGGCCGTCAGTTCGAATCTGACCGGAGGCTCCACGCGGATGTAGCTCAGGGGTTAGAGCATCTCTTTGCCAAGGAGAAGGCCCCGGGTTCGAGACCCGGTATCCGCTCGCAGTTCTTGCCCTTCTAGACCAACAGGCAGAGTCGCTTCCCTTAGAAGGAAGAGGTTCCCGGTTCGAATCCGGGGTGGGGCACGGAAGGTGAACCGGACAGGCGCACCGGGCTCGCCCGCTAAGCGATGCGAGGGTAACACCTTGAGATTCAAGTTCTCCGCCTTCCGCCGTGGAGGATGAAGCCGCCGGGGCGCGGTCACCGCCCGGAAAGCGAGTGGGGCCGGAAGGCTCCGGGATTCAAGTTCTCCGTCCTCTGCCATGGAAGGTACGCACCCGGTGGTGCACCCGGTCCCGAAAACCGGTGGCGGCCTCGCGGCCGTGGGGCTCGACACCTCTACCTTCCTCCGCTGGCCATTACTCAACCGGTGAAGAGGCCGTCCTGATAAGACGGTAGCTGCTGGGTCCGACTCCCAGGTGGCCAACTATAGCGGCGTAGCTCAGCAGGCCAGAGCGCCCGACTCATGATCGGATTGTCACTGGTTCGAATCCAGTCGTCGCTGCGGGGCGGTAGCCAAATGGTGAAGGCGTCCGTCTTATACACGGAAGATGTGCAGGTTCAAGCCCTGTCCGCCCTACGGAAAGGAGATCGGCAATGACGAGAAAACCGGGCCCGCTCATAGCGGCGGGCCGTTAGCTCAGCGGTAGAGCGGCGGGCCTTTAACCCGCGTTCGTCCAGGGTTCGATCCCCTGACGGCCCACAAAGATAGCAACAAGCGCCATTAGCTCAGCGGATCAGAGCGGCCCGTTTCTACCGGGCTGGCCGGGGGTTCGAGTCCCTCATGGCGCGCGGCGCGTTAGAACAATGGCAGTTTCACCTGATTCTCAGTCAGGAGGTTACGGGTTCGACTCCCGTACGCGCTACGCAGTCATGGCCCCATCGTCTATAGGTAGGATCGGAGCTTTTCACCCTCCAGGACCGGGTTCGACTCCCGGTGGGGCTGCTGCGCGGTAGAGGAGTTCGGTGTCCTCGCTGGCCCCATAAGCCAGAAATCGCGGGTTCAAATCCCGCCCGCGCCATTCCGGCGTCGCCCAACTGGCAGGGCACCTGGCCGTTAACCAGAACAAGTCGGGGTTCGAATCCCTGCGCCGGAGCCACCAGGGGGTCTTAGCTCAGATGGTCAGAGCGCTGTCCTGTCAAGGCAGAGGTCACGGGTTCAAGTCCCGTAGGTCCCGCTCCATGCCCGCGTAGCTCAGTGGCAGAGCGTCCGCCCGACTAGCGGAAGGCCGCAGGTTCGGCTCCTGCCGCGGGTACTCCAAGCGCCCATCG
>JBOHCG010000328.1:0-8710 GCA_050698735.1 Streptosporangiaceae bacterium | reverse complement strand
CCGCTGGCCACCGCCGTCGCCGTGACCGCCATCCTGGCCCTGGTCGTGGTGGTCAGGAACATGCCCGGCCGGCACCAGCACGGCCGCCTGGCCACCGCCGCGCGGCTGACCCGCTGGCCGGTCCCTGGCCAGCCCGGCTGGTCGGCCTGGTCCGTGGCCGGCCGCGGCCGCGGCGACCTGGGCATCGACACCCTCGCCGCGAGCAGCCCCGCGAGCGGATGGGTTTTCGCCTCCGATAACACCGGTACCGGTCGGCGGCCCGTCGCCTGGCAGCTGGCCGGGTCAGCCTGGACGCCGGTTCCCTTCCCCGGCCGGCGGGACGAGTCGGTCAGCGCGGCCACCGCTATCTCCCCGTCCGACGCGTGGGCCTTCACCAGCGACAACCGGGCCCTGCACTGGAACGGCCGGGCCTGGCGGGTGATCAGCGGGTTCCCCGATCGCAACCTCAGCGACGCCAGCGACGTGGCGGCGGTCAGCCCCTCCGACGTGTGGCTGTTCAGCGGGCGGTACCCCCAGAGCGGTACCGGGCACAGCACCTGGCACTACAACGGGCAGGCCTGGACCCGCGTCCGCGCTGCCTCGGGACTCGAGACCGCCAGCGTCGTGTCGGCTCGCGACATCTGGGCCGCTGGGGGCGCGACGATCGGGCACTGGAACGGCACCACCTGGACCAAGGTCCCGGTGACCGGCCTGCTGCACCCCCGCCCGCCCTCCTGCGCCGCGACCGTGACCAGCATCTACGGCCTGTCCGCCACGGACGCCTGGGCCACCGGCTGGCAGGACTGCCAGGACACCGGCGGCCTCGCCGTGCTGCTGCACTACGCCGGGGGCCGCTGGCAGCGGGTCGCCCGCCTCGGCGACGTGGATCCGATGGCCATCGTGCCGGACGGCCACGGCGGGCTGTGGATCCAGGTCAATCCCGATCCGCAGCACCGCGGGCGCGCTGCGCTGCTGCACTTCGGCCACGGCGCGCTGCACACCACCGCCTTCCCGCTACCGCACCAGGTCCGGCTGTCGGGGGCGGGGGTGCTGCGCGGCGACGGCACCATGTTCGCCATCGGCGAGCGCGCGCTGGGCCGGAACGCTACCGCCGGGTTCGTGCTCAGGTACCGGCCGTGACCCGCCGGCGCCGGGCGGCGGCCGCGCTAACTCGGCCGGGGCGCTGTGCTCCGGCCGGTACCAGATGCCGTCGCAGCCAGGATTTCTCTTGGGGTGCAAAACGGGCATTAGATGACCATCAATATGTAGCTGCTGGTCGAAGCGGCATGCGCTAGCAGCAGAAGTGCAACAGCTGTGGCGGGACCGGACTGTGGGGGAGGCTGAGCCGCGACCTGCCGCAGCTCGTTCATCGGGTATTGCTTCCTGGCTGGCCAGCTGGCATGATCCCGACCGTGATCGAGAGAATTGAGTCCTCCGTCCGCTGGTGAGCGTGACACCCGAGCCAGGATTGCTCGGACCCCAGATCAGTTTGTTCGACCATGCGCTGCAGCTGCACCGCGCGGTTCCCGACTCCCCGCTTCCGCGCGATGGTGAGCCATATCCCGACGCGCAGCTCCACGCTGGTGCGCGGCCGAGATCACCGAAGGACAGGCGCCGTCAGGGCATTGAGGCGGCCGCTGTCCTGGACAGGCACTTCGCCCAGCCGGGCGCGCAGCCTAGCGACCTCGCTGACGCGTTCCATGACGTCTTCGTCCCGATCCACCACAACGAGCACATCACCGCGGCCGCCCGGCGGGCAGATCGGCAGCGCGTCCGGGAGACCGGCAGCTGGCTGGTCAGGCACAGCACCGACCGATGCTCGGCCACTGTCGGCCTGGCCATGCTGGCGAGTGACTGGACCGCCGAGGACATTCCGCTGATCCAGACAATCGGCTTGCTGTCGGACAGGTTCGGCCCGCTAGCCGCCCACGCGCTGCAGCGACGGCAAGGCGGGACCGAAGCGCTTCTGTGGCTGGCCGAGCGGGCCGCGGGCTGGGGCCGGGTCTACGTTATCGAGGCGCTGTGCAAGGGCCGGGCATGGCAGGCGCGGCCCTGGCTACTGCGCCGGGCATGCGACGGTGACTTCCTCAACGGCTACTTCGCTGGTCAGGTCGCCTCCGCCGCCCATCTCCACGAGGCGATCACGGCGAGCAGCGCCGACGACGATCTCGTGGACCACGCCGGGCGGCTGCTGCGGATCATGACCGACTGCGGCGGCATGGGCATGTCCCTCGCCGAATACCCGCCGGCGCCCGCCGTCTTGCTGGCACACGCCGGCCATGCCCGGCGACAGGCCCCGACCCTTGCCCGGTATGCCAGCGCGGCCGCCATCGCCCGCTACCTCGCCAAGCCCGAGACAGGGACGGACTGGCCCCCGGGACGGCGAGAAGACATCCTCCGCCGGTATCTGGCGTTCCTCAACCAGGACGCCTGGACATCGCTGGCGCGTGCGGGCCTGGCAGCCGGCGACAGCCGCGTGTCCTGGCTTGCCAGCATCGTGGAACCTGGCGTCGGCCTGCGGGCGTTCGCGGCGTCCGGGGGCGAACCGGCCGCGGGGCTTAGCTTCGCCTGTGCGTTCTGCTCGCGGTCCATCCAGGCCGACGCGCCCGATCTGCTGACTGTCACCGTCACGAGGGACGGCGTGGCCGCCAGTCAGGAGCTGTTCACGCACGGCAGTTGCCTCACCTCGAGACTCGCTGCCCGGTTGCCGCTGGGAGAGGTCTTCGGGATCGGCTGACCCGCCAGGCGCAGCCGTTTGCGCCTGCGGCTGAAGGCATGGAGCTGATAAGCCAAGTGCGGTGGCGGTCCGCGCCCGTCAGCCCAGCTGCCTCGTGAGGTGGGCCGGGCACTACCGTGAGCGGGATGAAGGATCCGGAGTGGTTCGACTTCGAGGGCGATTGCTCCGACGACGAGCTGGCCTTCTTGGCCGTGCTCCGCGAGCGCATGCAGGGCTGGGCTCGTCCCTGGTGCCGCCGGCGAGACGAGTCCAATCGACGGCCCGCTGATCGTCGGTCTCGATATCGATGCGCATCAGAAAGCTCTGCTGACTGTCGGCGTGCACCTGGACGGTCACGCCATGCGTGGTGACAAGCTGGATGACCAGCTGTTCACGCTCCCGGACCGGCGCACGGCCCTGGCGATCGACGCGGCCGGGCCTCCCGCGGATCTCGCCGCGCACGCCGCCAGCTGGTTCAGCTCGGTCCTGGCCCGCCCCATCGTGCTCCACGAGTGGCTGCAATTCCGGCCAAGGTCTATGCGTCGCGGTATCTGTTCGCGGACACCGATGAGGGCCTCGTAGAGATGTTCAACCGGCTGCTCGCGCCTCCCGGACGGCAGGAGCAGCTGATCGCTGCGGGATACGTCCGCGGGCGGGGCTGGGTCGACACGCGCGGGCTCGGGCAGCCCGACCGCGTGACGTCCGTTCGCGGCAGTATCTGATCATGCCCCGGCTGTTCCCTGTTAATCGCATGTGTGTTCGAATACTTGCATGCGGGATGGGCAGTGGCCGGAGTGGTGGCGGTATCCGAGACGGTGCAGGCGGGGGCATTCCTGGCGGCCCGGCACTATCTCAGTGTCATGGGTTGTTTGCGTTTGTGCGGACAACGGACGAGGCGGGCATTTGAGGGTGAGTTGCCGGGCTGAGGGCTGTTCCAGCGTCTGGTATGACCCCCCGCATCAGGCGGGCACGGAAGTCACGGGCCGGGCCGGAGGCTAAAGGCTGCTGTCGCCGGGCCGGGCCTGGCGTGCGGGTGCGTTGAGCTGTGTCATCAGCTCGCGGTTGGCCGTGCGGGCGGCCGCGAGCTGCTGCTCGGCCAGGTCGAGCCGGTCGCCGGCGTTGACGAGTTCCTGCTCGAGTTCGGTGATCCTGCGCTTCAGCGCTTCGATGTCCTCGGGTGCGCCGAGGCCGGACTCGTGCCATGCCTGCTCGCCGAGCGCCTCGGACAGCCGCGTCTCGAGCTGGCGGACGCGGCCGGCGAGCCGGCGGTTACGTTCGTGTGCGTTGACGAGATCGGCGTGCAGGGATGCCCTGCTGACCAGCGTGGCAGCGGTGACCTGGTCGGGCGGGGCGCTGATGGCGAGGTGGATCTGCTCGAGCAGGTCGCGGTGCCGGTAGAGGAAGGTCCGGTCGACCCTGGCTGCGCGGGCGATCGCGGAGACGCTGATCTCTGTGCCATCGGCGCGGGCAGCGCTGATCGCGGTGGTGACCTGCCTCCGCCGTCGCAGGCTGGCGGCTTCGCGGGCCGTGGCGCTGGCGGTGCCGGTCATGCGGTTCGCGCTGCCTGGTCCGCTGCGGGCGGGCGGACTCTGGGCATGCCAAGCGGGATGGCGTTCTGCCGGTGCGCGCGGAGGACGTCCACGGCCTGAGTGATCTGCGCTTTGTCTTCGTCGTGCATGTCGCTCATCTCCTGCCGGATCCGCGTGATCAGCTGCCGGACCCGGCTGATCTCTGCGTCGGAGGGCATGCCCTCGGCTCTGGCCCACTCATCGACGTCGGCCATGGCGATCAGCCGCTCACGGCTGCGGAGCAGGTCCGCCAGGTATCCCTCCAGGTCGGGCAGGTAGGAGACATCGGTGCGGAAGTGGCCGCAGCCGATGCAGCGGAACCGGACCGGGCAGTCCTGCCCGGATGCGGCGACGTTGCTGGGTTCGGTGCATACCCCGTAGGGGACGGCGACCTCGCCGATCGCGAGCCTGGTGTGCTCGGTGTCGAGCAGCGCTTTGGCTTGCTGCCAGAGGCGGTTGCCGTGCCGGTCGAACTGCATGCTGGTGACCTTGTCGATCGCCTCGCGGCGGCGTTTCTCGGTGACGTGGTAGTAGCCCTGGGTCGTGGCGATCGACTTGTGGCCCATCAGCTGGCGGAGCACGTCAGCGGGCACCCCGGCGTCGGCGTGCCGCTGGGCGTAGGTGTGCCGGTAGGCGTAGAGGAAGACCTTCGAGCGGTCGAACGGGACCATGGACGAGACGCGTCCGCCGTCGGCTTCGGTCACCGACCGGACCATGATCGGCGGGATCCGTTCCAGCCACCGCCGGTGACGGTCGCTAAGGTAGGCGCCGCTGATCGGCCGGATGCCGAGCTTGTGCTGCCTGGAGGCCGGCAGGAGCGGCAGGCTTGCGGTCGGCGTGTCCGGATAGCAGCTGCGGACTCGCGCCTGCTGCCGCGTGATTATCGCCGCGGTGGCCTCCGACACCGGGAGCCTGCGTCCCGCCTGGTTCGCCTTGACGTTGTCGTAGACGAGGACAGGCTTGCCGTCGCCATCGCGGTCCAGGCAGTCATAGCGAAGCGTCGCGATCTCGTTCGGGCGGCGGCCGGTGTCGATGACGAGCTCGACGCCGGCGCGGATCTCGGGGCTTGCCCATCCGTCAAGGAGCTGAAGGTGGCTGGTGAGCTGTTCCATCACCTCGGCTGGCAGCGCCCGCACGTCGGGCTGCTCGGCCAGCCCCGGCACGTCGGTCCTGGCCAGGATGAAGTCATCGGCCAGGCCATGCAGAGGCTGCCCGGGCCGGGTCAATCCGGCCGCCCGCATCCAGGCAAGGACGTGGCGCACTGACCGGATCTCGTTGACGCGGGCATGCTGGGTCTTGGCATCGCAGCTGGCCAGGTAACTCATCCGGTTGCAGAACGCCATCATGTCCTCGCGGCTCAGCGCCGCGACGTCGGCGCCATGGTCGTCACGCTGGAGCCGCAGACTGGCCGATAGCTCGCTGACCGCGTTGACCACTCGCTGCATGACGGTGGCGGTCCTGGCCGTTCTGCGCCTGGGCAGGTCCTCGAATGCCCACCCGCGGGTCCCGTCCAGGAGCCACGCCTGGGAAATGCCGCCGAAATCGAGATGGCCGCGATGACCGAACACTGCCAGGTTCCACCTGGTCCTGGCCCGCTCAGTCTCGGGGGTCGCGGAGATGAGCTCGCAGTCCCTGACAATCGAGTTCCTCATGTTCCGGACATAATCCGACAGTCCTGCGTCGCCGAGGTCCGGCACCGAGCCGGCCTGAGCCAGCCGCAGCCGGTCAGCCAGGACCCGCAGGGTGTGGTCTTTGACCGGCTCGCCCCTGGCCGTCTTCTGCTGCATTCCGTAGAGCAGCTGGGCGACGACCAGGTCGGGCAGCGCACGGAGGCTGACCACCAGGCTCTCAGTTACGGCGGGCGCGGTCTGATCCCACCGCGCCACGTCAAGGCCAGGGCATTGGCGGGCGGTCCGCAGCAGGAGGTGCCGGTGCGGGTCGCAATACCCAGCCTTCCGCGCGGCATCGCGGTAGCACGCGTGCACCGCACACGGCCCGAAACCGGGCAGCGGACGGACATCGGGATGGCCTGCGAACTCCTCGAGCGACAGTCCGGATAGCGTTGCCCGCTGGCGAACGTGAGCATGGCACAGCCCCGCCGTGCGGGTGTCCCGCGGCCGCTCGCAGGCCGGCACCGCGCATCGCCCGGTGCCGATTGCCCGCCATCTCGGCTTGGCGATGAGCATGAACTCGTCGCGGGTCAGGCCAGTGGCCTTTAAACGGAACCTGCATCCCACGCACAGCCCGGTCGATGCGGCCGGCTTCCCGCAGTCCTTCACAGGGCAGATCCCCACGCCCAGGACCGGGTGGGACACCGGTATCCGCACGACCCGCACGACGGGATCCCAGCCAACCAGGGCCAGGAACGACGGCTCGACACGCTGCCAGATCAGTGCAGACCCTGACCCGGCACCCGCATCAGCGCGCGTCCTGACCGCCAGCTCGCTCACAGCCCGGCCCCCTGCAGGCGAGGGGATGGCACCCGGTCGACGGCAGCCCGCAACCTGGCGGCGTCCGGATGCAGGTAAGGCTCGGATGAGCTAACTCGCCGGTGCCCGAGCAGCGCCTGTATCTCATCGACCGCCGCGCCCGCGTCGCCGACGTTGCTGGCGAACGCGTGCCGCAGCATGTGCGGGGTGACATGCCGGCTCAGCCCGGCCCGCAGCGACGCCGCCGTCACCAGCTCGTTGACGGCCGACGGAGTGACCGGCGACCCAGCAGGGCTGCGGAACAGGTTCACGAGCAGGAAGTCGCAGCTGCCAGCCGCAGCGCACTGCAGTCGCTCCTCGATGTACTGGTCATATGCCTGAACCAGCAGGAAATCCGCGGGGACAGGCCTTGAGTAACGAGACTTCGCCCACGCCCGGTTCACATTCTCCCGGCGGACGACATGCAGATGAGCACCCTCGCCCGCGCAGCCCAGCGCCCGGGAATCCATCAGGAAATGCACATCCGACCGGCGCAGCCCCGTAACCTCGCCCCTGCGCAGCCCGGCCCGTGCCATCAGCAAGACGATCAGCCGGTCCCGGGCGGACAGGCAGGCCTGAAGAAGCCGCACGGTCTCATCATCGGTCGCCCGGTCCACCGCAGTCGCCCGCTCGTGCACGCGATGCCGTGCCTTCATCCGGAAGGCCACGCCAGTGTCCTCACCACGGGCTTCCGCCGGCAGCGTCCACTCATCCGCCAGCTCATAAAGGTGCCCCAGAACCCACCGCGGAGCATCCCGCCGGGCAACAGAATGAGCCAGGAACCCCCGAACCGCGGCCAGGATCCCGTTGATCCGCCGGGCACCACGCACCGGGCGGGCGCCGGGCCCAGCCACCACGGCCGTCGAGCCGTCAGCAGCCGAGTACTTCAGCCACATAACGAAGAGCCCCAGATCCGAGCCGCCTGAACGCCACTCCCGGCCGGTTCGCTCGCACCACCGCAGGTATAACGCAACCCCGCCCGCATACGCCTTCGTTGTGAGCTCCGCCCGGTCCTGCCCGAACCGGCAGTCCCGCAGGAAAGCATCAGCCGCCGGGACAACCGCAAGATCACCATCCAGCACAGTCCAGTACCGGGCACCAGACGGCAGCACGACAGGAAACGACCGCATCTCATCCCCCCGGACAGATCACACGAGCAAGCACTCCGGCCCTAGGCCCGCCACCCCACCGGCAGTCAGGAACCAGAAGAACTACTACCAGCAACAGCAACCGCACCTGGGGAGAAACGCTGCACCAGACCCGCCGAACCTTCTAGAGCAACACGCTGCAACAGAGCCGCAGCCCCTAGGAAACCGCGGCCCGGCAGCGGACCCACAGGTGGCCGCGGCCCGGCTCGCGCATCGCGCCCGGGCAGTCACACGGCATCCAGCCGACGAGAACTCGTCCGGGACACCAGGCATGTCCGTGCTGGCAGGATAGCGGATAGGACCACCAGTCCGGGCGTCTGACCTGCTGCATCCTGACAGTAGAACATATGAGCTATGTATGCGACGCCACCACGGCCGAATGGAGCTAGTCAGTAGTCTGGGTCGGCCGGGCTGTCACTGCGCGGCTTCCTGCGCTCATCCGGGTGGCGGCGGCAGGCGCCGCAGGACCTCGCCGAGTGAGTCGCGGATGTCGCTGAGCACCATGCCGTGCTCGGCCTGGGTCTCCCTGATCGCCCGCACGTCCTCGTGCCGGATGCTCACGCCGTAGGCCACGGCGTCGACCTTGGCGGGCAGCATGTGCGCATCCGGTTATGCACAACCAACGATCACGCGGCCCTCCGGCCGCCCCGACTCACTCATCGAACTATTAGAACACGGGTTCAATAAACCGGGACGACGATGCCGGATGTCTGTCAGAGCCGGCTGGCACAGTGAGGGTGTCCGCAACCAGATGGAGGGATCATGTGCTGGAGCTGCGATCACCCCGAAGCGAGTCACGACGACTATCTCGCCATGATGCGAGACAAGATG
>JBOHCG010000327.1:0-8712 GCA_050698735.1 Streptosporangiaceae bacterium | reverse complement strand
GCGAGGCCAGCTACGGCTCCGAAGGACCTTCCTTCGACCTGCGTATCACCGCAGGGGCCCTACGGGACTTCCACCGGCTCATCGGCTTCAGCCTTCCGAGCAAGCAAGCCAAGCTGACCGAGATCGTTGAGCAGACGGGCTTCTACAAGGTCGATCGGACCGCCGGCATGGTCAGCCGCGAGTCCAAGGGCTTCGAGACCACCTACAACCTCACCGAGCCGCGGAACCACTCCTACATCGTGGGCGGCACCGTGGTAGCCAATTGTTCCGAGTACGTCCACCTGGACAACTCCAGCTGCAACCTGGCCAGCATTAACCTGCTCAAGTTCCTCCGCGACGACGACACCTTCGACGCCGACCGGTTCCGCAGGCTCACTGAGTTCATCATCACGGCGATGGACATCTCCATCACGTTCGGCGACTTCCCCACCGAGAAGATCGCCGCCACCACCCGGGCTTACCGGCAGCTGGGCATCGGCTACGCCAACCTCGGCGCGCTGCTGATGGCCACCGGTCACGCCTACGACTCCGATGGCGGCCGCGCGATCGCCGCCGCGATCACCTCGCTGATGACCGGCACCGCGTACAAGACCTCGGCCGAGATGGCCGCCGCGGTGGGCACCTACGACGGCTACCCGCGCAACGCCAAGCCGCACAAGCGCGTCGTCAGCATGCACGCCGACGCCAGCGCCCGGATCCGGACGGTCGGCACAATGGACCGCGAGATCCTCGACCTGGCCGCGGCGGCCTGGCGGGAGTGCAGCGACCTCGGCGAGGCCCACGGCTACAGAAACGCCCAGGTCAGCCTACTCGCGCCGACCGGAACCATAGGCTTGATGATGGATTGCGACACCACCGGCATCGAGCCCGACCTGGCCCTGGTCAAGTTCAAGAAGCTGGTCGGCGGCGGCTCGATGCAGATCGTGAACCAGACCGTGCCGCGCGCGCTGAAGAACCTCGGTTACCCGAAGGAGCAGGTCGAGGCGATCACCGAATACATCGCCGAGCACGGCCACGTGGTGAACGCTCCCGGCCTGCGGCCCGAACACTACGAGGTCTTCGACTGCGCCATGGGCGAGCGCTGCATCGGCGCGATGGGCCACGTGCAGATGATGGCCGCCGTCCAGCCGCACCTGTCCGGCGCGATCAGCAAGACGGTGAACATGCCGGAGTCGGCCACCGTCGAGGACGTCGAGCGGATCTACTTCGAGGGCTGGAAGCTAGGCCTGAAGGCGCTGGCGATTTACCGCGACAACTGCAAGGTCGGCCAGCCGCTGTCCGACGCGAGGAAGAAGCCCGCCGAGGTAGCTGCTCCCGCCGCGACCCCCGCCGAGGAAACGCAGCCGCACGAGCACCGCCCGGTCCGCAAGCGCCTGCCCAGGCAGCGGCCCGCCACCGTGACCCGGTTCTCCGTGGCCGGCGCCGAGGGCTACATGACGGTGTCGAACTACCCCGACGACGGCGTCGGCGAGGTGTTCCTCAAGCTCGGCAAGCAGGGCTCCACGCTGGCCGGCGTGATGGACGCCTTCTCGATGGCGATCTCGGTGGGCCTGCAGTACGGCATCCCGCTGGATTCCTACGTGGCCAAGTTCACCAACATGCGCTTCGAGCCCGCGGGCATGACCGACGACCCGGACGTCCGCATCGCTAGCTCGGTGATGGACTACATCTTCCGCCGCCTGGCGCTCGACCACCTGCCCTACGACGTCCGCGCCGAGCTCGGCATCCTGTCCGCGCCCGAGCGCGCCGCCCAGGCGGTCGGCCAGCCGGCCGGCCAGCACCCGGCCGGGCTGAGCGACGACCCCGATCCCGAGGAACTCGCCCAGTCCGCCGCCGTAGAAAGTCCCCATTATTCAGAACGGGCCGTGGTATCCCCGCCAGCCAACGCTTATCCGCCCCCGGCGTCGGCCAGCCAGACCGGCGCCCCAGCCGCGCCGACCACCCAGCCCGCGCCGCACAGCTCCACCGAGCTGATCGAGGTCCAGCAAGGCCGCACCGCCGACGCCCCGCTCTGCCTGACATGCGGCACCAAGATGCGCCCCGCCGGCAGCTGCTACGTCTGCGAAGGCTGCGGCTCCACCAGCGGCTGCAGCTAAACCGGGCAGATTTCGGTTCAGGAGGGGCGCGGCACAGTTGGCCGCGCCCCTCCTCTGTGCTGATCCTCTGTGCTGATCCTCTGTGCCGATAATCAGACTTACTACCAGTGGTAGCATATTGTCATGGTCGCTGACCCCACCCTCACCCAAGCGCAGGGAGAGCACCTGCGGGAGATGACGGGCCACGTCCAGGCCCTTGGCGCATATGCGCCAGCCGAGCTTGCCGAGCTGCTCGCGTCACCTGCGCTTGAGGCTTACGCCAGGCATGTCGTAGAAGCCGTTGCCGCTGTTCAGATGATCTCCGCGCCCCACTCGCCCGACATCGTCGCGAATCGCATCGTTGCGGAGGTCAAATACTCCGGCCCAGCTCGCAAGGTCAGTGTGTCGATGCCGGAAGATCTCACCGTGGCCGTCCAGCAGCGCGTGGGTCGCGGGAAGTTCAGCCAGTACGTCACCGAGGCTGTCTCTCGCCAGCTCGAAATGGATCTGCTCGCAGAGCTGTCGGGGTTGCTCGCGGCCGAACACGGCGCGGTGCCGGAGGAGTACCTGGCGGAGGCGCGGGCCGCATGGCCGGACGGCGAATAGCCGCGGGCGGCGCCCTCGTCCTCGACGCCGATGGGCTCTCCAAGCTAGCGGCGGGTAACGCGCGCACGCGTGCTTATCTGGACAGCGCCCGTGCTCGCGGTGCCCGCGTCGTCGTGAGTGCTATCACGCTGAGCGAGACGCTCAGGGGCGGGCCGCGCGACACAGCCGTGCATCGCGTGCTGTCCAGAATCACCGTCGTTCCGGTGACGGCGGCCATCGCCCGTAGTGCGGGCGAGTTGCTCGGGACCACAGGGCTTTGGGATCATCGGTGTCCCATCGATGCTGTCGTTGCTGCGACCGCGCTTGAAATGGAACGCCCGGTCGTGATGCTGACCAGCGACCCTGACGACATGAACAAGCTCGTTGAGGAACCAGGCCGGCCCAAGGCGCAGCGAATCGCCGTCATCCACGTGTGATCGTATGGAGCGGTTAACTGGTAGCTGGCGATGATCACTCCAGTGCCCGTCGTAGTCGACGGCCGTCGGATCGACACCCCAGAATGCGGCAAACCGGCTAGCGCCCCTGCCACCGCGGCGCCCGGCCCTCGGCGAACGCCCTGCCCGCTTCCTTGAAGTCCTCGGAGGTGACGCAGCGAAGCTGTTCCTCGACCGCGATACGGAAACTGGCCTCGGGGTCGAGGTACCAGGCGGCGTCGATGGCCCGCCGCGCCCCGCTGACCGCCAGCGGCGGCTGCGCGGCCAGGCGGTCGGCGAACTCCTGCGCCGCGCTTTCCAGATCGCCGTCGGGCACCACTCGGTTGGCTAGCCCTATCCGCAGTGCCTCGGCGGCGTCGATGACCTCGCCGAGGAGGATCAGCTCCCTGGCCCTGCCCTCACCCACGATGCGCGGCAGCCGGACGGTGGCGCCCATGTCAGGCAGCAGGCCGTAGCGCGTCTCGATCAGCCCGACCCGGGCGTTCTCGGCGAAGATCCTGAAGTCGCAGGCCACCGCCAGCTGCAGCCCGGCGCCGTAGGCATGGCCGCGAACCGCGGCGACGCTCGGGAAGGACAGCCGCGGTATCCAGCTGAAGGTACTGGCCGCCTGCAGCCCGCGCGCCATGGTCTGCTCGTCGGGGGCACCATCCGCCAGTTCGGCCAGCAGCCCGGCCATCCCCTCAACCAGGTCGATGCCGGCCGAGAACGACGTTCCCTCGCCGGTCACCACCAGGCACCGGAGCGTCTCCTCGGCGGAGAGCCCGCGCCCGAGGTCCTGCAACTCCTGCCACATCAGCGGATTCTGCGCGTTGAGCTTGGCGGGCCGGGCCAGCGTCAGGGTGCCGATATCGGCGCGGCGCTCGAAGCGAATCGTCGTGTAGTCGGTCATCTAAGTGCCCGCGCCTTTCATCCGTGACAGAGCCAGGGCCGGTTACCTACCACATCGTGCCAGCCGCCAGCCTCCCGTGCGGAAGCGGCCAGCGCGATCGGGAGGACCCGCCCGCGTCGTCAGGAGACCAGGCGGCCGATCCGCCAGGTGCACAGGCCACCGAGCGCCACCGCGAGGCCAGCGAAGATCGCGGTCTCGTACCACTGGAACACCCAGTACCGGTCGGCGGGCTGGTAGCTGATCCGCCGCCGCAGGTGCTGCGTCGCGAACCACGCGTTGCACTGCTGCTGGGTTCCGGTCGCGCAGGCCGGGACGTCCGGCAGCACGAACACCTTTCCGGTGGCGGTGATGGTCTGGTTGGAGATGATCCACGTACCGGGCAGGTCCGTCACCGGCATGGCCACCTGGCCGTTACTGCTCACCACTTCGGCTGGCAGGGTTACCGTTACCGGCGCGGTCACGCCGACCGGCGGGATAAGGTGCGGCCGGACCAGGTTCGGCCACGCGACGATGACGAACGTGAAGCAGGCAAGCGTTACGGCCATGCCGGCCAGCGTCCGCCGGGTCAGCATCCCGGCCAGGACGCCGAGCGAGAAGCCGAACGCCGCGTACCCGAGCGGCACGACGTCCCTGGCACCGAACAGCACCGGTGAGAACCGCCCGAGATGCCCCAGCGCCAGCTCGAACCCGCCGGCTCGGTCGATCGGGCTCGACCACCAGGTGAGCATGAGGCTGAACAGCCCGGCGGTAGCCATCGCGGCCAGGCCGACCCCGGCGAGCTTGACCAGCAGCCAGCGTCGGCGCGTGACGCTCTGGTTCCAGGCCAGCCGGTAGGTGCCTGACTCCAGCTCGCGGCTGACCAGCGGCGCCCCCCAGAACGCGCCCATGAGAGCCGGCGCGAGGTACACGATCGCCCCGCCTATCACGGAAGGCGCCGGATAGATCGCGTCGGACTGGACCGCGGTCAGGAACGCGCCGGCAGCGGCGCGGCTACGCGACCGGCCTGGCCGAGCAGGCCGAACGACGCGCGAACGAGCAGTTGGCGCGGGCGCGACGCGCCAGCAGCGAGGAACGGCTGCGGATCGCGCGCGAACTGCACGACGTGGTGGCGCACTCGATGAGCGTGATCGCGGTGCAGGCGGGCGTGGCCAACTACGTGATCGGCACGCATCCGGAGGAGGCCGCCCGCGCCCTGACCTCGATCGAGCAGACGAGCCGCGGCGCCCTGCGGGAGTTGCGGGTCCTGCTCGAGGTACTCAGGACCGATGAGCAGGACGGGCCGCGGCATGTCCCCGGCGACACCCTGCTGCCCACGCCGGGGCTGGCAGACCTGGCCGGCCTGGTCGAGCGGACCGCCGAGGTCGGCGTCCGGGTAAACCTCCACGTGAGCGGCGAGCGCCAGCGGCTTCCCGCCGGGCTGGACCTTGCCGCCTATCGGGTGGTCCAGGAGGCCGTCACTAACGTGATCAAGCACGCGGACACCCGCAGCTGCCAGGTCACCGTGACCTACACGCGGGACGCCCTCACGGTGGAAATCGCCGACCACGGGACCGGCGCGCTGGCGAACGGCCGCGGCGCCCAGCCCGTCGGTCACGGCATCGCGGGGATGCGCGAGCGGGTCGCCGTGCACGGCGGTCGCTTCCAGGCGAGCCCGCGCGCCGGCGGCGGTTTCGTCGTCCGCGCCGAGTTCCCGCTCGTGACGGCCGCGTCGTGACGATCCGCGTACTTGTCGCCGACGACCAGGCCCTGGTGCGCGGCAGCTTCCGGCTGCTCGTGGACACCGCACCCGACCTGAGCGCGGTTGGCGAGGCTGCGACCGGCGCCCAGGCGGTAGAGCTTGCCCGCCTGCACAAGCCCGACGTCGTCCTGATGGATATCCGGATGCCCGGCATGGACGGGATCGAGGCGACGCGGCGGATCACCGCCGATCCGCAGGCCGCCGCGGCCAGGGTACTGATCCTGACCACATTCGAGCTCGACGAGTACGTGTTCGCCGCGTTGCGGGCCGGCGCCAGCGGCTACCTAATCAAGGACACGCCGCCGGCCGACCTGCTGGCCGCGATCCGTGTCGTGGCGGCCGGCGATTCGCTGCTCGCGCCGAGCGTCACGAGGCGGCTGATCGCGGAGTTCACTAGCCATCCCGAGCGCTCCGTCCCGCAGGCCCCGCTGCCCGCCGAGATCACCGAACGCGAACGCGAGGTGCTCACCCTCATCGGCCTCGGCCTGTCCAATCCCGAGATCGCGTCCAGGCTGAACGTCAGCCTGTCCACCACGAAGACCCACGTCGGCCGCCTGCTGATGAAGCTGGGCGCCCGTGACCGCGCCCAGCTCGTCATCGCCGCCTACGACGGTGGCCTGGTGGGCCGCGGCTAAGGTGCTTCCCGAGCTCGTGACTGTGGTGAACGATGGGACGTGGCGCCAACCACGGTGGTGGAGACCAGAAGGGACACCCTCATGACCAGCGAAACGGCGTGGCCAGCCGGCCGCCGCATCACCATCCGCGACCTCCAGGCGGCGACCGACCGGGGCGAGCGGTGGTCGATGCTCACCAGCTACGACGCGCTTACCGCGGGGGTGTTCGAACAGGCCGGCGTCGCCGCGCTGCTGGTCGGCGACACCAGCGCCGAGATGGTCCTCGGCTACCAGGACACGCTGCCGGTGACGATGGACCAGCTGGTCTCGATGGTCCAGGCGGTGGTGCGCGGCACGAGGACCGCGCTCGTGGTGGCCGACCTGCCGTTCGGCAGCTACCAGTCGGGTCCGCTGGACGCGCTGGCCAACGCGGTGCGGCACCTGAAGGAGGGCGGCGCGCAGGCGGTCAAGCTGGAGGGCGGCCGTCGCGTGCTGCCGCAGGTGCAGGCGCTGACCGGGGCGGGCATCCCGGTGATGGGGCACCTCGGCCTGACCCCGCAGAGCGTCAACGTGCTCGGCGGCGTGCGCCGCGTGCAGGGCCGCGGCGACGCCGGAGAGGAACTGCTCGCCGACGCAAGAGCGCTGGAGCGGGCGGGCGCGTTCGCGCTCGTGCTCGAATCGGTGCCCGCCGAGCTCGCCCGGCGGGTCTCCGCCGCGCTGCGCATCCCCACCGTGGGCATCGGCGCCGGCCCGGACTGCGACGCCCAGATCATGGTCTGGCAGGACATGGCCGGCCTGACCGCCGGCAGGCTGCCGCGGTTCGTCAAGCGCTACGCCGACACCCGCGCCGTCCTGCTAGACGCCGCCCGCCGCTACGTCACGGAAGTTGCCGACCACAGCTACCCCGACGAGGCGCACAGTTACACGTGAGGGTGCGCTAGCCCGCGCCGAAGCAGACGAACGGGCTGAGCTCCTCCGTCGCGGCGGCCTCGGCGAGCGCCTCGGCCGGCCTGGCCCCGGCCGCCAGCGAGCGATGGTAGGCGGTCATCACGCCCATAGCCGCGGAGTCGGCCACCCGGGTGACGCTGGAGATCACCGTGGCCGTCCCGACGTAGAGCAGCCACGCCGTCGGCGGGCCGACCCTACCGGCCACCGCCACCCGCAGGCGGGGCCGGCCGCAGGATAATGGCGGGGTGGACGAGCCGGGAATCAGTATCAGGCCGGTCAACGACGTCGACCGCCCGATGCTGTGCTGGCTGGTCGCCGAGCTGTGGGGATCCGAAGCCGTGGCAGTGCACGGCACCGTCTTCCAGCCTGCCGACCTGCCCGGCTTCATCGCCGAGCGATCCGGCCGCCTGACCGGCCTGCTCACCTATCACGTCGCGGGCGACGTGCTCGAGATCGTCACGCTGAACGCCATCGAACGCCGCACCGGCATCGGAACCCTGCTTATCGAGGCGGCCGTCGGCAAGGCCCGCCTGTGCGGCGGCCGCGAGATCCGCCTCACCACCACCAACGACAACATCGACGCGCTCCGCTTCTACCAGCGCCGCGGATTCCGTCTCGCGGAGCTCCGCCCCGGCGCGGTCGACCGGGCCCGCGAGGTAAAGCCCGAGATCCCCACCGTCGGCGACTACGGCATCCCGCTCCGCGACGAGATAGACCTCACCCTCCCCGTCTAACCCGCTCAGACCATGATCATGGCCAGTTTTGCGCAAATATGATCGAATTCTGGCCACGATCATGAACACGTCCCCGCCGCCCCACCCTCGTCCGGACCATGATCATGGGTCGTTTTGGCCAAATGGGGCCCATTTCGACCCATGATCATGGAAGACCTCCGCGCCGCGCTAAGCGCCCCCCGCGCAACGCCCCCGCCCGCGCCTCCAAGCCCCGCGCCGCTACGCCGCGGCGGCGCCCTTGACCTGGCGGCCCCTAGTCCAGACGGCGGTGATGCGATCCGGGTCGGCGAGCACGCCGATGTCGGCGAGCGGATTGGCGTCCAGGGTGATCACGTCGGCGTCGTAGCCCTCGACGAGCCGCCCGCTGCGCGGGGCCTGCGGGCCGAGGGTCAGCGGCCCGGTGGCGGTGGCCGCCTCGATCGCCTCCAGCGGCGTCATGCCCAGCTTGACCAGGTAGCCGAGTTCCCCGCCGTTCTGGCCCCACGCGTTGTACCGGTCGGGGCCGGTCATGGCGATGTCGGTGCCCATCGCGATGGTGACTCCGCTTGAGTAGGCCAGCGCCACCGCCTGCGCGTGAATGTCGGCGACCGCCTCGAGCTTGGCCACCGCGTAGTCGGGCACGCTGTCCTTGTGCGACAGGATGTCCTCGATGATCGTCCGGGTCGGGACCAGGA
>JBOHCG010000326.1:0-8738 GCA_050698735.1 Streptosporangiaceae bacterium | reverse complement strand
CCGTCATCCTGGGTGGTCAGGGAGAACAAGTGGCGCGCGACGCGGTACGGGCTGGACGCGATCGTGATCACTGACGATTCGGGCGCGACCGCGCCCATCCGCGACGACATCTACGAGTTGCTGCGGCAGGTCGAGCCGGTGGCCTCGAGGCTGGGTTGCCTGGATGAGCTCTCGGTGGTTTCCGAGGTGCTCGAGCACGGTGCCTCATACGAACGCCAGCGCGACGTCTACCTGCGCACGGGGGATCTGGTCAGCGTGGTAGACGCACTCGTCACCGAGTTCGCGGAGGACAGATTCTGCACCTACGGGGATGGTGGGCATGGAAGGCAATAACCTTGTCGCCGATCTGGACGGCTTCCTCGCCGAGCACGAAGCCGAGCTGATCGAGTTCCGCCGCGACCTGCACGCGCACCCGGAACTCGCGCACGCCGAGCACCGCACCACCCGCCAGGTCGCGCTCCGCCTTTCGGCGGCCGGCCTGCGCCCGGTGATCTTGCCCAAGGGAACGGGCCTGGTCGTCGATATCGGCTCGGAGCAGGATTCCTATTCCGAACGGCCGGTGGTGGCCCTTCGCGCCGACCTCGACGCCCTTCCCATGGACGACGAGAAGGACGTCCCGTACCGCTCACAGGTGCCGAACGCCTGCCACGCCTGCGGCCACGACGTGCACACCACCATCGTGCTCGGCGCCGGCCTGTTCTTGTCCGAGCAGTCCGCCGCGGGCCTGCTGCCCGGCCGGGTCAGGCTGATCTTCCAGCCCGCGGAGGAGGCCGCGACCGGCGCCCTCGACGTGCTGGCGGCCGGCGGCATCGCCTCGGTCGGCCGGATCTTCGCGCTGCACTGCGACCCGCGGCTGGACGCGGGCCAGCTCGGCGTGCGGTCCGGGCCGATCACCGCCGCCTGCGACCGGATCGAGGTACGGGTGTCCGGGCCGGGCGGGCACACCGCGCGGCCGCACCTGACCGCGGACCTGGTGTACGCGCTTGCCAAGATCGTCACCGAGGTGCCCGCCGCGCTGTCCAGGCGGGTCGACCCCCGCTCCAGCCTCAGCCTGGTCTGGGGCCGGATCAACGCGGGCGGGACGGCCAACGCGATCCCGGACACCGGGGTCGTCGAGGGCACCGTGCGCTGCCTCGACGACGAGGCCTGGCACTCCGCGCCCGACCTGCTCAAGGGCCTCATCGAGTCGGTTGCCTCGGCCTACGGGGTGAACGCCGAGCTCAGCTACCACCGCTCGGTGCCTCCCACGATCAACGACCAGGCCAGCTCGGCCATGATCTCGGCCGCCGCCCTCGACGTCCTCGGCGCCGGCTCGGTCGTGCAGACGCCCCAGAGCCTCGGCGGTGAGGACTTCGCCTGGTACCTGGAGTCCGTCCCGGGCTCGCTGGCCCGCCTCGGTACCCGGGTGCCCGGCTCGGTCCAGTCCCACGACCTCCACCAGCCGACGTTCAACGTGGACGAGCGCGCCATCGGCGTCGGCATCAAGGTGCTCGCCGCCACCGCGATCACCGCCCTGTGGGACGACGGCCCGCTGGTCGCCCAGCCCTTCCCCGGCGTAACCGGCGGTTAACTGGTACCCGACCGGTACCTGGCTCTATTTTCCTGCTCGCCTCCGGGCCGCCCCACCCACCGCTTCCGCGCACGGGGGGCTCCCGCCCCCCGTCCCCCCTGGCCCGTCCCCCTTCACTGCGCCTCCTTCCCTCCTCGCTCCTTCGTCGCTCGTCAGTCCAGTCGGCGCCGGCGCCCTTTGGCTCGCAGGTACCTGGCCGTCCGGCGGCGTGGCGGATACGCTGCATTCGTGGGTAATGCGCCAGCCGGCCGCGGAAAGCGCGGCGACGCCGACGGCGGGCCGCAGACGTTCCGCTCTACGACCGCCGTCATGGTCTGGTGGGTGTGGCTGCTGTTCCTCGCGGCCAACCTGATCGACATCGCCGTGCAGGGGCGTGACCACGCCTCCGCGGTGGCGGCTGCCATCCTCGTGCTGGTCACCGGCTTCGCCTACGTCGGCGCCCAGCGTCCGAGGGTCATTGTCGACGACGCCGGGGTAACGATCAGGAACCCGCTTCGCGACTACCGGATCGGCTGGGCCGGGGTGACCAAGGCCGACCTAGCCGATCTGCTCCGCGTGCACTGCGCCTGGGACAGCCAGCAGGACGGCAAGCGCCATACCAAGATCGTCAGCGCCTGGGCCGTGCACTACTCGCGCCGCCGCAAGCTGGTCGCGGAGAACCGCGCCCGCCGCGCGGCCCAGCCAAGAGGCTTCCGCGCCATGTCCCGCGGCTCCCTCGGCAGCCCGTCACCGCCCAATCCGTCCTCGGCCTCCGAAGCCGAAGCCGAAGCCGAAAAGGCCGTCCGGCTGATATCGGAGCGCGCCACCGCCGCCCAGGCCGAATCCCTGTGGGCCGCCGGGACCGTCCCCATCAGCGGCGCCCGCGCCGTCAAGCCGGCAAAAGGCGCGGCAACCGCGGCCGGCACCGAGACCAGGGCACAGGCGCAGACCTCCGACCTGGCAGCCTCTTCCAGGCTGGCCGGATCGAACTGGCTTGAGCCGCTGCGCAGCAGCTGGAACACGGCGGCCCTCGCCGCGCTGATCATCCCCGCGCTGATCGTGCTGATCGTGGCGCTGCTCTAGGTCGTGGCGCTGCTCTAGGTCGTGGTGACCGCCGGGCGGTCCGGCGGGACGCACACCATTCCCTCGCTGAAGCCCGCCGAGCCGATCCCGAACGCGGCGTTGAAGCGGTCGGTGTTCACCAGCGTCAGCAGGGCGGTGATCTCCACCAGCTGGCGATCGTCGAAGTACGGCCGCACCCGCGCGAACAGCTCGTCGGTGACCTCGACCGGGGTGCGCATCACCGCCACCGTGTAGTCGAGCGCCGCCTTCTCGCGATCGGTGAACAGCTGGCTGGACCCATATCGGGGCAGCGCGAGGAGCTCTTCGTCGGACAGGCCAGAGTTGCGGCATATCTGCGAGCCGAGGTCGACGCAGTACTCGCACCCGATCATCTGCGCGCCCTTCAGCTCGACCAGGTTCCTGGTCCGCTCGTCGACGGTCTTGCCCTTGCGGACGGCCTGGTTGAACCGGCCCATGCCCATCATCATCTTCGGCTGGTGCGCCCAGATCTCCATCGGCTCGATCCCGCTGCCGGTCTGCGGATCGCGGCCGGTCAGCTTCTTCATCATCCTGGGCCCGAACCGGTAGACGAGCCTGACGACCGGGCCTGCCTGGGACCTCGATACGCCTTCGATGCGTGCCATCGGGCACCCTCCTGTCGTGGGGGCGGGATTTAAGACGCCCTACCCACATGACACCTGGCCGACGCAAAAAGTGACACGAGGGCCGGTCGAGCGCGATGCCTCAGGGCCCAGGCGTCGTCCACGGCGGCTCCCGCCGTACCGTCGCGTCGCCCAGCTTGGCGCACGGCAGCGCCCGCATCGCGGCAACGTAGTCGCTCGGCGCGCCGGCCCGCTCCGCGGCGTCGGCGAGGATCCCGATGGCCCGCGCGGACGGCAGGCCGCCCTCGTAGAAGTTGAGCACGTACAGCCAGCTGAGCACGTCACCGTCGAGCGTCTGCACCCGGACCTTGGCCTTGCGGTAGTAGCCGAGAGTAACGCCGTCCCAGTTGTCGAGCTCCTTCTCGTCGGTCTCGAACACGTCGTAGAGCATGACGAAAACCCGGGCTCCGGCTTCCTCGACGACCGTGGCGAGCGCCCCGTCCCAGCCGATGTCCTCGCCGCCGAATGTCAGCCGCCATCCTTCCAGCCAGCCGGTGCCACGCTGGGGCGAATGCGGGCAGCGCAGCTGCATCTGCTCCGGGTCCATGTTGCTGCCGTAGGCCGCGTACAGTGCCACGGGGGCACTGTACGCCGTCCCGCATCGCTACGCCGTACAATGCCCGGCGCCTGATACCTGACTGCGACCACTTATCCCGGGAGAATCACTCATCGTGACCTTGCAACGGCGCAGAATCGCCATTCTCGGCGGCGGACCGGGCGGGTACGAGGCCGCGCTCGTCGCGAGCCAACTCGGCGCCGACGTCACCGTCGTCGACTCCGACGGGCTTGGCGGCGCGTGCGTGCTCACCGACTGCGTGCCTTCCAAGGCGCTCATCGAGACCTCCAACGCGATGGCCCTGCTCAACAGGTCCGCCGGATTCGGCATCGCCAGCGGAGGCCTGGCCACCGTCAACGCCGCCCGCCTCTACCACAGGATCACCGACCTCGCCAGGGCGCAGTCCGCTGACATCGCCGCCCGGCTCGCCGCCGATGGCATCCGGGTCATCGCCGCCGCCGGCCGCCTGGCCGGCCGCAGGACGGTGCGGGCCGGCGACGAGCAGATCGAGGCGGACGCGATCCTGATCGCGACCGGCGCGATGCCGAGAGTGCTGCCGGACGCGGAACCCGACGGCGAGCGCATCCTCACCTGGCGGCAGCTCTACGACCTGACCGAGATCCCGCGGGACCTGATCGTGGTCGGCTCGGGCGTCACCGGAGCCGAGTTCGCGGGCGGCTACCTGGCGCTCGGCTCGCGGGTCACGCTGGTGTCCTCGCGCGACCGGGTGCTGCCGCACGAGGACGAGGACGCGGCCGGCCTGATCGAGGACGTGTTCCGCCGCCGCGGCATGACCGTGCTCGGGCACTCGCGCGCCCGGGCCGTGCGCCGGGAAGGGAACGGCGTGGTCGTCACGCTGGCCGACGGCCGGACCGTGACCGGCAGCCACTGCCTGCTGACAGTCGGCATGATCCCGCGCACCGAGGGCATCGGCCTGGACGAGGCGGGCGTGAAGGTCGACGAGCGCGGCTTCATCGAGGTCGACCGCGTGTCCCGCACGTCGGCACCGGAGGTCTACGCGGCGGGGGACTGCACCGGCGTGCTGATGCTCGCCTCGGTCGCGGCGATGCAGGGCCGGATCGCGATGTGGCACTCCCTCGGCGAGGCCGTCGGCCCGCTGCGGTTCGGCCACGTCGCCGCGACGATCTTCACCGACCCGGAGATCGCCACCGTCGGCGTCACCCAGCGCGCGGTAAGCGCCGGCGAGATTTCCGCCCGGGTCCAGAAGCTCCCGCTGGCCACCAACCCGCGGGCGAAGATGGCGGGCGTGGCCGACGGCTTCGTCAAGCTGCTCACCAGCCCGGGCACCGGCGTGGTCCTCGGCGGCGTGGTGGTCGCCCCCCGTGCCAGCGAGCTGATCCTTGCCGTCTCGGTCGCCGTCGAGCAGCGCCTGACCGCGGAGGAGCTGGCCCATACCTTCGCCGTCTACCCCTCCCTCTCCGGCAGCATCACAGAAGCCGCCAGAAAACTAATGGAGTTCACCCCCGACACCCCCTAACCCCCACCCCCCGAGTCCATGGCCATGAGGTGCGGGGCCCATCACCCCCAATAGCCGGGGGTAGGGGGCCCCGCACCGCACCACGCTGCGGGCGGGGAACGGCTAAGTGCGAGGGGCGGCCCAGGTCGGGGTCGTCGGGGGCGGGCAGGCCGTGCCGGCGCAGCCGGGACACGCGGATGTCGTCGGCGTACATTGCCACGATGCCCTCGCTGCACAGCAGGAACAGGCCGGGCACCGCGATGTGGATCCACAGCTCGCCGGGCAGCAGCGCGAGCACCGCGCAGATCGGCAGGGTCACGATCAGGTGCCTGGTGGCCAGCCGGCCGCGCCAGCCCGCGTCGGTCAGCTCGTGCCGGACCCATTCCCGGTTCCGTGCTGGCAACCGGAACCCCAGCACGAACCGCACCTTCTGTCCCGCGCTCGGATCACCGGGCAGCCTGACCACGCCGGATCAGTCCTTCAGCTCGCATATGGCCGCGCCGGCGGTGACGGTCTGGCCGACGGTCACGGCCAGCCCGCTCACCATGCCGTCCTTGTGCGCGTTCAGCGGCTGCTCCATCTTCATCGCCTCGAGCACCACGATCACCTCGCCTGCCGACACCCGCTGCCCGTCCTCCACCGCGATCTTGATGATCGTGCCCTGCATCGGGCTGATCAGCGCGTCGCCGCTAGCCGCCGGGGCAGCACGTCGCCCGCGACTGCCACCACGGCCTCGTTCTGGATAACTAGAAGGACTGGCAGGGGTACGGCGGGTTCCCCAGAGGTCGGCCGGCAGCACGACCTCGAGCCGCTTTCCCCCCACCTCCACCGTGATCTTCTCCCGCTCCGGCGAATCGGCGGCGGCAGGAGCCAGTTCCTGCGCGGGCATCGCGGCGGCGAACTCCGTCTCGATCCAGCGGGTGTGCACCCGCAGCGATGGCCCGGCGAACGCCGGGTCGGTGACCACCGCGCGGTGGAATGGAAGCACCGTCGGCATGCCGCCGACCTCGAACTCGGCCAGCGCACGGGCGGCCCGCTGCAGCGCCTGCTCGCGGCTGGCGCCGGTGACGATCAGCTTGGCGATCAGCGAGTCGAACACCTGCGGCACCGTCATGTCGGCCTCGTACCCGGAGTCCAGCCGGACGCCGGGGCCCGACGGGGGAGACCAGGCGGTGATCGTGCCGGGCGCCGGGAGGAAGTTCCTCCCCGGGTCCTCCGCGTTGATCCGGAACTCGATAGAATGCCCTCGCGCGGGCGGGTCGTCGTACCCGAGCGGCTCTCCGCAGGCCAGCCGGAACATCTCGCGCACCAGGTCGATGCCGGTAACCTCCTCGCTGACCGGGTGCTCAACCTGCAGCCGGGTGTTGACCTCGAGGAAGCTGATCGTGCCGTCCTGGCCGACGAGGAACTCGCAGGTGCCCGCACCGACGTAGCCGGCCCGGCGCAGGATCGCCTTCGACGACTCCCGCAGGGCCTGCTCCTGCAAAGCCGAGAGGAACGGCGCGGGCGCCTCCTCGACGAGCTTCTGGTGCCTGCGCTGCAGCGAGCAGTCCCTGGTCGAGATCACCACCACGTGGCCGGCCGAGTCGGCGAGGCACTGCGTCTCGACGTGCCGCGGCCGGTCCAGGTACCGCTCGACGAAGCACTCCCCCCTGCCGAACGCCGCCGTGGCCTCACGGACCGCCGACTCATAGAACTCGGTAACCTCCTCCGGACGCCACGCCACCTTCAGCCCGCGCCCGCCGCCGCCGAACGCGGCCTTGATGGCGACCGGGAAGCCGTACTCCCGCGCGAACGCGAGCACCTCGCCGGCATCCCGGACCGGATCCTGGGTGCCGGGCGTCAGCGGCGCTCCCACCGCCGCCGCGATGTGCCTGGCCGCCACCTTGTCGCCGAGCGCCTCGATCGCGTCCGGCGGCGGGCCGATCCAGGTCAGGCCGGCCGCGATGACCGCGCGGGCGAAGTCGGCGTTCTCGGCGAGGAAGCCGTAGCCTGGGTGCACCGCGTCCGCGCCGGACGCCACCGCGACCTTGATCACCTTGTCGATGTCCAGGTACGTCTCCGGGCCGGTCACGCCGGACAGCGAGTACGCCTCGTCGGCCATCCGCACGTGCAGCGCGTCCAGATCGGGCTCGGCGTAGACGGCCACGCTGGCCAGCCCGGCGTCACGGCAAGCCCGGACGATGCGCACCGCGATCTCGCCGCGGTTCGCGATCAGGACCTTGCGCACGGCGTCCTCCCTGGTTCGACTGCGCGGGAATCTGGATCAATACCATCAGACCACATCGACCCTGGTGCGCAGACCAGGGTCAAGTGCCGCGACAACGACGCCGACGACGAGCTCGCCTGCCGCGGCGCCGACGACAGCGCAGACGCAGCCGCCGGCCAGCAGATCGGCGCGGCCGCGCTCCGGGCCGGGGCCTTCACCAAGGTGACCGTGCGCCTTGCCCCGGGCGCCACGGCGCACGCCTGGCTCAAGGTCGCGGTGGCGCAGAACTACCCGACCGCCACCTGCGGTCCGGTGACCGCCCACTGGCTGCGGGTCTATCCACCCGGGTCGACCGTGGCCGGCTACGCGGGCTACACATTCAGCGCGTGCTCCAAGGCAGGCGCGCCGCTGCTGACCGTGCTGCCCGTCCGGCTCGGCAATCCAGACGCGAACGTCACTCCCTGAGATGTAACGGCTGCGCCGTTCGCATCACGAGGCGCTCGGCATGTCTGGTTTGTCCGGCCAAGACGTTAAACGTAGTGACAAAAACCACATATTGCTCATTAATTCGGATGAACGACACCAAAACGCCCGGACTACCATGATGGTCCGGAGTTTGTCTCCCGCTGGACGCTCTTCCTCAACCGAAGTGTGACCTCGGGTACGTAGAGTGAACGTTATACCGGTTGCGAGGCCGTCTCTCTTGGGGCTGGGATCCCGGTGGTCGTCGGCGCTCGGTTGTGCGTAATGTCGGCGACGTTTCGTTACGAAGACGTAACGGTAACGCGGTAAAGCCATCAACCTTGCCGGGTATATGCAGCGCACCAACGACAGGGTCCGGAACGAAAGGAGCCCAGTGCGCCTGATCATCTCGGGGTGTCGAGCATGAGCGTGCTCGGCATGCTGGCGTGGTGCGGGGCGGCGGTGAGCCTATGGCTCGGCGCGCGCGGGCACGCGAGTGCCGTCGCGCGCGGATACCGCTGGCTCGCCCTTGCCGCCCTGGGCTGGTGCGCCGCACTGGTCATCCAGCAGGTCATGGGCGGGATACTGAACCTCCCCAGCGGGCTGTCGCTGGCCGACCTGCCGTCGCTGCTCGCGGTGGCCGCCGCGGCGGTCGGCATCGCGGCGCTGACCGCGGCCGAGCGCGGGCACACCGGGCACACCGGGCACACCGGGCACACCGGGCACACCGGGCACACCGGGCACACCGGGCACACCGGGCA
>JBOHCG010000325.1:0-8752 GCA_050698735.1 Streptosporangiaceae bacterium | reverse complement strand
ACTGAGCGCGAAGCGGTGTCGCAGGCAGAAATCGTTACGCTCTACCCGCACCGCTCAGAAGCACCGCGCCGCCTATGGCTAGATCTGCTTACCGCCGCTACTCGCAGGATATGGCTCTATGCGAATGCAAGCCTGTTTATAGCCGAGGATAACCCTGAGTCTATCGAAATCATCCGGAGCAAAGCCGAGAGCGGTGTTGATGTCAAGCTGCTTATGGCCGACCCCGACAGTCCGGAATGCGTGCAACGGGGAGTGGAGGAACGGCTATTTGATGCTATACCGGCGCGCGTGCGTATGGCTCTTTCGTACTACGCCCCGCTTGCGTGCGTCCCTGGCGTGGGGTTCCGCCTCCAGCAGGAAACCCTATACAATTCAATATTCGTCTATGACGACGACATGCTGATCAATCAGCATGTGTACGGGATGTACGGCTACCTAGCCCCTATCCTGCATCTGCGAAGGATGGAGGGCGGGGATTTCTTCGATATGTATGTGAAGAGCTTCGAGCGAGTATGGGAAGTGTCTTTCCCGGTCGAAGAATCCAATTTCTGGAGACAGCGAGAGGCAGCCATTAACTCAGCCGGGCGGCCGGCTCGGGTCAGCCCAGCCGTGCGGTAACCACTGTTACCACAGCCTGCGTATCCCGGAGATCCGGAAAGACGACATCGGCGCCTTCACTGTTCAACGTCTCCATGTCATCGGAGCCGGAGGCTACACCGATAACGTACGCGCCCCCGTCACGTCCCGTCCGGACATCACGCGGCGTATCGCCAATCAAGACTGTCGTTGCCTTGTCAAGCCTCGCGCCATATTTTGCCGCTGCGCGCTTACGCGCGACGGCGACCAAATTCGCCCGGACGATATCGTCAGAGCCATATCCGCCAACCTCAAAATCAAGATACGAGTCAAGATCGAACGCCGAAAGTTTGGCGATGGCGTTCTTCATGGTGTTACCGCTGAGCACAGACTGTACAACCCCGGCAGTTCTTTGGAACGCAGATAGTGCGTCTCTCGCTCCGGGCAGTTCATGACCGCGTTCACGCAAGTCGGCAACTTTCGCCGAAGTCGCGGATTCAAGAGCGGCGGGCATAGCCGCAATGTGCTCAGGCGTAAGTTGAATTCCGTGACGATCGAGCATATCCCGCATGATCTCAGGCTCAGTCCGGCCATCCGTCCGCGCGGGATATTCTGCCTGTCGGCCAGTGAGCAACTGAAACGCAAGCGCGTACGTCTCCTTGTTCACGCCATTGTTCTCGATCAGCGTGTGGTCCACGTCCCACAGAACCAGTACAGTACGCAGAGCAGACCTGCCTTCCACAGGGAGAACCTTCCCGGCAGCGCTCGTTGAGCGGCGTGCCTCCTTGGGGGGAAAGCCTAGCCTCTGGCCACGTGAGAGGGGCGGACGGCCGGCCCGATGTGAGGAAACATCCTCCCACGCGAGATTGAGCGCTCCAGGGTGACTCCCAGCGCCCCAAGCTGGACTGATCACGCTTAGTAGCTGATGTGAGTGGATACGGCCAGGTACGGTGTTTGCGCAGGCCCGACACATCCACGGGTCAGAGAAAAGTCAGGGTCAGAAGCAGTTCGAACTGCCGGAATCGGTCATAACGTGCATCGATTTGATGTGATTCATACGTTCGAATCAAGTCCGCTTAGCAGCTATGGATCTAGCTGATCAGCAACTTCGCAAATGATCATGGAAAGTTATGTACATATCGGCGGTTCTAGTTGCACGACGCCCCGGACACTTGGTACCGAATGTAATCGGCGGAGTTGGCTGACGGGCGGTCGCCGTCTATTGGCGGCGCTGCGGCAGGTCATGTGCTTCTTCCCGGCGACCAGTACATCGCGGATGTCTTCTGGCCCTGAGCGTTAGGCGCGATGGCGCACCCTACTGGCTCGCGGCGTCGTTGCCAGCCGGGGCGGTGCCCAGCGGCGCGGTAGCGGTCGATGGCGGCAGCGTGGCCGGGTTGACGAAGGTGCTGCCGTCTGGGCCGGCCTGGACGGCCTGGTGCAGGGCGCTGCCCTTGAGGTACTGCGGCCAGGTGAGGAACCACTCGGTCCAGCCGTTGTCCCAGGTGCCGCCCTTGGGGCTGCCCATGATCGTGATCGGGTCGCCGGGGACGGCGAGTTTGTAGTAGATCTCGGCGTCGGCGGGGGAGAGGTTGACGCAGCCGTGGCTGACGTTCTCGAAGCCCTGCTCGCCGACGGACCAGTAGGCGTCGTGGTAGTAGTCGCCGCTGAAGGTGAACCGGACCGACCACGGGACCTCGAGGCTGTAGCCGGGGCCTGTCATCAGCACCGGGTTCGCCTTCTCGATGGTCAGGTACGAGCCGTCGGGGGTGGCGTCGCCCGGCTTGCCGGAGCTGATCGGCCAGTTGTAGCGGAGCTTGCCGTTGTAGTAGATCTGCGTGCGGTGCGTCCGGGTGTTCCCGACCGCGATCAGCGACGCGCCGATGTCGAAGGTCTGGGTCAGGGTGTGCGCGCCGTACACGCCTGGCGCGCCCTGCACGCCGTTGAGGTGCCCGGTGAAGCTCACCGTGGTCCCGGTCGGCCAGTAGTCACGCGGCCGGAAGTAGGCGCAGGTGACGGCCATGTTGCACGGATAGTCCCAGTACCACGCGCCGACCACGGGCTTCGACGTGGTGATCTGCAGTGCGCGCTCGACCGCGGCCTCGTCGGTGATCCGCTGGCTGAAGTACAGGATGATCGGCATCCCCACGCCGTAGGCCTGGTTGTCCCCCTCGAGGATCTCGGTGGAGAACGTGCTGCTCGGCGTCAGCGTGCGGAACGTGCTTGTGGCGGTGACGGTGCGGCCGTGACTCGATGCGGTGGCCGTCACCGTGTAGGCCTGCGAGACGTCCAGCGCCCACTGGCTGTGCCAGACCGTGCCGCCGCTGCTCAGGCCGCCGGTCACCGGATCGCCTGAGGTGCGCACGGTAACGTGCGTCAGCGCGCCACCTGACGACGTGACGGTGATGCCCGCAGACGGATCGGCATGCGCGGCGCCGTTCGCCGGCGAGATCGTCACCCGCGGGCCCGCCTGCGCCGCGGCCCCGGCCGAGGCGCTCGCCTCGCTGCTGGCGTTGGCCGCCGGGCTGACCCGGCCGGTGCCGTGCCCGCCGCCGGTGCACCCGGTCACTAGGGCCAGCAGCGCCAGAAACGCCACGATCGCCGTGCCGCCACTGGGACGTATCGCCATCTTCCGCACAACCGTCACGTCAGCACCCATTCCCCCTAACCGTATGTCGTATACACCCGGCCTGACGTCCTCACCACTGCGGTCCGGGAAGGCGAGCGTAGGCCGGGAACCACGGCTCGTTCGGCTAAATGCTTTTTCGCGCAGGTTACGGCGGGTGCCGGATCGCCCGGCTCAGCCTAGGACGGCGAGTGGGCCGGAGTGCTCGACGCGGTGGTTGACCATGTCGAGGTGCCGCTGGGTGAAGCCGCGCAGGGCGCGCAGCTGGCGCTGGGTCAGGCGGTCGCAGATCCAGTCCCAGTGCAGCGCGACCCAGTCGCCCGGGCCGATCGCGTTCGCGATGACGGTGCCGTCCAGGGCGAGGCGGGCCGTCTCCTCGACGGGCTCGCCCAGGGTCAGCTGCAGGCCGTCCCAGCACAGCGGCCGGTACTGGACCGTTGCCTGGTCGCCGTGCACGGCGGTCACCTTGCCCCAGCGGATCCGGCAGCGGTCGAGCACCATCAGCGCGTGCCTGGCCTTGCGGTCATCGCCGAGCAGGCCCACCCACGGGTACACGCCGAACACGTGGAAGCTGTGATGCGGCACCCCGCCCGCGAGCACGCCCTCGGCGAGGAACTGGAAGCTGCTGCCCGTCCGGTGCCGGAACCTGTCCTGCATCGAGTCGCCGATGTGGGCGACGGGCACCTTGTCGAGCAGGTCGTTGCCCACCCAGTAGGCCTCGACGACGCGCTGGTCAAGCGGGTCCTTGATATTGCAGCCGTGCGCGATCAGCTCCAGGTAGGGCCACGCGCCTGCGAACGCCTGGGCGAGCTGGACCAGGCCGCGGTCGACCACGCCGGCCACGGCGTACTCACGGAAGGCGGCGAAGTCGGCCGGTCCGCAATAGCCAAGGGAGTTCGGCGGGTAGGCGTAGCGGACGAACATCAGCGGGCCGCCCGTGCCTGGGATGGCCGCGCCCGTGGCCGCTGGGGGTGTTGCCGGGGCGGTCACTGGGCACCTCGCGCGGCCTCGCGCTCGGCGACTTCGCGGTCCACGGCGTCGAGCATGGCCTGGAGGTCTTCGGCCTCGCGGTCCTCGGCCTCGCGTTCCGCGCCGAGGGCGGCCATGGCGTCGGCCGCCTCCTGCGCGGTCATCGTGGACAGCGCGAACCCCATGTGCACCAGGATCCAGTCGCCGGGCTGCGGCGGCTCGTCGAGCAGGCCGATGTTGACCACGCGGGTCACGCCGCCCATGTCGGCCGTGGCCAGGTCGGGATGACCCGTGTCGCCGCCGGTAATCCGAGCCGGGATACCCAGGCACATGTGCGCTCTCCCTGTAAGCCTTGTCAGCCGGCCGGGACCGGCAGGTAGCTGATCGATTCGAGGGTCATCTCGTCGCCGCCGCTGATCTCGACGTCGTCGCCCGCGCACCGCGGGCAGACCGCGAGCACGTCGGTGGTCTCGCCGACCAAGCCGCAGCCGCGGCAGGTCAGCGTGGCCGGGACGGTGACGAGCTCGACGGCGGCGCCGTCCGCCTCGGTACCCTCGGCGACCACGCCGAACGCGTGCGCCAGGGATTCCTGGTCGACGCGGTGCCGGACCCCGAACCGCACCTTGATCGCGGTCACCTTGCGGCCGGAGGCGCGCTGGCGTACCGTCGCCAGCACGCCTTCGGATAGGCCGAATTCATGCATGCCGGCTCACGCCGCACGCGCGCGGCCGTGACGACGCTCCAGGAGCTCGTCCACCACGGTGCCGATGATCTTTACATTGCGGCCGGACCGCCCGCCCATCCGCTCCAGGGCCGGGGCGGCCACCACCTCGAACGCGGACAGGCCCTCGCTGAGCAGCCGCCGGGTCTCCGGGTGCGCCATGATCGCCTGGACGTTGCCGAGCGCTTCCTGCAGGCCCTGCCGTCCCTGGCGTGTCCCGACCCAGTAGCCGAACGCGAAGCCCACGAGTACTTCCACGCCAATCACTTCCTTCCCGGTGCTGGGTTAATAACATGTCGCGTAGTTCCAGGTACCTTTTGAAGTCCGGCAGTGAGTCAATCACCAGCGCAAGCACCGCTGCTATCACAACCGCCTTGATCAGCTTGCCCAGCATCCCGCGCACCTCCCTCCGTTGTGAGTCCGGGACCTTGGTCGTCTAAATCGGGGACGAGTTCCTGTGTCGTTTCGTCCCTATCGTCATTGTCCGCCTCGCCGTCCGGGCGGGCGAGGATCTCCTGCACCGTCCTGACGGCGTGCGGCAGGGCCTCCCGCACCGGGTCGGACAGGCCCATGCCCGCGTCGATGTCGGCGGGCTCGCAGGCCACCACCAGGCTGCGCCCCGGCCTGCCGCCCAGCGAGACGAGCAGCGCGAAGATGGCGTCGGGGGTCAGGCTGTGCGCGTCGATCAGCGGCCGGTCCAGCGTGTCCGGGCCTGCGGGTTCGGGCAGCTCCACCTCGAGCACCGAGACCGTGCCCGGCGCCTGGCCGTGCGGCGCCGCGTCCACGAGCACGAACAGGTCGCAGCCGTTGAGCAGGTCGTAGACCAGGTGCACGCCACGGATGCCGAAGTCGCGGATCTCCACCCCTTCGGGCACCGGCTGCTCGGCGAGCAGCCGGACGACCTCGACGCCGAAGGCGTCGTCGCGCAGGAACACGTTGCCGACGCCGGCCACCAGCGTCCGCCTCGGGTCGCTCATGACGTCGCCTCGCACGGTTCTACCTCGTCGGGCATGAAGTACAGGAACCTTCCGTGCGCGATGCTGAGCTCCGGGTCCGGGTTGTCGACTAGGGAGACCGCCAGGTACGGCTTGTCCTCGACGTCGGTCAGCACCGCCTGGACCTCGGCGGTCCGGCCGATGAGGAACATGTCCTGGGCGTCGGCGCGGCGGGCGCCGGGGCGCAGCCGCACCAGGCTGCCGCGGGCGACCTGCTGGCCGCCGATGGTCACCGAGTCGGTATCCGGCGACACGGACGCGTCCGCCTCCGGGTCCCACCAGGGGACTGCCGGATCGAAGTCCACCGGCTGCGGGGCGGCGGCCTCGCGCGGTTCGGCGGCGGCCGCCGGGCGCAGGCCGCGGATGGTGCCGTGCAGGCGCTGCATGCCGGCTTCGTCCAGCGAGAGTGCCTCGACGCGGTCGATCAGCGCGGCGGCCCTCGGGTCGGTGGCCCTCGCCTCGGCCTTCTCGGCGTCCGACAGCGCCAGCGTGCGGAGGGTGAGGATCTCGTCGATCTCGGTGCCGTCGTACAGCTCGCCCGGGCTTTCCTCGGCGAGTTCGGGGTTGTCGTACAGGATGATCGGCGCGGACAGGATGACCCGCCGACCGCCGTCCGGGTCGGCCAGCACCGGCCAGGCGCCGACGTTCTGGCACGCGGCCACCGCGGGCTTGGCCCACTCCGGCGGATCGGTCATCGAGATGAACTCGCCGCCATCGGCGCAGACGATCAGGTGCGCCGCCACCAGCGCCGTAGGCAGCGCCTCATCCCGGCTTCCCGGCGTCGCGGCGGACTCGGTCCTGTTCTGCACCCGGATCGTCAGCCGCACCGCCCGCCACGGGCCCGGCACCGGGCTGGTGCGCACCGACACGGCGCCGGCCAGCCGCTGCCTGCGGCGGATCACGTCGCCCTCGCGGTCCTCGCCGCCCGGTATGACGAACTCCCTGACCCAGCCCTCGCGGTCCTCGCCGCCCGGTATGACGAACTCCCTGACCCAGCCCTCGCCGCCCTCGCCGAGCAGCGCGGGGACCTCGGCCGTGACCTCGGTTTCCACCGCCTCGTCCCAGGCCGGCCCTTGACTGCCTGCCGCGCCGTCCATGGTGCCGCGCCGCTGTACCTGCAGGAAGCGCAGCACGATCTGCAGGCTCGGCTGGCCGGAGTGCTCGAGCACGCACTCGGTCTGGGTGACGGCGCTCTCCGACGGGTCGGCCGCCGCGTACCCGGGCGACATCACCACGCCGAACTGCCAGCGGCTGCGGTTCTTCTGCGCCGAGGCGCGGTACGGATACAAGATGTACCCCTCGTAGAGGACCGCATCGGCGACGCGGCGCACCGGGTCGAGGTTCACGGCTGCCTCGCCTCGGGCACGATCGCCTCGGGACCTGCCCCGGGCGCTTGGGGCGCGTCGGGCGCGTCGGGCGCTTCGGGCGCGTCGGGCGCTTCGGGCGCGTCGGGCGCTTGGGGCGCTTCGCTGCCCGCGCGGCCCTTCGCGTTCGCGGCGGCCTCGGCGAGCAGGGCCTCGAACGTGGCGTCCCAGGTGGGCAGCGCGCGGTCGGCCTTGAAGTCGGCCAGCGCGTCCAGCGTGTCGCGGCCGCACCGCAGCCAGGCGCTGCCCGGGAAGTGGATGTCGACGAGCTCCTTGATGACGCTGACCGGCAGCCGGTAGGACGCCTCGGCGCTCCACGGCACGAGCTCGACAGAGAAGCCCTCGCCCTGCGCGATGAACACGGTGCCGCTGAACAGCAGCAGCAGCGGGATCGTGCCGTCATCAAGGCCCTGCAGGTACCTGGCCGAGGCCACCTCGAGGTCGTAGGTGCACGCCACCGGCAGGTCGATCTCGGTCACGTCGCTGAACGACGGCACCATCACGGTCACCGTCGCGAGCTGGATCGGCTTGACCGTGTCGGCCCACCGCGACGGGTCGCCGAACAGGTCGTGCAGCCGCCGCGCCTCGGCCGCGGAGTACCTGCGGCGGTGCGGCTCGATGCGGATCTGGCAGCGCAGCGCGATCGCGTGTATGCGCGCGCCGGATCGTTCGGTGACCGTCAGCGCGAACGTCAGCGTAGGGGTGGCGGCGTACCGCTCGGCGGTCGCGCCGGTACAGCCGAAGATCAGGTCTGCCATCTCAGTGCTCCGGATCCTGGTTCGGGCCGGCCCCCCGGCGGTCTGGGTCGGTGCTGCGGTGCAGCGGTTTGGCCCGCCGCCGCAGGTCGTCGATGAAGCTGGCGAGCGACTCGCGGACCTCGGCGCCGCCGTCGAAGCCCGACCAGTGCAGCCGGAGCTCGCCGACCAGCGAGTAGCACATGTCGATCGGGATCAGGAAGACCTCACGACCCCGGTCGGCCCCTCGGTCGGCCCCTCGGTCGGCCCCCCGGTCGGCCCCCCGGTTGGTACCGTGCACGAAGATCGCCTCGACGTCCGGCGCAAGCGCGGCGAGCAGCGGGTAGGCGGCGGCAAGCCGGTCCCACGCCGCGAGGTCGAGCTCGCATTCGGTGGTGCCGCCGGGGCTGGGGTAGCCGGCCACCACCCGGTCCAGCGCGGAGTTGAGGAAGAAGAACGCCATCGCGACCGGGATCTGCAGCTCGTTCCAGTCCTCGTCGGTCAGCGGGTGGTCCGGGTCACAGGCGACGCGATCGGGCACGGCCCGGTACCGGCCACCCGCGGCCCCCTCGTGGGTGAAGAGCAGGTAGCACGCCCGGCAGGTGCAGGCGAGCGACCGCTTCTCCAAGTCCACCACGTGCCCGTGCCGCTCGGTGAGCACCTCACGGCACATCTCGCACCGCTCCCGGCCGTCGTTTTCCTCGGCGGCGGCGCGGCCGCCCGGGGCGCCGTGCGCGATCTGCACGATGTCCGGTGCGCCGGGGGTGCCG
>JBOHCG010000324.1:0-8790 GCA_050698735.1 Streptosporangiaceae bacterium | reverse complement strand
AACAGCGGAGTGTCCTCGATGCCCTGCTTGGCCGGGTCGCGCGCATCGGTCATTCATCGACGCTTGTCGCGTGCCGATGTGCTGATGACGGGCCACCACCAACCTGGGCCCCTGGTCGTGGAGGGGACGGGACTCGGTTGCGTGTACCGCGTACCGGCCTGGCCGAGCGCCTTGAGCAGGCTTTCGCGTCCCATCGCGGCGAGGAGCCGCGGACCCTTCCGGCCGGGATGAGCGACTACCATCGCCGCGGAAGCCCTCAGCCGAGTCCGCTCGTCCCGTTGCTTGGCGGAGACTGGTACGTCCTCGGCATAAAGGGGCGGCATGCCCCGTCCGCAGTGCAGGCCCTGGCCATTTCCCGTGCCACCAGGAACTCTCTGCTCGCCCACGGTGACCAGCCATCACCGGAGATCCTTTCCGGGCACCGGCGGTCCGTGAGGCCATACGAGACGACACCGCCACTCGACCAGCCTCACCTGGCGGTAGCGCCGCTTATCAACGCCGGGAGCCCGTATAGCGACGGAGCCATATTCGGCATCGCGCTCATCCTGCCGGCAGGCTGCCGTGACGAGGACCGGGACGCGGTTGAGGGCGCCGTCCGGGCGTGGTCGCGGGCGGGGTTCGAGCTGCTGCTTCCGGCTCGTCTCAACGGCGAGTCGGTGCGGCTGAAACTCGAAGACCTCGGCATCGATCGATCGGACGGCGAGTCGGGCTGGCTTGATGCAGCGCTCGCGGTCCGACGCAAGACGACTACCCGCGACTACTGGTGCAGGCCCGCCCGCCGATGGTTGACCGTCACGCCCATCGCGCTCGATCGGTTTCCCGGCAACCTCCGCAGCCGGGACCCACGCGCACGAGACCGGGCCGAGGCAGAGGCTGTCGTCTCGGTCGCCCGGGCCTGCGTCTTCGCTGGTGTAGCGGAGCGGCCCGAGGACGTCCGCGTCGCCATCCGGCTGGATTCTCCCATGGCGGGGATCCCGGCGAGTCCGTCGGGTAGGCGCGCTTCCGGCAGCCGCCAGTTTCCCGGTTACCAGACGGGAACGGGAACGCCCCGGGCCTGCGTGCATGCCGAGATCGAGTTCGCCAAGCCGGTACGGGGACCTGTCCTCGTCGGGGCCGGGCGGTATCTCGGCTACGGACTGTGCCTTCCGCGAGAGTCTAGGAGCGGAACGCCATGACGATCAAGCTGAACGCCTCGCACTTCTCTGCGTTCTTTGCCGCCGTCAATGGCGAGACTGGATCAGCTGACAAGCCCCCGTCCCCATTTCCCTGGCAACAGGACCTGCTGGACCGCGTCGCATCGACCGGGCGCTGGCCCGACCTGCTTGACCTCCCGACTGCGGCGGGCAAGACGGCCGTCATCGACATCGCGGTCTTCCTCATGGCGATCCGGGACGACATGCCGCGCCGGGTCATCTTCGTGATCGACCGGCGAGTGGTCGTCCATCAGGCCGCGGAGCGGGCCAAACGCCTTTCCGAACGGCTGCGCACCAGTGATGACCCGGTCGTCAAGACCGTCGCCTGGCGGCTGGCAAACCTCGCCGTACCGTTGGGTGATCCGAGTGGCCTGCCCTTGCAGTGGGCCGAACTCCGCGGCGGTATCGTCCGGGACGAGTCGTGGGCACTTCGCCCCGACGTGCCGGCGATTCTCGTCTCTACCGTCGATCAGGTCGGCTCGCGCCTGCTCTTCCGCGGATATGGGATCAGCGGCAGCATGCGTCCCGTCCACGCTGGCCTGCTCGCCAACGACTCGCTTTTTCTGCTTGACGAGGTGCACCTGGCCAAACCGTTCGCCGACACCCTCGGCGCGATTTCCGGCCATTACCGGCCCGCTGCCCAGACGGGTCTGCCGGATCGCTGGCAAGTGGTCGAGCTCTCAGCGACGCCAGGGGTGCTGCCTCCCGATCGGTCTGTGCTCAGCCTGAGCGATCGTGACCGCGATCCCGTGGTCGCACCCGTCCTGGCGCGGCGAGTCTCGGCGTGCAAGCTCGCGATCAAACGTGAGGTTAAGACCAAGGGAAAGAGCAGTTCTAGCGCACGCGAGGCGATGGCAAGGGAGGCCGCGGACACCGCCCGCTCGATCATCGGCGCCGGACGGCACAAGGTAATCGGTGTCGTGCTCAACCGGGTTGACACCGCTCGCGGCGTCTATGGCTTGCTGGCCGACGATCCCGCCTTCGACTGCTACCTGATCACCGGGCGCATGCGCCCCTTCGACCGTGATGACCTGCTCGACCAGATCACCTTGCGCATCTGCACCGGTCGGACCCGCGGGGCCGAGGACCGACCTCTGGTGGTCGTCGCGACCCAGTCGATCGAGGCGGGCGCCGACTTCGACTTCGACGCCCTCGTCACAGAGTGCGCCAGCTTCGACGCGCTTAAACAGCGGTTCGGGCGCGTTGATCGAGATGGCCAGCTCAGCGCTCGCGACACGCCGTCGGAGTCGGTGATCCTGGCTGTTCCCGAGGAAGTGAAAGCCGGAACCTCCGATCCGATCTACGGCTCGGCTCTGGCGAAGACCTGGGCCTGGCTCCCGGTTGATGAACGTGACTTCGCCGAACTGCGGCCGGAGCCGGGAAGGGATTCAGAGCTCCTGGCCGACAAGCCGAATGCTCCTCTCCTGCTGCCGAGCCATCTTGATCGGTGGGTACAGACGTCCCCGCTTCCCGATGCCGATCCGGACATAGCCGCATGGTTGCACGGGACAACGGAGAGCATGGCGGACGTCAACCTGATCTGGCGGGCCGACCTGACCACTGAATTGATGGACGACGAGAATCGCCAGCTGGCGGTTGCCCTGGTAAGCGCCTGCGGGCCAGGTTCGGGGGAGGCTATGCCGGTGCCCATTCGAGCCGTACGGGCCTGGCTGGCCCTCCCCGCGGACGGCAATTCGAGGGCGCAGAACATCGAAGTCGCAGACGTCGAAGGGGCAGTCACCGACAGGGGCGCCGAGCGACTGGCTGATGACAGACCCATCAAGCCCGCCCTGCGGTGGCGCGGCGACGAGAGCTCGATCGCGCGGCAAGTGGGCGATATCCGCCCGGGAGATACGTTGGTGGTGCCAGCCTCCTACGGCGGTATCAGAGCCGCCAACTGGGCTCCGGCCAGCGCGGACGCCATTAGCGACCTTGGCCATAGGGTTCAGGCCGAACAGCGGCTGCAAGCCATATTGCGCCTCCACCCGGCCGTGCTCGCGGACATGACCGGCACCTTGCCCCCGCTGCCGCTGCCGAGTGCCGTCGATGCCGAGCCCGACGCCGACGACGATACCGTGATCAGAGATTGGCTGGTCGCTGCCAAATCGATGCGTCGCGGCAGCAACGATCTCATCAGCCGCCTCGTGCGCGCCCTGCATGACGGCGGGAAGCCGGTCGTCACGCGGTTGGCGACCGGCATCACCGGCGACGAGCCCGTGGCGGCGATCTTCATCGTCACCTCCAGACGGAAAATGCTCCCTCCCCCAAAGCCCGAGGAATCGGTGGAGGACAGCATCGACTCCGAACCCGAGACAAGTTCGTTTACAGGAGTTCCTGTCCTTCTACGCCATCATCTGGACAACGTGGAGAAATGGGCGCGAAACATCGGCGAAAGGTGCGGTCTTCCCTTGCGCCTTGTCGATGACCTTGGCCTGGCCGGGCGCCTCCACGATCTCGGCAAGGCGGATCCGAGGTTCCAGATAATTTTGCGGGATGGACGCATTACCGGCGACGGGCTGCTGGCCAAGTCGGGGGTCATCGCCAGCGATCGCGCGGAGCGCGAGCGAGCCAGGAGAGACGCGGCCTATCCGCAAGGCGGCCGCCATGAGTTGCTCAGCGTGGCCATGGTGCAGGACTGTTCCGCCCTGGCTGACAAGGCCAACGACTGGGAGCTGGTTCTGCACCTGGTGGCCAGCCACCACGGGTACTGTCGGCCATTCGCCCCTGTCGTCCATGACCAGCGCCCGGTCGACGTAACCGTCGCCCTCGACGACCTGCAACTACAGCATTCAAGTGCGACAGGAATGGAGCGCATAGATTCGGGGATCGCAGATCGCTTCTGGCTCCTTGTACGTCGCTATGGCTGGTTCGGACTGGCATGGCTGGAGTGCCTCCTGCGCCTGGCCGATCACCGGGCGAGCGCCAGCGAGCAGGTTGGCGAAGAGACGAACGCGACGGTGGTGACGCGATGAACGAAATGGCTCTGCCCGCCCTTGAAGGGACCAATCCGCTTGGCTACCTGGCCGCGCTCGGAGTGCTCGACGCGCTGACCCGCAAGGTGGGTGGTGCGACACTCCGTTGGACAGATGATCTGGTGCCGCACGCGATCGTTGCCGGCCCCGAAGATCTCGACATGCTCCTCGGTTTGCTAGACCGCGACCGGGAGGAGTGGACCAGCAGCCTGCTGCTCAGCTTTCCGGATGATGCGCCCCTGGCGGATGCCAAGCCCGACCAGTCGAAACTGCGCAAGTGGTACGAAGCCGTAGCCGCAGGGAACGGTGACCGCGCTGCCTCAGACCACCTGTGTGCCCTCGTAGCCGAGGACGCACTCGACGGCAAGAGGAACGCCAAGCCGACGCATCTGCACTTCACCGCGGGACAGCAGCAGTTCCTGGAGATGATTCGGACTCTGGCGCTTAATGTCGACCAGGAGCGGCTCAGGGAAGCGGTCTGCGGGCACTGGGCCTACGACAGCTCCCTGCCGTCGTTGTCGTGGGACTCTCGCGGCGAGCGGGTGTACGCGGTTCGAGCGACCAACCCGTCTGCAGAGAAGCGCCTAGGCGTGCCCGGAGCCGACTGGCTGGCCTTCCGCGGGCTAGTGTTCTATCCGGTAACCCGGGCAGACAGCGGAGCTCTGCGGACGACAGCCTGCGACCGCGAATGGAAGCGCAGTGCCTTCCGCTGGCCCCTCTGGTCATTGCCAGCAAGCCGCGATGTTGTGGCTTCGCTCGTGGCCGACAGCACTTTGGTATCCCAGGAAGCCGATATTCGGGTAGATAATCTCGCCCCGCGCGGCATCCTGTGCGTGCTCCAGGCGCCAATCCGTCGGACCGACCAGGGCGGCTACGGGAGCTTTGGCGCTCCAGAAGTTCTCGCATCGTCTCCTCCGGCTGATTCCAAGTCGGCTCCATTGCGGCGTGCCGTAGTAGGCAGTCGGCAGGATGCCGGGAACGCCTCCTCCCGCTGATTCCAAGCGGGCTCCATTGCGGTGCCGTCTCGGCGCTGTGTCAGCGTGGGAGTTGATCACTGGCGCGTCGGCGGACGATCCGTGGCGAATCGGCAAGCCTCTGCATGGGCCTTATGAGAGGCTGCGCGCAGCAAGACGCGGCACCTACCGGATCCTGTTCAAGATCGACGAGGCCAAGCATCCCATCGAGATCCGGTCCATCCGGCATCGCGCTGACGCCTACCGCACCTGACCGATCAGACCCTTTGTCACAACCGCTCTCCACGCCGTAGACTTGTCCAGGAATCCTGTACGAGTGAGGTGAGCCCACGATGGCCGCGGTAAGCATCAGCCACGCTCGCGAGCATCTATTTCCGCTGGTGCGGCAGGTCAACGAGGACCACGTCGTCATCGAGATCGTCGGGCGCCACGGCGGTAACGCTGTGCTGATGTCCGCCGAGGACTACGAGTCGCTGCAGGAGATGCTTCACCTGTTCTCGACGCGCGCCAACGCCCTCCATATCATGCGCGGACTAGCCGAGGCCCGTGACGGCGATGCTCAGCCCATTGACCTTGAGGCGCTGGCCGCGCGGTTCAACGTCCAGGCTGACGGGTGAAGCTGTCGATCACCTCAGGCGCCATCGAAGACCTCGAAGCCTGGTCGGAGAGCAGTCCCAAGGTGCTCTCCAGGATCATAAGGCTGATCGCTGAGACGATGCGGAACCCGCGGGCTGGGATCGGCAAGCCGGAACGGCTCAAGCACCTAAGCGGAGAGGTCTGGTCACGGCGGATAACCGACAAGGACCGCCTGGTGTACGACATCCAGCCGGACATGATCACTGTCGTCGCCTGCCGCTTCCACTACGACGACCACTGACCCGGTCCCGACGGGGCGCGGGTTCGCTCGCCTTCGGCGTCGTGCCGGTTCAGCTGGGTGATATACGTGGGCAGCATGCCGTCGGTGATCGAATCCATCCGCGACACCGTCACGCGCTCGTCAGGTAATCCTGCCGCCGCTCACCCCGGTCCCGTAGTTCTTTGTGCGCCTTGAACAGGAAGTTACCCAGCGCGCGTCGGACCCTAAATGCGGAAACTGCGGGTCCAATAAGCGGAGATTGCGGAGTCGTGTACTTCCCCTCACGTGCCAGGACTGGCTTCGGATTAGATGGTCTGCGGTATGCTGGCTTTCACTGGAAATTAGTGGAAACGATGGGGAGGAAGCATGACGCTCACTGAGGTGCCCGAGCTGGTGCCGGCGAGGATGCTCAACGAGTACGCGTTCTGCCCGCGGCTGTTCTTCCTGGAGTGGGTCGATCAGCTGTGGGCCTCCAGCAGCGACACGGCCGAAGGCGACCGGCTGCACGGCCGGGTCGACGCCGGCGGCGGTGCCGCCCCGCTGCCCGGCGAGGGAGAAGTGAAGGCCGCGCGGTCGGTCGAGCTGGCCAGCGAGCGGCTCGGCATCACCGCCAGGCTGGACCTGCTCGAAGGGGAGAGCGGGGGAGTGATTCCCGTCGACACCAAGAAGGGACGGCCCGGCAAGGACGGAACGCCGTGGGAGGCCGACACCGTGCAGGTCTGCGCCCAGGTCCTGCTGCTGCGTGAGCACGGCTACACGGCGGAGCGCGGCGAGATCTTCTACGCCGAGACCCGGCAGCGGATCCCGGTCGAGGTGACGCCCGGCCTGGTAGCGCGCACCATGGAGATCCTCGGCGAGGCGCGGGAGGTCGCGACCCGGCTGGCCCCGCCTCCACCGCTACGGTCCAGCCCGAAGTGCCCGCGCTGCTCGCTGGCGGGCATCTGCCTCCCCGATGAGGTGAACGTGCTCGCGGCGCGGCAGGACGGTCGGCCGCGGCGGCTGATGGTCGGCGATCCAGACTCGGTTCCGCTGTACGTGATGGAACCGGGATCGGTCCTCGGCATCGACAGCGGGCGGCTGACCGTCTCGAAGTACCGCGAGCTGCTGGCCAGCGTCCGCCTGATCGACGTGCTGCACATATGCGCGTACGGGAACGTGCAGCTCACCGCCCAGGCGATGCGGGCGCTGCTCGAGCGCGACGTCGATGTCTACCATTTCTCCTACGGCGGCTGGCTGCTCGGCCTGACTACCGGCCTGCCGAGCAAGAACGTGATGCTCCGCATCCGGCAGACCACCGCCGCGGCTCGCGGGCAACTGGACGAGGCCCGCAGGATGATCGCCGGCAAGATCCGGAACTGCCGCGTGCTGCTGCGCCGCCACGGCGGAGAGGCGGCTGCGCGGCGCGTTGCCCAGCTCGCAGCGCTCGCCGATCAGGCCGAGCAGACAACGAACGCGGCTTCGCTGCTGGGCATCGAAGGAACAGCGGCGCGCCTGTACTTCGAGGCATTCCCCTCGCTGCTGACGGCAACCGACCGGCTGCCCGGCCCGGCCTTCACCGGCCTTCGTAACCGCCGTCCTCCCACTGATGCTGTGAATTGCCTACTCTCGTTCTGTTACGGCCTGCTGACAAAGGAGCTGCTGGCCGCGTGCCTGGCGGTCGGCTTCGACCCGTACATCGGCCTGTATCACCGGCCACGTTTCGGTCGTCCAGCCCTCGCGCTGGACCTGGCCGAGGAGTTCCGCCCGCTGCTGGCCGACTCCACGGTGCTGACCTGCGTGAATAACCGGGAGGTCGGCCCGTCGGACTTCCTGGTCCGGGCGGGCGCGGTGACCCTGACTGACGGCGGGCGCAGGACGGTCATCAGGGCCTGGGAGCGGCGGATGACCACGGAGGTACGCCATCCGGTGTTCGGCTACCAGGTCAGCTACCGCCGCGCGGTCGAACTGCAGGCCCGCATCCTGGCCGCCCGGCTGACCGGCGAGCTGCCCGACTACACGCCCCTGGTCACCAGGTAGGTCTGGTCATGGCCCGGCGCCGGTACCTCGTCGCCTACGACATCCGGGACGACCGCAGGCTGCGCAGCGTCGCAGTATGCTGCGAGGGCTACGGCACGCGCATCCAGTACTCGGTCTTCGTCTGCGACCTGTCCGACCAGGAAAAGGTTCTCATGCGTGGCGACATCGAGGCCCTCATCAAATCCTCCGAGGACAGCGTGATGCTGATCGACCTCGGCCAGGCGAGCGATTCCTCCCGTTTCCTCTTCCTCGGCCACCATGAGAAACTACCCACCACAACCGCCGTCATCGTCTGACCCCGCGAGCGCTGAGGTGATGACTCAGAACCCAGGGACCGCTCGCACCCAGGTCAGCCCCCGTTCCGGCACCTTGACAACTCCACAGTGCAACTTCCGCCATCACCCTTCCGCCAGCCCCTCGCACGGCGTAGCATCGGCGCAGCTCAAACCCCCCAAATCCCCCGAGCCCTCTTCCCGCCTTTCCCAGGCGGGCTCCATTGCGGCTGGGTGGAACGGGTCAGTCCACGACCGGTGACAACGGCTCTTCCCGCCTTTCCCAGGCGGGCTCCATTGCGGCAGGTCCGACGTGCCGAACAGCTTCGTCGGGGAGGACCCTCTTCCCGCCTTTCCCAGGCGGGCTCCATTGCGGCCCTCATTCGAGGTAGCGACGGCCCGCGAGTATTTCGGCTCTTCCCGCCTTTCCCAGGCGGGCTCCATTGCGGCCCTGCTGCGCATCGCTGAATAGCTCCGGGGATGATTCCTCTTCCCGCCTTTCCCAGG
>JBOHCG010000323.1:0-8841 GCA_050698735.1 Streptosporangiaceae bacterium | reverse complement strand
GCGGCAAGCCGGTGCGCGGCGTAGCCACGGCCCGCGTTCGGTGCCCGGCCGGCCGCGATGGCCTGGGTAGCGGACAGCCGCCCGGCACGCAACGCGGGCCCGAGAGCGGCCAGCGCGGTCAGCACGAGCATCCCGGCCGGCGCGAGGACCGACGCCCACCACGGCACCTGCTGGCTGCCGACGCCGTAGGCCGCGGCGGAGTCGTGCAGCACCGGGATCGCCAGCAGGTTGCCCGCCGCGACCCCGGCCACGCAGCCGACCACCGCCGGCACGCCGACCCGGCTCAGGTACGCCACCACGACCTGGGCCGGGGTCAGGCCGATGCTCTTCAGCACGCCGATCCGGTAGTACCCCGCGGCGACCGCGCCGCTGACCACGTTGGCCACGATGAGCACCGCCATGGCCAGGCCGATGAGCGCGAACGCGACCACGAACGGCTCCATGATCGCGCCGTTGCTCGTGTTCTGCAGCTCCGCGGCGAGCCAGGAACCTGCCCCGGCCACCGTGCCCGGCGGGAGTGCCCCTGTGACTTCCGCAAGGTCGGCGCGGACCTGCGCGTCGGTGCCCGCGCTGGCGAACCGGTAGAGCAACTGCGCGCCCGGCGCGACGCCCGGCGCCTGCAGGGCCGGCATCTCGGCCGGGGCGACCCAGCCGTCGGCCGTGTTGGTGATCGAGTTGGCGAAGCCGACCACGGTAAGCGTCTGGCTCTGCGGCAGCCCGGTGATGGTGATCGCGTTGCCGAGCACCGGGCCGCCGAAGACCGAATTGGAGTTAAGCACCACCTGGCCAGGCCCGGTCGCCCAGTGCCCGGCGTTCAGCACGACGTCGTCCACCGGGCCGCCAGGCGAGGACCGCCCGACCAGCGTGAGCTGCCCGAAGGGCTGGCCGCTGAACTGCGACTGGACCGTCGAGGAGGCGAACGGCCCGGCCGCCGCGGTGACCCCGTGCAGGCTCCGGGTGGCGGCAAGCCGTGCCGCGTCGGCCCGCGCCTGATTCACCGTGACGGTCAGGTCCGCGCCGTTCTGGGCGGCGAAGGACTTCTGGAACGGGCCGTTGTTGGCGGCGAGCAGGGTAAGGCCGAGCGTGGCCGAGGCGGTCGAGACCAGCAGCACCGCGGCGAGCACCAGCATCTGCACCTTGTGCCGCAGCATCCCGCCGGTGGCGGTCCTGACCGCGCTGAGCCAGCGACCACCGGGCCAGCGACCACCGGGCCAGCGACCACCGGGCCAGCGACCACCGGGCCAGCGACCACCGGGCCAGCTACCACCGGGCCAGCGACCACCGGGCCAGCGACCACCGGGCCAGCGACCACCGGGCCAGCTACCACCGGGCCAGCTACCACCGGGCCCGTTCACCCGGACACCCTGGCGTGAGCGTCGGCCACCCTGCCGTCCACGATCCGCACCGTCCGGGCCGCGTACCGATCGGCCAGGCTAGGATCGTGCGTCACTAGCACAAGCGTCTGCCCGACCTCGTTGAGCTGTTTCAGCAGCCGCCCGATCTCCTGCCCGGTGGCGCTGTCAAGCGCCCCGGTCGGCTCGTCGGCAAGCAGCACCGCGGGGGAGTTCACAAGCGCCCTGGCGATCGCCACCCGCTGCCGCTGGCCGCCTGACATCCGGGCCGGGTAGGCGTTGCGGAAATCCTGAAGGCCCATCCTGGCAAGCAGCTCGTCGGCCCGCGCCCGCGCCTGCCGCCTGGACGCCCCGGCCAGCTGGGCGGGCAGCAGCACGTTGTCTTCCACGGTGAGGTCGTCGAGCAGGTTGAAGAACTGGAAGATGATCCCGACGTGGCGGGCGCGGAACCTGGCGAGCGCGCTCTCGCCGAGGGTGTCGATCCGCCGCCCGGCCACGGTGACCGTACCCGTGGTGGGCCGGTCAAGACCGGCGATCAGGTTGAGCAGCGTCGACTTCCCGCTGCCCGACGGCCCCATGACCGCCACCACCTCGCCCGCCGCCACGCCCATGCTGACGTCCGCCACCGCGGGCGGCGCGTCCGCCTGGTAGCTCTTGGTCACGCCGTCCAGCCGGATCACGTCGCCCGGCGCATCCTGGTCAATCATCAGGCCCTCCTGAATATGGCAGCTGAGGCAACGATGGCACCGGATCACGGCGGACCGCATTGGCCTCCGCCCCCCAATCGGAGGTGGGGCTAGCACCACCCCCGACGGTGAACCGTACGGGATGGGCAGGTCAGGCCCGGGCGCCTACGGTGGGACTCATGGCTACCGTCGTCCAGCCGCAAGGCACATCCGCCGGATGGCGCCGCACCGCCCCGTGGTCAAGGATGGCCCTGCGCCCGGCCCTCTACCTGGCCGGGGGGATCCCGGCGCAGCTCAGCGCGCTGATCGTGCTGCTCCCGTGGGCCGCGGGCCTGCGGTGGCGTGACTACGGGTTCCCGCTGTACTGGCCCGGCGGAGCCGGGAAGGCGTGGCCGCTCACGCCCATCGGCCTGGCGGTCGTGTTCCTCGCGGCGCCCGCCCTCACCGCGATCCACCGGCAGCGGCTGCGCAGCACGGCCGGGGTGGAGATACCGCCTCTGCTGGAGATCGCGGACCGCTGGAGCCTGCCGGGGATCGTCGAATACGCAACATCCCGGGCGACCTGGCGCCAGGTCGGCTACCACCTGCTAGCCGGCCCGGCGATCGCCATGGCCGCGATCGCCGCGATCGGGGTGTGGGTGGCGGGCATCATGTATGCCTTTGTGTACATCTACGCCACGAAACTGGTGCCGCAGGGCCTGCTGTTCCGCGGCCGGTCGTCATCGCCGGTCAACTCCCTGCCGCACCTGCTCGGCGTCCCGGTGGACGTATACCTGACCCTGCTCGGGATCGTGCTGCTCGCCGCCGCGCCGCGGCTGACCGCCGCGGTCTGCGCCCTGGACGCGCGCACCGCGCGGGCGCTGCTGGGCCCCAGCCGCGCCGAGGAACTCCAGTACCGGGTGGAACACCTGACCCAGACCCGCACCGGCGTGGTGGACGCCGCCGACGCCGAGCGGCGCCGGCTCGAGCGTGACCTGCACGACGGCACCCAGCAGCGGCTGGTCTCGCTTGCGGTGAACCTTGGCCTGGCCCGGGTCCAGGCCCAGACCGCACAGCAGGCGCAGGAGGCCCTCGCCGACGCGCACGAGGAGGCCAAGACGGCGCTGGCAGAACTGCGCAACCTGATCCGCGGCCTGCACCCGGCCGTGCTCGAGGACCGCGGCCTGGACGCGGCCCTGTCCGGGATAGCGGCGCGGCTGCCGATCCCGGTCCGGCTCAGCGTGGACGTGCCGCGCCGCCCGCCGCCCACGATCGAGGCGGTGGCCTACTTCGTGGTCTCCGAGGGCCTGACCAACATCACCAAGCACGCCCAGGCCAGCCAGGCGGAGGTGGTGGTGCAGCGGGCCGGCGACCGGCTGCACATCATCATCAGCGACGACGGGGTGGGCGGCGCCGACCCGGCCCGCGGCACCGGCCTGACCGGCCTGGCCAAGCGCGCCGCGTCGGTCGACGGCACGCTTGAGATCGCCAGCCCGTCCGGCGGGCCGACCCTTCTCACCGTGGACCTGCCATGCGCGCGGTAGCCGGCAGCACGGCGGGCCGGGGGGCGGGCCGCGGCCGCTGGGTCTGGGCACTGAGCGGCGTGGCCACCGCGGCGCTGCTCGCGGTCCCCATCACCCACGCCATCACCACCGCCGGGGACCCGCCGGCCGACGTGGCCTACGCGCAGCCCGCGCCCGTGTCGACCCGAACGATCACCGTGAAGCAGCCGGTTACCAGCGTGACCATACTGAGCTACGGCTCGCCGGTCCAGGTGACAACCGGATCCGTGAGCCATGTGGAAGTCACGGAGTCGTTCGGCTTCGTCAACGGGCCGGAGCCTTGGCCCGTCTCCGTGACGCAGACGGTGTCCGGCGGCCACCTTCTGCTGTCCGACCCCCAGTGCGCTCCGGCCGGTCCCGGCTGCGCCGTCACGTTCGCGCTGACCGTGCCGCCGGGCGTCGCCGTCACCGCGGTGTCCGACGGCGGCCCGATCAGCGTCTCCGGCGTGGCCGGCGCCAACCTGGACTCCGGCGGCGGCACGGTCAGCGCGGCGAAGATCGACGGGCCGCTCACCGTCCGCACCGAGGGCGGGCCGCTGCTGGTCGACGGCCTGACCGGCGCGCTGAACGTCGACACGGGCAACGCACCCTTCATCGCCCAGGGCGTCGACGCCTCGATCGCCACGGTCAGCACGGACGGCGGTAACGCGCGGATCGCTTTCACCGCGCCACCGGACTCGGTGACGGTCGCCACCGACGGCGGCACGGCGTTCCTGACCATTCCCGGCGGCCCCTACGCGCTGACCGCCGACAGCGACGGCGGCCCGGAAACGGTGCGGATACCGACCAATCCGGCCGCGAGCCGCTCGCTCACGGTCAGCACCGCGGGCTCCCCGCTGTGGATCGCGCCCGCGTCCAAAGGCTGACTCACTTGATCGCGACGGCGTTGGCGGGGGAGCCGATCCCGCCGGGCGCGTTCAGCGGCGCGCTGGTCGATGGTGTTCCTGGTGCCCGCCAGCACGTCGGCCTCGGTGGCGCCGTTGTACATCTGGTCCGGCGCGTAGCCGACGTGCGCGAGCGAGTCCCACTGGCTGGAGGCCTGCGGGTAGAAGTTGTCGTAGACGTCGTCGAAGCCCGCGGTGCCGCTCTGGTGTGCAGCACCCGGTGCCGGGGCGGGCCGCGGAACGTGGCCAGCGCCGGCGCGATGCTGCCGAGCGGCATGTCCAGGCAGAAGAGCTGCCCGCGGCGGACCAGCCGGGCGGCCGCGGCGATCCGCTCCGGCGTCATCAGGTTGACCAGGCCGAGGTTGTCGCCCGCGCCGAACAGGCCCCACCCGGAGCGGCCGCCGCCCGGCGCGGGCGGCAGGTCGGCGTAGCTCGGCAGCTCACTCATGGCGACACCCTGCCTTACATCTGGGCCTTAACTTCTGGGCCTTACTTCTGGCGTTCGTCGATGACGCGGCGCATCTTGCCCGCTGACCGCTCGACCGTGCCCGGGTCGGCCACGCTGACCTGCACCCGGACCCCGATGTTGTCCCGGACCGCGGCGGCAACGGCGTCGGCCGCGGCCGAACGCTGCTCGGCCGTGACCCCGTCCCTGGCCTCCGCGTGCACGGTCAGCTCGTCGAGGCGGTCGGCCGAGGTCAGCACGAGCTGGAAGTGCGGGGCGAGGCCGGGGACCCGCAGCAGGACTTCCTCGATCTGGGTGGGAAACACGTTGACGCCGCGCAGCACGATCATGTCGTCCGAGCGCCCGGTCACCCGCCCCATCCGCCGGAACGCCGGCCGCGCGGTGCCGGGCAGCAGCCGGGCCAGGTCCCTGGTGCGGTACCTGATCAGCGGCATGGCCTGCTTGGTCAGCGAGGTGAACAGGATCTCGCCCCGCTCTCCCGCCGCCAGAAGGCCGCCCGAGACCGGGTCGATGATCTCCGGGTAGAAGTGGTCCTCCCAGACGGTCAGGCCGTCCTTGGTCTCCAGGCATTCCACCGCGACGCCTGGGCCCATCACCTCGGACAGGCCGTAGATGTCCACCGCGTCCAGGCCCGCCCGCCGCTCGAGCTCGGCGCGCATCTCCTCGGTCCACGGCTCGGCGCCGAAGATGCCGATCTGCAGCGAGCTGCCGGCGGCGTCGAGCCCGGCCCGCTCGAACTCATCAAGGATGGTCAGCATGTAGGTCGGCGTCACCATGATCACCCGGGGTCTTAGGTCGCAGATGAGCCTGACCTGGCGCCCGGTCACGCCGCCGGAGGCCGGGATGACCGTGCAGCCGAGCCGCTCCGCGCCGTAGTGGGCGCCGAGCCCGCCGGTGAACAGGCCGTAGCCGTAGGCGACGTGCACCACGTCACCGGGCCGTCCGCCCGCCGCCCTGATGGACCTGGCCATCAGGTCCGACCAGGTGTCCAGGTCGCGCTGGGTGTACCCCACCACGGTGGGCTGGCCGGTGGTGCCGCTGGAGGCATGGATGCGCCTGATCTGCGCCGGCGGCACCGCGAACATCCCGGTCGGGTAGTTCTCCCGCAGGTCGTCCTTGGTCGTGACCGGGAACCCGGCCAGGTCACCGAGGGACCGGCAGTCCTCCGGGCTCACCCCGGCCGCGTCGAACCTCTTGCGGTAGAACGGCACGTTCGCGTACGCGTGCCGGAGCGTCCAGCGCAGCCGCTCCAGCTGCAGCGCCGCAAGCTCGTCGACGGACATCCGCTCGGCGGCGTCCAGCTCGGCGGCGTCCAGTTCGGCGGCGTCTAGCTCGCCCGGGCCCTGCGACATCGGACCTCACCCCCTACGCCTGCACTCGCGCGACCATGGTGTCGCCGCCAAGTTAAGGCCGTAGCAGCCGACCCGGTCAAGGCCTGCCGGCGTGGCCGATCCGCGCGACGGTCGCGTTGGCGGCGCGAGCGAGGTCGGCCGGGGCGAGCTCGATCTCGAGCCCGCGCCGCCCGGCGCTGCAGAACACGGTGGGAAAGTCCAGCGCGGAGGAGTCGAGTATCACCGGCAGCTGCTTGCGCTGGCCGACCGGACCCTACAGCGGCGGCGAACCAGGGGAAACCGCAGGAAAACCATTAGGCGCCCCGACAGCGGCTCCGCATAGTGGGGATATGCGCGTGACGTTTCCCCGGCTGCCCGACCACCGGCGGGCCTACTCGCTGGTGGAGCGGGACGACGGGGTGGTGTTCCGGCTCTACGGCGGGATGGCAGGACCCCGGCTGCCGAATGACATCACGCACCTCGTCGTGGAACGCGAGCTGCGCATCCCGGACGGGATCTGGGGCGGCATCGCGTCCGGCGCCGTCCGAACGACCTTCCGCGAGTACGGGCTGCGCGCCGAGATGCTCGCCGGCCTGGTCGAGCGTGTCGCCGCGATCGACCATCCGTCGGCAAGCCAGATCCGCAGCCTCGCGGCGGCCAGGCTGGGCGCGACCCGGGACCCGGAGGTGGACCCGGCCGCGATCGCCGCGGCCGCGACGGCGCTGCAGGTCGAGGCCTCTCGCTGGGCCAGGCTCAGGGTCGGCGAGGAACTCAGTTACGAGTGGCCACCCCGGGCTGGCACGGACCCAAGACGCGAACCACGGATCGTTCGGCCGAATAAAAGGGAGGGAAGGGGCGACGGCCGCGCGCCGGGTCGCGGCGGCCGTCCGGTGATATCGGTTGTCCCCAAGGCCCGCGGCGGGGACCATGAGCAGATGGACGCACGCCCGGATGAGGTGATCGAGACCGGCGCCGTCACCCTGCGCCGTTACCGCCCGGATGACCTGGACGCGCTGCTCGAGGCGGTGGGCGATTCCTACGACCACCTGCGCCCGTGGATGCCCTGGGTGATCGGCTACAGCCGGGAGTCCGAGGCCGAGTTCCTCGCCGGTGCGGAGCGGGGCTGGCGGGACGGCACGGTCTACAACTGGGCGATCATCGCCGAGGGCGTGCTGGCCGGCGGCATCAGCCTGATGGCCAGGATCGGGGCGGGCGGCCTGGAGATCGGCTACTGGGTGCGCAGCGGCTACACCCGCCGCGGCAGGGCCACCGCGGCCGCCGCGGCGCTGGTCGAGCAGGCGTTCCGGCTGCCCGGCGTGGACCGGGTGGAGATCCTCCACGACGAGCGGAACGTCGCCAGCGGCGGGGTGCCGCGCAAGCTCGGCTTCACCGAGGTCGGCCGGCGGCCCCTCGAAATCCCGCCGCCGGACGGCACCGGCATCGGCGTGGTATGGCGCCGGGTCAGGTAGCGTAAGCCGGCATGGCATACGGGCAACAAGAACAGAACGACCGCGACATGATGGCGCTGGCCCTCGGCCAGGCCCGGGTGAGCCTGGAGGCCGGCGGCGTGCCGGTCGGGGCGGTGCTAGCGGCTGGGCTCGCGGCCGGCGGCGAGGTCATCGCGGCGGGACACAACGAGCGGGTGCAGCGCGGCGATCCCGTCGCGCACGGCGAGATCTCCTGCCTGCGCAACGCGGGCCGCCGGCCGTCCTATAAGGACACGACCCTGTACACCACGCTGTCCCCGTGCCCGATGTGCACCGGGGCGATCCTGCTGTTCCAGATCCCCAGGGTGGTGGTCGGCGAGGCGGAGACGTTCGTCGGCGACCTCGACTTCCTGGCCGTCAAGGGCGTGGACGTCCTGCTGCTCGACGACCCGGACTGCAAGGCCGCGATGCGGGAGTTCCAGGAGCGTTACCCGCAGGTATGGAGCGAGGACATCGGGGGCCGATGAAACCTCGGCTGACCAGGTATTATTAGCCAGGGCTTAACCGCGCGGTTGCGTATCTAACCGACAGGCCGAATGATGCTAAGCATGCAGGTGCCCTCGCAGGTCGAGTACGAGCGGGCGACCAGCGTCGAGCACGCTCTGTCGCTGCTGACCAGGCCGGAGACCCGGATCCTGGCCGGCGGGCACAGCCTGATCCCGATGATGAAACTGCGGCTGGCCCAGCCCGAGGTGCTCGTCGACATCAACGGGCTGACCGAGCTCGCCTTCATCAAGCTGGACGGTGACGAGCTCCGCATCGGCGCCCTGGCCAGGCACGCCGACCTGCTCGATTCGCAGATCGCGGGCGAGCTCTACCCGATCTTGCACGACGCCGAGCGCGTCGTCGCGGACCCGATCGTCCGGCTGTGGGGCACGATCGGCGGATCGCTGTGCCAGGCCGACCCGTCCGAGGACCTGTCCGCCGTGTTCGCGGCCACCCGCGCCACGGCCGTCATCCGCGGGCGCAACGGCGACCGGGTAGTCCCGGTCAGGGAGTTTCACCTGGGTCCCTACGAGACCGTCGTCGGCCCCGGCGAGATGCTTGCCGAGGTGCGGATCCCGGTGCGGCCCGGCACCGGCAGCGCGTACGAG
>JBOHCG010000322.1:0-8895 GCA_050698735.1 Streptosporangiaceae bacterium | reverse complement strand
CAGCCCGGTGGAGTGGTCGTACACCGGCTTGAGCACCGGTTCCCCCATCGCGAGCAGCTGCAGATGCTGCTCCATGATCTGCACGTAGTTGCAGTCCGGGTGCAGTGCGGTGAAAGGCAGCGCGCGCCGCTCCGCACGGTCGTAGCGATGATAGTCGTCCACGCACAGGGACGTGCTGCGCTGCGTCCCCAGCGCCTCGACGATGCCCCTGGTGAGCGTGGTCTTGCCGGCGGCGCTGTCGCCAGCGATGGCGAGCATCGTCGGCCGCGGTCCGCGCGCACGGTGCATCCGCATCAGCTTCTCAGGCACCCGCCTTCTCACTCCCTGGGATTGCGCCCCTTCCTGCGGCGACGGTACCTACCTGCCGGGCGGCATCGCCTCCCCCTGCCGGGGGAGAAGGATGGGGGATCCCGAAATCCCGGACGGGAACGTACGCTTTCGGGCATGAGCAGGCCACCGCCGCGCCTGGTGATCGTCGACGATCACCAGATGGTGCTCGACGGCCTGCGCGCGATGCTCGCCGCCTATTCCGGCAGCGTGCAGATCGTGGGCGAGGCCTGCGAGCCGGACGATGCGCTCGCGCTCGTGACCGAGGCCGAGCCCGACATCGTCCTGCTCGACGTCCGGCTGCACGGAACAAGCGGGCTTGACCTGTGTGCGGCGATCCTGCGGCAGCGGCCCGGCTGCAAGGTGGTCTTCCTGACCGTCTACGACGATGAGCACTACCTCTACCAGGCCATCCGCCTGGGTGCCTCCGGCTTCCTGCTCAAGCGGGTCCGCGGCGCCGAACTCGTCGAGTACCTCACCCGGATTCACCAGGGCGAGATATTGGTGGATCCGGCCCTCGCCGCCCGGGTCGCGCAATCCGCGGCGCGGCTGCAAAGCGGCGAGTTCTGGCCGGGTGCACACCTCGGGCTGACCCAGCGGGAGAGCGAGGTGCTCGCGCTGATCGTCTCCGGCCGCTCCAACCGCGCCATCGCGGGCCAGCTCACGCTGAGCGCAGAGACGATCAAGACGCACGTCCGCGGCATCTACCGCAAGCTCGACGTCGCCGACCGGGCCGGCGCCGTGGCGGCGGCCCTGCGGGAGGGGATCTTCCATTGACCCGGCTCGGCCTGACCGATCCGGTGCAGGAGGCGCGGCTGCTCGCCCGCATCATCGAGACCATCTCGGCCGGTCTTGACCTTGAGGAGATCCTGCAGGGGATCGCGGCGCTGATCACAGAGACCACCGAGACGGATGTGTGCTTCGTCTACCTGCTCGACGAAGAAGGCCAGCGGCTGGTGCTGGGCGGCGCGACCCCGCCGTTCCACCGGATGGCCGGACGGGTCGAGCTCAAGATGGGTGAGGGCGTGTCGGGCTGGGTCGCCGCGCACGGCAGGCCGGCGGTAATCGTTGAGGACAAGCTGTCCGACGAGCGTTACAAGCACATCCCCGCGCTGGGCCGCGAGGATCTCACCTCGATGGCCTCGGTGCCGATCCTCGGCAAGCCGCACCACCTGGTGGGCGTGCTCAACGTGCACACCCGTGCGCGCCGCGAGTTCACCGACGCGGACGTGCAGTTGCTCGGCTGGGTGGCCGGGCTGATCGCGGGCGCCATCGAGAACGCGCGGCTGCACCGCAGGCTGGCCGAGCGCGAGGAGGCCATGGAGCGCTATGCCGAGCGGATCGTCCTGGCCCAGGAGACCGAACGGCGCCGGCTGGCGGGCGAGATCCACGACGGCATCAGCCAGCGCGTGGTGAGCCTGTCGTTCCACCTGTCCGCAGCCGCGGACGCGGTGGCAACGGCGCCGGAGGTCGCCGCACGGGAGATCGCCGAGGCACAGGCGCTCGCGGAGGCCGCCCTCGACGAGACGCGTTTCGCGATAGCCGGGCTGCACCCTCCGGTGCTCGACGATCTCGGCCTGGCCGCCAGCCTGGAAACCCTCGCCAGGTCCTTCCCCCAGCTTGATGTCCAGGCCGAGGCTCAGCCGTGCGATCTGCCGTCGCACGTGGCGACCGCCGCGTACCGCATCGCCCAGGAGGCGCTGCAGAACGTCGCCAAGCACGCCGAGGCCAGGTCGGCCCGGGTGCGCCTGATGACGCGCGGCGACACGGTGATCCTGGAGGTCCAGGACGACGGGAAGGGCTTCGTGCCGGCCTCCTCCGGCCAATCCGGGCCGTCAGGCTACGGCCTGCCGGGCATGCGCGAGCGCGCGGAGCTGCTCGGCGGGTTGCTCGAGGTGATCAGTTATCCGGGCCAGGGCACGCTGCTGCGCCTGCTGTTCCCGGCGAGCCCGCATTAATCAAGTTTTTGCTTAAGGGTTCACCAGGAATAGTCAATAGACACCTTGCCAGTGCTCGGCCATGGTGGAAGAGCGGGCCCGACCATGGCCCGTGATCCGCTCCATTCGAGGAGGAGCCATGGCGGCAGGCCGGTGGAATGCCGGGGTCATCCCGTACGCCGAGATGGGCTATTACCAGCCCGATTACCAGCCGAAGAGCACGGACATCCTGGCCGCGTTCCGGGTTACCCCTCAGCCGGGCGTCCCGCCGGCCGAAGCCGGGGCGGCCGTGGCCGGCGAATCCTCCACCGCGACGTGGACCGTCGTATGGACCGACCGGCTCACCGCCTACGAGCACTACCAGGCCAAGTGCTACCAGGTTGTCCCCGCGCCCGGCCGGGAAGGCGAGTACATCGCGTACGTCGCCTACGACATTGACCTGTTCGAAGAGGGCTCCATACCCAACATGACCTCGTCGATCATAGGCAACGTCTTCGGCTTCAAGGCGCTGCTCGCACTGCGCCTTGAAGACCTGCGCATACCGCTGCACTACGTGAAGACGTTTACCGGCCCGCCGCACGGCATCGTCATGGAACGCGAATACCTGAACAAATACGGTCGCCCGCTGCTCGGCGCGACGACCAAGCCGAAGCTGGGCCTCTCCGCCCGCAATTACGGCCGGGTGGTTTATGAGGCGCTGAGCGGCGGGCTCGACTTCACCAAGGACGACGAGAACATCAACTCCCAGCCGTTCATGCGCTGGCGTGACCGGTACCTGTTCGCCATGGAGGCGGTGAACCGCGCCGCCGAGCAGACCGGCGAGATCAAGGGTCATTACCTCAACGTCACCGCGGCCACCATGGAGGACATGTACGAGCGCGCCGAGTTCGCCAGAGACCTCGGCAGCGTCATCGTCATGGTCGACCTCACCGTCGGCTATACCGCGCTGCACTCCATGTCGAAATGGGCGCGCGCCAACGGCCTGCTCCTGCATCTGCACCGCGCTGGCCACTCCACCTACACCCGGCAGAAGACGCACGGCGTGAGCTTCCGTGTTATCGCCAAATGGTGCCGGCTGCTCGGCGTGGACCACATTCACGCCGGCACCGTGGTCGGCAAGCTCGAGGGCGACCCGAGCACCACGCGCGGCTACTACGACACCTGCCGCCGTTCCTTCGTGCCGGCCGACCTGTCTCACGGGATCTACTTCGACCAGGAGTGGGGATCCATGCCAGGGGTGATGCCGGTGGCCTCGGGCGGCATCCACGCCGGCCAGATGCACCAGTTGCTGCACCACCTCGGCGAGGACGTGGTGCTCCAGTTCGGCGGCGGGACGATCGGGCATCCGATGGGCGTGGCGGCCGGTGCCACCGCGAACCGGGTCGCCGTCGAGGCGATGATCAAGGCGCGCAACGAAGGACGGGACTACCTGGACGACGGCGAGGACATCCTCCGGGAGGCCGCCAGGCACTGCGCTCCGCTGCGGGCCGCGCTCGATACCTGGGGGGAGGTCGCGTTCGACTACGAGTCGACCGATACCCCAGATGTAATGCCCACTCCCGTGTCCTAGGAGCCAGTCGTGCGAATCACCCAGGGAACGTTCTCCTATCTGCCTGATCTCACGGATGCGGAGATCACGGCCCAGCTCCAGTACGCCATCGACCAGGGCTGGGCCATCGCGGTCGAGTTCACCGACGACCCGCATCCACGTAACAACCTGTGGGAGATGTGGGGGCTGCCGATGTTCGATATTGTCGGCGCCGCGGCGGGGCTGGCCGAGATCCGCGCCTGCCGGGACGCGTATCCCTGTCGCTACGTGCGGGTATCGGCCTATGACGCGAGCTACGGCCGGCAGACCACCGCTCTGAGCTTCATCGTGCACCGGCCGCCCGAGGAGTCAGGGTTCCGGTTGGAGCGTCAGGAGGGCGGCGACCGCCGTATCCGCTACACCCTGTACCACTATGCCGCGGGCCAGCCGCACGGCCAGCGTTACGCCGAGGCGTCCGAGTGACGCAGATGGCCGCGCCGACGGGGTTCGCCATGCCGGTACCCGGCCACGCCGCCGACGACGTGACTGTCCCGGGGGAGCCGGACCAGGCCGTTGAGGAACCACTCGGCGACGACGCGCTCGTCGACATCGGGGCATGGCGCAAGCAGCTTTCCATCTCGGAGGTACTCGACCGGCTCGACCGCGAGCTCGTCGGGCTCGCGCCGGTCAAGACCCGGGTCAGCGAGATCGCCGCGCTCCTGCTTGTCGACAGGCTGCGCGGCCGCTACGGCCTCACCTCCTCGCGCCCGACCCTGCACATGTGCTTCACGGGGAGCCCGGGGACCGGCAAGACGACGGTGGCCGTCCGCATGGCGGAGATGCTCAAGGGGCTCGGCTACCTGCGCCGCGGCCATCTGGTCAGCGCGACGCGCGATGACCTGGTGGGGGAGTACGTGGGGCATACGGCGCCGAAGACCAAGGCCGTGCTCAGCCGGGCGATGGGCGGGGTGCTGCTCATCGACGAGGCCTACTACCTCTACCGGGCGGACAACGAGCGCGACTACGGCCAGGAGGCGATCGAGATCCTGCTCCAGGTCATGGAGGCCGACCGCGATGACCTCGTGGTCATCCTTGCCGGGTACCGGGACCGGATGGATTCGTTCTTCGCCTCCAACCCGGGGCTCGCATCCCGCATCGCGCACCACATCGACTTTCCCGATTTCACCGCCGATGAGCTCGTACGAATAGCCGAGCTCATGGTCACGAGGCAGAGCCACCGGTTCGCTCCGGCCGCTCACCAGGCCTTTCGCGAGTACATCGAGCGGCGCATGGCTCAGCCCAGGTTCGCCAACGCCCGCAGCGTGCGCAATGCCATCGACCGGATGCGGCTACGCCAGGCGAACCGCCTGGTCGCCTCGGGCGCCGTGGTCGGCAAGGACGACCTGGTCCGCCTTGAGGCGCAGGACATACGGCTCAGCCGGGTATTCGGCGGCGGGTAACCGCGGCAGGACGTGCGGGTTCAGCGTGCCCGCCGGGTCGAACGCGGCGCGGATCCTGGCGAACAGCGCCCGCTCGGCCTCGCTGCGCGCCAGCGGCAGCCACCGCGCCTTCAGCGCGCCGATCCCGTGCTCGGCGGAGATGGACCCGCCGAGCGACGCGACCAAAGAGAGCACCGCGTCCTCGTGCCGCCCGTCAGCGGGTGCCCCGGGGACTATGTTCACCTGGACGTTGCCATCGGCGACGTGGCCGTAGCCCACCACCACGGCGTCCGTGTCCACCGCCGCGACCACCCCGGCCACGTCGCGCGCCAGCCGTATCCACTGCGCAGCGGGCACCGAGACGTCCAGCTTGATCGCCACCCCGAGGAACCCGGCCGCTTCCGGGAGGCGTTCCCGGTAGGCCCACAGCCGTGTCCGGTCGGTCGCCGATGTCCCGACCACCGCCTCACGGTCGCAGATCACCGCGGCGAGATCCTCCAGTGCCCCCGGCCCGAACGCCTCAAGCAGCAGGTACGTCGGCGTCGGCACTGGCAGCGGCGGGACAAGCCCGGCATGTTCCACCAGGATGTCGAGGCCGTCTTGGGCGAAGTACTCGGCCGACACAAGCCCAGGCACCTCGCCGACCGCCCGGCGCGCCAGGGCGTGCACCTCGTCCAGGCCGCCCACCCCGACGATGACGGTGACCGCGTCCCGCATCCGCGGCACCAGCCGCAGCCTAGCCGCCGTGATCACGGCCAGCGTTCCCTCGGACCCCGCGAGCAGCGACGGGTAGTCGTAGCCGGTGTTGTCCTTGACGAGCCCGCCCAGGTGCGACAGCACGCTGCCATCGGAGAGCACGGCCTCGATGCCGCGCAGTTGCGCCCGCATCGGCCCGAACCGCAGCACCCGCAGCCCCCCGGCGTTGGTCGCCACCGCCCCGCCCACGGTCGCGCTGTCCCTGCTGGCGATGAGCACCCCGAGGTCCAGCCCCGGATCCGCATCCGCGACCTGCCGCAGCGTCACTCCCGCCCCGGCCGTAACCTGCGCCGCCTCTCTGTCCACCGCCCCGATCTGGTTCAGCCTGGTCAGGCTCAGCACCACCTCCCCGTGCCGCGGCACCCCGCCGCCGACCAGCCCGGTCTTGCCCCCCTGCGGTACCACGGCCACTCCCGCCTCCGTGCACAGCGCCAGCACCGCCGCGACCTCACCGGTATCCCGGGGCCGCACCACCGCCGGCGTCTGGCCGCGAAAGAACCCGGTCCAATCCACTGCGAACCCGGCCGCAGCGTCCCCGGTCAGCACGTGCGTCTCGCCGACGATCCCGGCTACGGACCTCAAGAACGTGCTCGAAAGCCCCATCACTAACCTCAGATCTGGCGTAACTGAGCTGGGCGGGTAGCGCATCGGCACCCGCCTGTGCTCGGCCCACTCGGCGAGCTGGTCAGCGAAGTGCGGGCTGCGCGGATCACCCGAACTCCCGCCTGGTATGACATAGCTCGCTGCATCGACCGAACCGAGGTCGATCACCTGCCGGTACACCGAGAGGCTGGTCACGTCGAAGGCGGCGTCCCGGCGCCAGCCGTACCCGGAGGCCTGCAGCGTGTCGGCGTCCCCGCCCATCCGCACCGGTGTGGGCAGCGCCATCTCGATGACCCCGGCCAGCGGGTGCGGGCCCCGGGCCCGGTGCACGTCGCCCCAGTGCCACCGGTCCGGTTCCGGGCCGCCGAGGCTGATCGCCGAGGCCCAGGCGCCGGCCAGCGCGGCAGGAACCGCGGCGAGCACCCGCCGCCCTCTGCTGCCGTCCGATGGTGCGGACACTGGGCCGCCGAGCAGTTCCCAGCTGTCGTTGGCCAGCCAGCGGCGGATCAGGTTGACCGTCGGGCGCAGGTTCGCCGAGACGAGCCACGCCCAGGTCTCGTCGCCGACCAGCGGCCGGTACAGCTCCTCAGCCAGGGCCCGCTGGAAGCATCCGTACAGCAGCGCCCGGCCCGAGCCCGCGGCGAGGTCGCCGTCCCAGCCCGCGAGCATCCGCCATGCCGCCTCGGCCGAGGTGTCCCCGCCGTCGAGGCCGCCGAGGCCGCCGAGCAGCCGCCCCCAGGCCCGCGCCGCCCAGGACCCCGTGTCCGCCTGCATCGCGGCCAGGTCCTCGGTGGTGTGCAGCGCGCGGTCCGCCAGCCGCTCGCGGATCTGTTCTGCCCGGAACGGCTGCGCGAACGTGTAAGAGATGTACGGCTCGTCGCCGTCGACGATGACGTTGTTCGCGGTCAGCACGAACCCCGCCGCGGGATCGATGGCCCGCGGCAACTCGCCGAACGGAACCGTCCCCACCCACTCGCACTCCCCGTCCCAGCCGGGCACCGGCAGCCCGCGGTGCGCCGCCGAGGACCGGACCGGCAGCTCGCCGCGGCACTGATAGCCGATCCGCCCGCCGACATCCGCGGCGACCAGGTTGTTGACCGGATCGACCCATCCCTGCTGCCCGTCCGCGAGCTCGGCCACGTCGCGCGCGGCCAGCATCGGCAGCAGGCACTCGAAGCCGCGGTCCGGCCGGTAGGTCGCCGTGTACTTCAGCGCGATCACGATGCCGTCTGCCGGGTCGCCGTGCACGACGGGCCCGTGCCGGGTCTGGAATACCTGGATGTCCCTGGAACCGCCGCCGCGGACGTCGATCCGCTCGCTGTGCCGCTCCGCCTCCCGCCAGCCCTCCGGCGTCAGGCACCTGGCCCCCTCGAACCGCTCCAGGTACAGATCCTGCGTGTCGGCGTCCGCATGGGTGATCGCCCAGGCCACCCGGCCGTTATGGCCGAAGTGCGGGAAGCCGGGCAGCGCCGGGAAGGTCGCGCCGATTACGTCGAACTCGGGGCAGGTCAGCTGGCACTGCCAGTACACGTTCGGGGTCTCAAGCGTCCGGTGCGAGTCGTTGCACAGCACCGCGGCGCCGTGCGCGGTCCTGGCCGCGCTGACCGCCCACGCGTTCGAGCCGGGCTCGGCCTCGGCCAGGAATCCCAGGTGCCGGGCCACATCGGTGACCGCCTCGTCCACCAGCCTGGTCAGCCGCCCGTCCGGCGGGACCGCGAGCGGCGAGCCCGCTGCCGGCCGGATCTCCAGCCGGCCGAACGCCTCGGGCCCGATCCTCGCCAGCAGCCTGGCCTGGGCCAGCTTCAGCTGCCAGTGGCCCATCAGGACGTGCCGCACCTTGAACGCCGCGACGGAGTGCCAGGGCTGCCACCTCTCAAGGTCGTAACCGGTCGACTCCGCCTCGAACGGCCGCGCCCCGGAGCCGATGACCAGGTTGACGCCGCGCGCGTAGGCATCGAACGCCGACCGCAGCGGCGCCGACATGGCGTCGACGTCGCGCCTGGCCGCCGCGGCCAGGCCCAATCGCCTGGCCAGGATGTCCTCTCCGAGGGCGGCGCCCCCGGCGACCTCGGCCCAGCGCCCGGCGGCCCGCCGCCGGTCGTAGTCCATCTGGAACATCCGGTCCTGCGCGCACGCGTAGCCCATGCCGAGCCAGGCGTCGGCCGCCGTCTCCGCCCACACGTGCGGGATGCCGTAATCATCCCGGACGATGACGACGGGGCCCGCCTCGCCGGCCAGACGCAGGCGGTCCGCCATACCGGCCATTATGCCGGTCAGCCGACTGCGCGTGCCGGCCCGGCCCAGC
>JBOHCG010000321.1:0-8910 GCA_050698735.1 Streptosporangiaceae bacterium | reverse complement strand
GGCGGCGCCGGGGCCGGCGGGGCGACACCGCCCGCCCGCCGCCAGGCCGACCGTCCGCCCCGGCACAGGACCGGACGGTGACACCACCGCCCGTTCTGATTAAGATATATCTTTTTCATTCCTTGCTGGTGAGCTAGGGTCGAGAGCATGAATAAGCTGCGCGGGAATCCGTGGGCGGTCCTGGTCGTCGTTTCGCTCGGGTTCTTCATGACGCTGCTTGATTTGACGATCGTCAACATCGCGATCCCCAATATGATCGACAGGCTGCACGCGTCGCTGGACGACGTGCTGTGGGTGCTGAACGCGTACGCGCTCGTGCTCGCGGTCCTGGTGATCACGGCGGGCCGGCTGGGTGACATCATCGGGACGCGCACCATGTTCGTGGCCGGGATCGCCGCGTTCACCGCCGCCTCCGCCGCGTGCGGGTTCGCGCCGAGCGCCGACTGGCTGATCGCCTTCCGCGCGGTGCAGGGCCTCGGCGCGGCCATGCTGATGCCGCAGACGCTCGCGATCGTCACCATGGTCTTCCCGCCGGAGCGGCGCGGCGCCGCGTTCGGCATCTGGGGGGCGGTGGCCGGCCTGGCCACCATCGCGGGCCCAACCCTGGGCGGGCTGCTCGTCACCGCGTTCGACTGGCGGTGGATCTTCTTCGTGAACCTGCCGATCGGCGTCGTGGTCTTCGCGGTGACCTTCTTCATCGTCCCTGACCTGCACCCGGGCCGCAGGCACCGGCTGGACTTCCGCGGGGTGACGCTGGCCAGCCTGGGCCTGCTTGCCATCTGCTACGGGCTGGTCGAGGGGCAGAACTACGACTGGGGCACGATCGCGGGGTTCGTGTCCATCCCGCTCCTCCTCGCCGTCGGCGTGCTGCTGATCGGGGTGTTCGTCGTCGACCAGAAGCGACGCCAGGGCGCCGAGCCGCTCATACCGTTCGCCCTGTTCAGGAACAGGAACTTCACGCTGATGAACTGGGTGTCCGGCACGCTGTCGATCGGCATGCTCGGCATCTTCCTGCCGTTGACCATCTACCTGCAGGACGCGCTCGGCTTCTCCGCGCTCAAGGCAGGCCTGACGCTGGCCCCGTCCTCGGTGGTCATGATCTTCGCCGCGCCGTTCCTCGGGCGGCTGACCGACAAGATCGGCGGCAAGTACATCCTGGTCTGCGGCCTGTCGCTGTTCGCGGCGGGGATGGGCTGGGTGGTGCTGGCGGCGGGACCGAACTCAAAGTGGCAGGACTTCCTGCTGCCGCTGATCGTGGCCGGCCTCGGCATGGGCGGCACGTTCGCGCCGCTGACCACCACGGCCATGCGCGAGGTCGAGCCGCGGCTGGCCGGCGCGGCATCAGGCGTCCTCAACACCACCCGGCAGGTCGGCTCGGTGATCGGCACCGCGGCGGTCGGCGCGCTGCTTGAGAACAGGCTGGTGGTGTCGCTCGCCAGCCAGGCCACGATCCGTTCGGCCGGGCTGCCCGCGCACGTCCGCGCGACGTTCATCCACGGGTTCCAGCAGGCCGCCGCGAGCGGGCTGCTCAGCGGCGGCCCGGCAAGCTCCGCCGCCCAGCCCGGGGGGTCGCCGGGAGTGTCGGCAGCGCTCGCGGCGCAGTTGCAGCGGCTGAGCGCCGAGGTCTTCACCCACGGCTACGTGCTCGCGATGCGGTGGACGATGGTGATGCCGATCGCCGTGGTGGTCCTGGCCGCGGCCAGCTGCTTCGCGATCAGGAAGGGGGTCGGCGGCCAGGACGCCGCGGCCGAGGCGGCGCAGGCAGGTCAGATGGCGGGCAGCATCAGCTCGCCCGGCTCCTCGGGCCAGAACCCGGGCAGCGCCTCCGGGGCGGCCTCGTAGGGGAACCTGGGCGCGAACGCCGGCTCGAGGTCGGTGAGCCAGGTCGCCGCCGGGTCGAACCTGGCGAAGAACGGCGTTCCGACCAGCTGCGGGTCACGAGCCTGGATCATCCGGAGCACGAAGACCTTGATCCCCGCCACCTCGGCCACCCCGTCCACGCAGACCTTGCCAGGGGTGGCGGACATCGACGGGCCGCGGACCGTCCGGCACAGGCCCGAGGTGCCGCGGTAGGCCTCGCGGAAGATCTCGTAGGCGCGGGCGAGCGGCACGGCGAAGTAGTCCTTCGGGCCGGTGTCCCGCTCGATGAACATGTAGTAAGGGATCATGCCCATCCGCACCTGGGTCCGCCACATGGTGCGCCACGCCGCGGGATCGTCGTTGATCGTCCTGATCAGCGGCGCCTGGGTGCGGATGACCGCCCCGGTGCTCGTGATCCGGCGCACCGCCTGGTCGAGCAGCAGCGGCTCAAGCTCGCGGGGATGCGAGAAGTGGGCCATCAGCGCGAGGGTACGGCCGGAGTCGACCACCTCGCCGAACAGCCTGAGCGTGGCGTCGGCGTCCGGGTCGGTGACGAACCGCTGCGGCCAGTAGGACAGCGACTTGGTGCCGATCCTGATCGACTCCAGCTGGTCCAGGCTCGGGTCGAGCAGCGGCTCGATGTAGCGCCGCAGCACCGCCTCGCCCATGATCATGGGATCCCCGCCGGTGATCAGCACGCTGGTCACCTCCGGGTGCTCGGCGAGGTAGGCCACCAGCGTCTGGACGTCGTCGGTCGCCATCTTCAGCTCGGGCTCGTCCACGAACTGCGCCCACCTGAAGCAGTAGGTGCAGTACGCATGGCAGGTCTGGCCCTGCCGGGGGAAGAACAGCACCGTCTCCGGGTACTTGTGCTGCAGGCCAGGCAGCGGCCTGCCGTGCAGGCTCGGCGCGTTGAGCAGCATCTGCCCGGCCGGGTGCGGGTTCAGCCGCATCCGTATCTCGTGCGCGGCGGCGCGCAATTGATGCTGCGGGGCCCCGCCGTCGAGCAGATCGGCCAGCCGCCGCACGTCCCCGGCGGGCAGCATGTCCGGCTGCGGAAAGACGAGCCGGTAAATCGGGTCATCGGGGGCGGCGTCCCAGTCGATGAGATTCTCAACTACGTAAGAATTAGTCCGGAACGGCAGGACGGTTGCCACCGCCCGGACCGCCAGCCGCTCTTCTGGCGGCAGGCCCGCTCGCGCCGTGAGCATGTCAAGGTGCTTCGCCGAGTAAGCGTGAAACCCCCGGCCAGAGGACCGGGCCAACGGAACGACCTGCTGGATGTCAGTCACGCGCCTTCTCCCTCGTCTGGCGCGCCTGCGGCGGTGCGCCGCTCAGCACGCGAAAGCCAGCTAAGACACCCGCTCCCCAGCGGTCCCCCCGTCTGGCGGCGTTTCCCCGCGTCGACGCCTGGCCAGAACTGCCCCAATGTTTTTTACGTTCCGGCTGCCTCACCGGTTCCCGTTCCCGTCCTCCTTATCTTCCTCACCGAGAACTACCATGCGGCGGACTACCTATTCGCAGGATCACAGCAACTTCTAAGCAACTGTTGAGCATTCGCTTTATCCTGTGCGCTTTTATTCCTACATTAGCGGGCCCGTGCGGTTACCCTCCGTGCCGCCGGATGGGGTTTGCGGGGGTTCCGCCCTGCCCGCGCAACCCGCCGGCGCCATAATGGGCACACACCGCGCTTTTGCAGGGCACCTTCTCGCTGGAGGACACGCAGCATGAGGACTCATCCCCGGCCGCGCCCACCGGTGGCCCGCTGAGCACCGCACCGGGCGGCCAGGACCGGCGGCCGGCGAACACTGAGCCGGTCACCGTTCCCGGCCCGGGACACGACGCTCCCGCGGCGGCGACCGCGTCCAGGCCGGCGACCGCTGCCAGGCCGTGGATCGCGGTCGACGCCATGGGCGGTGATCACGCTCCCGCCGAGATCGTGGCCGGAGCGCTCGCGGCGCAGCGCGAGCATGGCGTCCGCGTGCTGCTGACCGGACCTGCCCCGCGGCTGCTGCAGGCGCTGGCCGCTCTCGGCGCCGACGCCGAGACCGATGAGCTGCGCGTGGTGCCTGCCGAGGACAACCTGGACATGGACGAGGGCGCGCTGGCCAGCCTGCGCCGCCCGCGGTCCAGCGTGGCCGTCGCGTGCCAACTGGTCCGGCAGGGCGACGCGGCCGCGGTGGTCTCCGCCGGGTCGACCGGCGGCATCGTCGCGATCGCCAGGCTCAGGCTCAGGTCGCTGCCCGGCGTGCTGCGGCCCGGGCTGGCGGTGGTGCTGCCGACCCGGCCTGGCCGCACGGTGCTCATCGACGCCGGCGCGACCGCGGACCCCAAGCCGGAGATGCTGGTCCAGTTCGGCCAGCTCGGGGTCGCCTACGCCCAGCTCGCGTTCGGCGTGGCCGCGCCGAGGGTCGGGCTGCTCACGATCGGCGCCGAGCCCGGCAAGGGCAACAAGTTCACCAGGCGCGCGCACGAACTGCTTGCCGCCGACCCGCCGCGGGGAGCCCTGCCGCTGAGCTTCGCCGGCAACGTGGAGGGCGGCGACCTGCTGGCCGGCGAGGTCGACGTGATCGTGACCGACGGCTTTACCGGCAACGTCGCGCTGAAGACGCTGGAGGGGTCGATCCGGTTCGCCACCTCCGAGCTGCGGGCCGCGGTGACCGGGACAAGGGCCGCCAGGGTCGGAGCCTACCTGCAGCGCAAGCCGCTGCGATCACTCGCCGCCCGGCTGGACGCGGAAAGCTACGGCGGCGCCGTCCTGCTCGGCCTCGGCGGGACGGTGGTGATCGCGCACGGCGCCAGCACCGCCCGCGCGGTCACCTCCGCGTGCCTGCTCGCGGCCGACCTTGCCCGCGGCCAGATCACCGAGAAGATCACCCAGCGCCTCGGCGAGCGCCCCGGCCGCGGCGGGCACTTCCTGCGCCGGCCTTAAGCTGTCGACGGCCCCGATAGGCTTGGGGCATGGCCGATCCGCAGGAGGTTCTGGCGCAGCGGGTGCGCGACGCCATCGTGGCGTCGTTCGGTCCTGCGTACGACGATGTCGATCCGCTGATCCGCCCCTCGTCCTTTGCCGACTTCCAGGCGAACGCGGCGCTTCCGCTGGCCAAGAGGCTGCGCCGGCCGCCCGCGGAGGTCGCCGGGGAACTGGTCGGCAACCTCAACGTGGCCGACGTGTGCGCCGAGCCGGTGGTCAGCGGGCCCGGGTTCATCAACCTCACCCTGCGTGCGGACTGGATCGCCGCCCAGGCCACGCTCATGCTCGACGACGGCCGGCTCGGGCTCGCGCCGGCCGCGCGGCCGCAGACCGTCGTGGTGGAGTATTCCTCGCCGAACATCGCCAAGGAGATGCACGTCGGGCACCTGCGCACGACGATCGTCGGGGACGCCATCGCCCGCGTGCTCGAGTTCGGCGGGCACCGGGTGATCAGGGACAACCACGTCGGCGACTGGGGCACCCCGTTCGGCATGCTGATCGAGCACCTGCGCGACGTCGGCGAGGACTCGCCGGAGGCGGCGCTGCTGCGCACCGACCCGAACGCGTTCTACCAGGCGGCGAGGCGCAAGTTCGACAGCGACCCGGAGTTCGCCGACCGGGCACGGAAACGGGTCGTGGACCTGCAGGGCGGCGACACGGACACGCTGCTGCACTGGGAAGAGCTCGTCGACCTCTCCAAGGACTACCTGCACCGCATCTACGGCCGCCTCGGCGTGACCCTCACCGACGAGGACATCAGGGGCGAGAGCTTCTACAACGACCTGCTCGCCGACACCGCGGCGCGGCTGGAGGACAAGGGCATCGCGGTGCACAGCGACGGCGCGCTGTGCGCGTTCCCGCCGGGCTTCACCGGCCGCGAGGGCAAGCCGCTGCCGGTGATCATCAGGAAGCGCGACGGCGGCTACAACTACGCCGCCACGGACCTCGCCACCGTCCGGTACCGGATCGACGACCTGCACTGCGACCGCGCGATCTACGTGGTCGGCTCCGACCAGTCGCTGCACTTCCAGCAGGTGTTCGCGGTGGCGGCGCAGGCGGGCTGGATACCGCCCGGTGCCGTCTTCGAGCACGCCAAGATCGGCCTGGTGCTCGGCCCCGACGGCAACAGGCTGCGCACGAGGTCCGGCGACAACGTGCAGCTCATCGACCTGCTGCAGGAGGCAGTCGACCGGGCGCGCGGCATCCTCGAAGAGGTCGACGCGGCGGGGCGGTTCGGCGCGGCGGAGCTGGACGACGTCGCCGAGGCCGTTGGCATCGGCGCGGTCAAGTACGCCGACCTGTCCACCGCGCGGGAGAGCGGGTACGTGTTCGACTGGGACCGGATGATCTCCTTCCGCGGCAACACCGGCCCGTACCTGCAGTACGCCAACGCGCGGCTGCACTCGATCTTCCGCCGGGCCGCCGAGGCTGGGCCCGAGGGGGCAGGCGCCGAGGCTTCGGCGTCCGGGATCGCGGTCACCGCCGGTCCGGAACGGGCACTCGCGTTGCGGCTGCTCGGTTTCGGCGCGACCGTCACCGGTGTCGGCCAGACCGCGGAACCGCACCGGCTGTGCGCCTACCTGTTCGACGTGGCCAGCCTGTTCACCACGTTCTACGAGGAGTGCCCGGTGCTGAAGGCGGAGCCGCAGGCGCTGCGCGCCGGCAGGCTCGCGCTCTGCTCGCTCACCCTGCGCGTGCTGAGCACGGGCCTTGGCCTGCTCGGCGTGCCCGCTCCCGGGCGAATGTGACCGAGAGCTGAACTAGGCCCGGCCGCGCTCGCCGTCGCGGCCGGTTTCGCTCGCCAGCATGTGAACCAGCGAACGTAGTGCTTACGTGCGCCGGGATTCCATGGCCCTGCGGGAGCCGTCCGGGCAGGCTCTGACCCATGGATACGAACGGGCCGTCCACCGGCTACCAAGAACCGCACAGGCCCGCACTTACCCGGCAGGACGCGCGAAGCGGGCGCGGCGTCCGCAGAAGGAGGCATCAATGATGGCCCGCGATCGACGTTACGGCACCCGCCGTACGAGCCGCAAGGCGCTCAAGGCCCGGGTCGGCATCGCGACCGCAGTCCTGGCAGGTGGCGGCGTGACCGCCGCAGCCGTGGTGATGGCCACCAGTCACCCGGCATCCACGGCGCGGCCAGCCGCCTACTCGGCCCGCTTCGCCAGCGAGGGAACCGCGCTCAGCTCGGCGGTGCGGGAGTGGAACAGCTCGAGGGGGAACGCGTACTCCCAGCTCGCCGCCCTCACCCAGGTGCGCGGGTACAGCCAGACCTCCAGCCAGGGCGGCAAGCTCGACATGCAGCGCGGCATCGTCGTCCTGGCGACGAGCAAGTTCCTCATCCTGCAGTCGGCTAACGGGTCGCTGCACCTGTGGCTGCTCTCGCAGGGCACGCAGTTCCAGAACGTCTCGAACACCACGGCGGGCACGGCGGCGATGACGGCGAGCGCCACCGCGACCGAGCAGGCGATGGGGTCTGGCAACATGATGCCCGCGACCGCGCTGATGGCGGGCAGCACGCTCACCGCCGCCACGATGCTGACCCCCTCCACCGCGCCGCAGACGGTATCGGTACAGGTGGCCGGGACGGACCTGACCGTGACCGTGACCGTGACGAGGACCATGGCGGCGGTGTCCCAGACCGCTACCATGCCGCTGAACGGGATGCCCACTGCCGACCTGAGCACGTTCTCCCAGAGCGCGTGGCAGGCCACGGACTCGCTGGCCCGCGGCGACCTCGCGCTGGTCGTGGGCACCCGGGCGCACCGGACGCTGCGCGCCCAGGTGGTCTTGTTCACCCCGCTGAGCACCGCCGTGGTCGGCGGCAAGGCCGGCGTCGGGACGGCGGGCACGCGCGCGGCGGCCACGCCGACGGCCGAGCCGACCAGCTGGTGACCCGGCAGGTCAGCGGATGAAGACGGCGCTATGAGGGCAGGGCAATGAGGGCAGGGCAATGAGGGCAGGGCCGAAGGCGGCCGCGTTTCCGGACGCGGCCGCCTTCGCCCACCGGGACGGCGGAACGCTCAGCGTCGGCGACGTCCTGCTCGACGAGTCACGCTGGACGGTGCACCGGGCGGGACAGTCCGTTGACCTGTCACCGACCGAATTCCGGCTGCTCGCCTGCCTGATGCGGCATCAGGGCAGCGTGCTCAGCCGAGCCCAGCTGCTGCGCACCGTGTGGGGTCAGGACTACACCGGCCACCCCCAGGTCGTCGAGACCTACGTGAGCTACCTGCGGCGCAAGCTCGACCGGCTCGGCCCGCCGCTCATCCGCACCTGCCGCGGCCTCGGCTACACACTGATCGAAACCGTTGGCGCGCGAGCCGACGCACCGGCAACAGCCGGCACGCAAGTCTCCCCAGACGCGGTTAAGTAGGTCCGCCCGTGTCCTTCCGGTAAGCTCTTCATCGCACACAGACACAGAATGCCGTAGTCTCGAATCGAGTTCGCTAAACCCCGCAGGCTCAGGAGGCGGCCATGACCGGACTCATCTTGCTGGTGTTTATCGCCGTGATCATCGCGTACTTCTGGACGCGGATGCGGGGCAAGATGAAGCTGAACGTCACCGGCAAGCATTGGACCGGGGCGATCATCGTCGTCGTCATAGCCGTGCTCCTGCTGTGGGCCTCTACCCAGCACGGCGGCCACTGAGGTAACCGCGACGGCAAAGGTCTACAGCGAGCGGAGGGTCTACAGCGAGCGGAGGGTCTGGTCGCCGCTGCGCGGCATCTCGAACCAGACCGCCTTGCCCTCGGGCGTCGGCCTTGACCCCCACCGGGTGGCGAGCTGTTCGACCAGGTAGAGCCCGCGGCCGCCCTCATCGGTCTCGCCCGCGGTGCGGATCCGGGGCAGCCGCAGGTCGGGGTCGAAGACCTCTACCCACACCGCGGTCGCGCCGCGCCTCAGCCGTAGCCTGAACTCCCTGGCCGGAGGCTCTCCGGCCTCCTCAGGCGCGATGTCGTCCCAGCCCAGCGGGACCGGGACCGGCACCGGGGCGGCCCGCACCGCGGAAGCAGACCCGGACGCCGGCCCGGCCCGGCCGGCCGAAAGGCTGGGCGCCGGCTCCGCGGGCA
>JBOHCG010000320.1:0-8932 GCA_050698735.1 Streptosporangiaceae bacterium | reverse complement strand
TCGAGGTACGGCCGGATCTTGACGTACCGGGCGGCTATCTCCGCGTCAGTCAGCATCCATTCGACATACCACAAACGACCAGGGGATTATTCGGACAACGCCCTGTAGTTTCTGCGCAAGAACTTACCCGGCCCGACGCCGCGCGCCATGAGGAGACCGTGGCCCGGCTGCGCCTGGCCGAGACGGCGCTGGCCCGGCTCGACGAGCTCGCCGCCGGCGAATACGCCGCCGATGACGTGATCGACCGTGTGCCCGGAGCGTGCTTGCAGGCCAGGATCGGGCACACCCGAGCCCGCATCGGCGGGACCCGGGCGCCCGAACCGGACGGCCTGACCGACCGGGAACTGCGCCGCGACCTCAATGCCGCCGAGAACGCCGAACTCGCCCGCCTCTACGACAACGGCTCCATCAGCCAGGCCACCCGCCAGCAGCTGCAACGCGGCCTGGACCTGCAAGCCGCCCGGCTCAGCCACGAGTAACGCTGACGGCCGGTCCAGAGCAAGTCGGGGCCTGCCGTCCAGGCCAGAGATTACCCGGACCAGGATCCGGGTCCGGACCGCGATGGCGGCCCAGACCCGGGAACAGGGCCGGTACCTTGGCGGCCGCCCGCCTTACGGGTACCGGCTGACCGATGTCGGGCCGTACCCGAAGAAGGCGCACGCGGCGTGGGGCCGCCGCGCGCATGGGCCCGAGACCGATCCGGCGACCTCCCCGCTCGTGACCTGGATGTTCGCGCAGCGGCTGGCAGGACACAGCACCACGCATCACCCGGGGCCTACTCCAGGGCGGTGCCGCGCTCCCAGGCTGTCAGGAGAATGCGGCGGCGTAGTCGGCGGCGAACTGCTCGAAGGAGCGGGCGGGCCGGCCGAGTAGTGACGGGACATCGTCGGTGGCCCGGCCACGCTCAGCTGCCCGACTGCGGCCCAGAGCTCCGTGGTTCGCACTGCCTGGCTCTGTGATTGTCAGGACGACGCGGCTGTGTGCTGGCGCACGTAGCGCACCAGGCCGGTTACGTCCTCGGGGACCAGGCGGCCGATTGCGCCGCTGGAGTACACACTCACGATCACCGTGCCCTGCGGGCCGAGCACGAAGCCGGTGGACTGCAGGTACAGGGGATCCTCGTTGACGAACGCGCCGGTCAGTGCCGCGATCGCGCGGGCGTCGGCGCTGTGCCCGAGAGGGAACGTGATGCCGTTCTTGGCGGTGAATTCCGCGGTGGTTTCCTCGTCGTCTACCCATAGCGCGGCCACCCGGATGCCGGCTTCGGCCATGGAGTCACGAGCCCGCTGGAAGGCGCGCAACTGGGCGGCGCAGTAGCGGCACCATGCTCCCCTGTTGAACAGCAGAACCCCGAAGTCGCCGGCCAACCAGCCGGGAACCGGGACGGTCTTCCCGCCCGGAACGGTCAGGGTCAGCTGCGGGAACGTGTCACCTGGGCGCAGCAGCGGCATCGCTGCCTCCTTATGAATGTCGTCGTCGCGGTATTCCGCCTGGGCGGTTAGCGGAGGGCCGTGGCCCGGGTCTTACCGCGTCAGCGAAAAGAATTTAAGAGGTAAGACCGCGTGCGGGTCGCGCCGCTGACCTGACATGGATAGCGCTCCCGCCCCAGCAACCGATCTCGCCGGCAAGACCGCGCTCATCACCGGCGCCGGGCGCGGCATCGGCCGCGCTTTGGCGTTCGGGCTGGCCGCTGCGGGCGTCCGGCTGGTCCTGCTCGCCCGTTCCGCCGACCAGCTCGGACAGACCGCAAGGGAACTGACGGTAGCCGGCGCTGCCGACCCGCTCGTCGTCCCCGCCGATGTCGGTGATGACCGACAGCTGCGTGCGGCGGTGACCGCCGCCCAGGCCAGCGGTCGGGTCGACATCCTGATCAATAACGCCGCTACCGTGGAACCGCTCGGCCCGACGGCCGACCTCGGCATCGCGGATATCCGCCGCGCATTCGGCGTGAACGTGGTCGCCGTCATCGCCCTCAGCGGGGCATTGCTGCCCGCCATGGTAGAGGCCGGCTGGGGACGCGTCGTCAATATCTCCACCGGGATCGCCGGCCGCCCCGGCAACATGATCGGCGGCACTACCTATGCGCCGACCAAGGCAGCCCTCGAGGCACACACCATCAACCTCGCCACCGAACTCGCCGGGACCGGGGTCACCGTCAATGCCTACCGGCCCGGCGGCGTCGACACCGCGATGCAGGCCTGGATCCGCGGCCAGGATCCGGCCCGGATCGGAGCGGGCCTGCACGACCAGTTCGCCCGTTCCTACGCCAGCGGCGCCCTGCTCAGCCCCGAGCGCTCGGCCGCGTCCCTGATCGCGCGTCTCGGCACTGGCGTCACCGGCCAGATCTGGGACGTCGCCGACGACCTGCCCTGGACCGCTAGCCGGGCTGCCTGCCGGTGACCGCCGCGAGCAGCCCGGCGAAGTCCTCCCCGCACGGCCCACAGGCCGCCAGGTGCGCGGCGACGCCCGGATAAGCCGCGGCCGCATCCTCGCCCTGGGAGATCAGCTCCACATAGACGTGCAAGACGGCCATCGCTTCATCGCAGCCGACATCGCGCGGGTCGGTGCGCAGGAACCTCTCCAGCGCCTCGAATTCACTCATCGCTGCCCCGCGTCCGGATCGTCCAGATACCCCTTAGCGACTAGCGCGCGGCGGATCTTACGCCGGGCGTCAAAGACCACCTTATAGATCGCGTTCCGCTGCAAGCCCAGCCTGGCGGCCAGCGCGTCCGGCGGTATCCCGTCGACCACGACGGCGACGAATATCCGCCGCTGGTGCGGTGTCAGCTCGCCGTCGACCACGCGCCGGACCTCGGCGAGAATGCCCGCCGCGGCCACCTGCCGCCCCGGGTCCAGGCCGAACCGGTCCGGGAGCCGCTCCCACTGCCCGTCGTCCAACTCGACCGGCGGGTTACGCCAGTAGTGCCTGCCGAGCTTGCTGGACACTTCCAGGATGACGAACCGGTACGCCCACGTGGTGAACCGGCTCTCCCCGCGGAAGCCGCCAAGCTTGGCCAGTATGGCAAGCATGGCGTCGCCGGCGGCCTGGTAGGCGATGTCGTCGAGTTCCGGGCCGCTCACCGGAGTGCTGGCCGAACGGCGCCGGACCTCGGCCAGCGCGATGCGGACCAGCCTCGCATGCAGCTCGCGCTCAGCCGCCTGCCGCTCTCCATCCCCGGCGCCCAGGCGGCGCAGCCAGGCCGCCGACTCCTCGTCCAAGTCCTCCGCAGGCCGCATGGCAGGTTCCACTCCCGACAGGCTACCGCCCGCCGCCTGGCGGACCCCCGCTATACCGGGCGGCAAGTGTGGCACCGGCAGCGCACCGACCACGACGTGGTCGACCAGGCAAACACCGGGCTCGGGCACCGCGAGCCTGCACGTCCGCGAGGACCAGATCCTGCCCGGCTGGCCGCCCTGGCCATCTTGCAGTCATCAGAGGGCAGCCATTCGCCGAGCGACAGGAAACTGGCCAGCGCCAAGGTCACGGCGCCCGCTCCGGCCGCGGAGCTGATCGATCGCCTGCGGGCTGCCCACGTCACGCTAATCTACGACCCGGCCGCGCGGGCCCTGCGGACGGACACCAAGAATTCTCTAGCCGTCACACCCGTGAAGCAAGGCTGGAGCTTCGCGCGCTCAGCCGGCCAGCGTCGGCAGCCGCACCTCGAAGCGGCAGCCTTCCCGGGTGTTGACGACGCTCACCTGGCCCTGGTGCGCCTCGACGATGCCGCGCACGATCGCTAGCCCTAGGCCCGCGCCGCCGTCCGCGTCCGGGCTGCAGGTGTACGTGCCGCGCCAGGCCATGTCGAACACACGCGCCAGGTCTGCTTCCGGGATGCCACCGCAGCCATCGGCGACCGCCAGCAGTGCACCGCCGGATTGCGGCGCGGCCATGACGTGTACGCTGCCATCCGCCGGGGTGTGCCGGATGGCGTTGATCAGCAGGTTGGTGAGCGCGCGCGACAGCTCCCGGGGATCGCCATGGATGACGAGCGGGGCACCGGTCTCACCCGTCAGCCGCACGCCGCGTGCCCGCGCGAGTGCCTCTGTGCTGGCGAGGGTGTCGTTGATCAGGTCTTCAAGGGCAATCTGGCCGGGGGACAGGCGCAGGTTTCCCGCCTCTATGCGGGAAAGCTCGAATAGGTCGTCGACCATGCGCGCGAGCCGGCCGACCTCGGCGCGCATCTGCCGGTGGTAACGGTCCGGGTCGATGGCTATGCCGTCCGCCAGCGCCTCGGCCATCGCGTGCAGTCCGGCCAGGGGGGTGCGCAGATCGTGCGAGACCCAGGCCACGAGTTGGCGGCGGGACTGATCCAGCGCGTGCTCTCTCTCGCGTGACTCCTTCAGCTTCTCGCCGGTGACAGCGAGTTCACGCGATAGTGCCGCGAGCTCGGCCGCCATCGGTCCTGCCGGTGACCGGTACCCGCCGTCCTGGTCGCCCAGCGAACGGGCCGCCTGGCGCAGCGCCAGGCTGCTTACCTCTAGCTGCCGTCCGAGCAGGCAGCCGAATCCGACCGCGACCACGGCGGCCACCATGCACACCATGATCACGACGCCCAGGTCGTGCGACGAGATGAACATCGCCTCTGCTGTGCCGAGCGTGCCTGCTACCACCGCCAGTACCACCACAGCGCCGCTGACCTGGACCGAAAGGCGGAGTGGGGCCCGGCGCAGCAGCCGGATGACGCCTGTGCCGATCACGCCTACAGCGCTGGTGCAGCCCGCGGCGATAAGGACAACCTGAATCTGTGCGTTCACCTTCCCGTAGCCTCCCGGTGTCTCGGCGTGGGGTCGGCGTTTGAGTGAACCGACTTACCCCATTGGTATTCGTAGCTGTCTCTGGTTTGGATTGCCTATTCAGCATCCGGAGCCATGTCAGCTGGTCTCGTTTCGTGCTGCGGGCTGGCGGAAGGATGGAGGACGGGGCTGGGCGGGTCCGGATGTTCCGCGGCGGGCTGCGGCCGTCCAGACGAGGATTCAGGCGATTCCTGGCGGGCGTCTCCTTCGGCTGGCGCAAGTTCGCAGGCGTCTTGTTCAGGTTCCCGCTCCTCCAGGATGGCTGGCGGCTGTCCCTGGCCAGGTTCGGACTGGCCAGGATGACCGGAATCGGTCTCATGCCCGCCCTCAACATCAGGACCGGCGCCGGGCGCCGCAGCCGGGCGTTTCGGCGGCGAGGCGGCACGCGGTGTGCCGCGTAGCCGCAGCGCAAACGCGACGGCGGACAGCAGGAACAGCGCGCCTGTCACCGCCAGCCAGTGCCACACATACGGATTCGCGGACAGCGTGGTGGACGCGTGATAGGGCGACTGCAGCCGGAGGATCAGCGGGAACCACACGAGCAGCAGCAGGCCGGACAGCGCTGCGGGCACCCGGACGTAGTTGATCCACGGTGTCACGGGCAGCGGTGGCTCGCGGTGCCTGATCGCGGCCATGACTGATCGGTCGGCGAGCGAGTACAGCGGCATCAGCAGCAGGTCGTGGCCGATGACCGCCCCGAGGAACCAGGCGGCCACCCCGAGGGGCTGGGAGGGTATGAGCCGGGCGGCCGCGTAGCCCGCGAGGCCGAAGCAGGCGAGCAGGGCGAGCAGGTGCAGGGGACTGGCGCCGTACCAGCGCAGCTGACGTCTCATATCAGCTCGCGAAGGTCAGGCTGGCGACCCACTTGGTGTTGTGCACACCGGGATTGGCCGGCACGATCACGCGTGCGGGATATCCGTGGTCGAGGGACAGGTCCGCGCCGTTGACCCGCAGCGCGAGCAGCGAGTCCGGGTCCATGATCTGCCCGTCCGACAGTACGGCGTGCCGGAAGGTGCCGCCCCCTTCCAGCGAGTCCACCAGCACGCTCGCCGGATGGCTGATCCCGGCCAGCCGGGCTAGATCGCGAAGCCGCACTCCGGTCCATACCTGGTCGTCGGTGGACCAGCCCTCGACGCAGGCGATCGGCAGGTGTGCCGTGTGCTGCTCCATGGCGAGCAATTCGGCCCGGCTCAGGCGGAGAGGCGCGGGACCGGCTGCGAGGGCGTGATCGAGGGTGAGCCGCCAACCAGCGCCGGTCTGCTCCGTCCGGATGCCCACCTCGGCCGCGGTCTGGTTGATCTGGAAGTCGTTGGGTCCGTTGCCGAGATCCTGCCCGTGCGGCGCGAGCAGCGCGGTACGGCGCAGCGGGCCGCCCAGCGACTGGCCCACCGTCACGATGAGCATCAGGAGCGAGCCGGCTCCGGCGAAGGCCAGCGCGCCGCGCCGGGAGATTGTCGGCCTGGCGGGCGCCGGGCTGACCAGATCCGAGCTGTCCGGCGGTTCCGGCTCGGTATGGGCGGTATCGATGCGCAGTTCCCGCGACAGGCCGCGGGCCCGCAGCGACCTGATCACGGTCCGGCTCTTAAGGCCCGCGTGAACCACGAAGCCGGCCACGAAGACCCAGGCCCCGTAGTAGTGCAGCGTGTAGAAGGAGCCGGGAAACTTGTACCACTGCTGGATGTTGAGGATCCCGGTGACGAACTCGAACACCGCCCCGCCGACGAGCAGCAGGAGCGACAGCCGTTCCAGCGCGTGAGCGGGACTGCGCAGCGGCGGCCACTCGAACAGCTTCGGCAGCACTGACCACAGCTTGGCCAGCAAGATCGGGATGAGCACCAGCCCGAGGGTGACGTGCACGCCCTGGTTCAGCCGGTACAGCCACACCGGATGCGTGGGCCACGAGAACAGGTAGAAGCCGAGCAGTCCCTTGCCATGAGTCTCGTCGTTGATCCGGTTGAGGTGAGGATTGTACGCGGCGTAGGACAGCAGGCCGGTCACGAACACCACCGAGAGGCCGACCAGCAGGATCAGGCCGAGGATCGAGGTCAGCCAGGGACCGCGGATCGGGCTTCGCCAGAAGGACCGGCGGAACGGGCCGGGCAGCTCGTCGGGGCGCAGCAGCCGGCGCAGCCCCGCCGCGGCTCGCCGGGCGATCCAGGGCCGGATCGCGCGCCGCCGCTCGTCGTCGGTCACGCCCTGACTCCTGACCTGCTCGGGTGCCGCGGCTGGGCCGCGAGCGCGCCGGCCGTCGAACCGTCGAGCGCGCGGATCGTCGCCGCGCACGAAGCGGCGGCGCGTATGGGAAGCCATACGTAAGCCGGCCGCCCCGGGGGACCGGCCACCGGCTGGAACCGGGCCTGCGGTACGCCGGCCAGCAAGATCTGCGGGCAGCGGCGGTAATAGCGCGTCAGGTCCGGGGGAAAGCCGTCAGGAGGCCCGGCGCTCTCGGTCACGATCGCGCTGAATCGCAGCGCCGCCACCGCGTCCGCGGCGCTGCGCGTGAAGCTCCTGATGACCGAGGAGTTCGAGGTGCGCAGTATGTCGTCCGTCGCGCCCTGGTGTGCCACCGCGGGCAGCCCGGCCAGCAGGTCGAGACCGGGATCGGAGGGAACCGCGATCGTGCCGCCGAGTGCGCGCATCCCTGACGTCAGCCGCGAGCCGATCGCGCGGTCCGCGCCCGTCGGGATCGCCCAGCCCGGATGGAAGCCGTTCACCAGCACAGCCAGCTGCGCGATGACCAGCGCGGCGGCCGCGGCAGCGACCCAGCGGCGGATCTGCCCCGCCCTCCAGCTCGCGATCCGGGCGCGGGCCAGCCGGTCCGCGCAGAAACTCAGCAGGCCGCCGGGATAATCGCCCATGGCCAGCCCGGCGAGCAGCGCCACCGCGAGGTACGCGGGCAGCAGGTCGTTGACCTCGCCGCCGCTGTGCACCAGCGCGGCGTAGCTCTCGATGACCAGCGCGATACAGCCGGCGGCCAACACCAGGGGTATCCGCCGCGCCCCCAGGACCAGGGCGCAGCAGGCGATGCCGAGCACGGGCAGCAGGTGCACGGTCCAGAACTGCCCGAAGGCGGCGTATTTGAGGGTGTGCTCGGTCATCAATACGAAGACGTAGTACACGTACCAGCCATGGCTCGCGAGCCCGAGCGCCAGCGTGCTGATCCCGAGGACCGCGGCGTAGGCCAGCGCGGCAGTCCAGGCGAGGCGGCGTCGCGGGCCGAACGCCAGCGCGGTGAGTACCGCGACCCCCTCCGCGAGCCCGTTCTGCTTGGTGAGGAACGCGGCCGCGAGCAGGAACCCGGCGGCTGCGGCCCCTCGGGCGCGGCGCATCCACCGCGCGGCGTAGAGAGCGGCGATGCTGAGCGCGATGAACAGCGAGTCAACCCGGGCGACGTCAAACCAGGTGTCCGTGACGAAATAGGTCGCGGCCAGCAGGCCCGCCGCGGCGATCCCGGCGGCGGCGCTCGCGGTCTCCCGCTGGACCAGCCGGGCCAGCACCGCGAAGCAGACCAGCGACGACACCAGCGACACCAGCCGCAACGGCAGGTAGGACAGGCCAAGCACGCTGGCCACCGCGGCCGAGGTGGCGAAGTACAGGGGCGGGTAGCCGTCAGGTACGTAGCCGACCGCCGGCGCCGCGTAGAGCGGGCGGCCGCTGAGGATCCGCTGCACCTCGACGAGCGAGTTGCTTTCCAGGTACTCGAGGGGGAAGGGGTAGGTCAGCCGCAACAGGGCGGTGACCAGGTAGGTGGCGATCGCGGCCAGCCCGAGTAGCGCCGCGGCTAGCCGCACGGCACGCGGCGGGTCCCAGCGGCGGCGCGACGGGACGCGCGCCCGCCCGGCCGCATCGCCCGGGCCTGACCCAGTCAGCGGCTGGAGTGCTGGCGTTGCCGCAGGCCCGGCGCGGTCGGCGCGGTGCGAGACAGGGTTGCTCACGCTGAGCATTAGATGCACGCGCGCCGCACAGGGCAACCGGCCGCCAGGAAGCGTTTTGTCCGTATATATGTAAAACTGTCCGAGTCGGAAGCGTGAGCCTGAGCTGCGCCCGGCCACTGCACGGTAGCCCGCCATAGTCCGGTCAAAACGCGCTGGCCAGGTTATTCGCCGCCGCAGGCGGAGCCATCGCCGGCAAGTTCTCG
>JBOHCG010000319.1:0-8956 GCA_050698735.1 Streptosporangiaceae bacterium | reverse complement strand
GTGTGGTTGAAGACCACGTCGAGGATGACCTCGATCCCGGCCAGGTGCAGCTCGCCGCGCTGATGAGCAGCGCCGAGGCGCTGCCTGTCGACCTGGGCCGGCTTGCCGAGCAGGCCGACACGGAAAGGGACCGGCTGCACGCGCTGCTTGCCGAGGACTGCGCGCGGCTGGCTCCGGGGCGTCCCGCGCTGGAGGTGGCCCGCGAGCTTGTCCGCGACCACCCGGACGGGCCCGGGGTGCTCGACGCGGCCAGGGGGTGGACCGACCGGGCCATCGAGTTCACCAGGGAACGCGACCTGGTGCCCTACCACGACGGCGTCTGCCTGGTCGGCCCGGCGCCCGAGTCACGGCGGTGGGCGATGGCGATGATGTCGCCGGCCGCGCCCGGCGAGCCGGACGGGCCGTCCTGGTACCACATCACGCCGCCCGAGGAGTCCTGGCCGCAGCACGAGAAGGACGAGTGGCTGGAGGTCTTCAGCACCGCGACGCTGCCGGGCATTACCGTGCACGAGGTGGCTCCCGGGCACTTCTCCCACGGCCGGGCGCTGCGCCGGCTCACCTCTGAGGTCAGGCGCAACCTGCATTCCACCGCGTTCATCGAGGGCTGGGCGCACTACGGCGAGGAACTCTGCGTGGAGGAAGGCTTCTGCGCCGACGATCCGAGGATCGCGATCGGCGTCTGGCTTGAGGCGCTGGTCCGGGTGACCAGGCTGGCGTGCGCGATCGGCGTGCATTCCGCGGGGATGACGGTCGCCGAGGCGGCGCGCAGGTTCGAGGCGGACACCCACCTGGCGGGACCCGCCGCGCTGTCCGAGGCCAGGCGCGCCACCTTCGACCCGACCTACGGCCGGTACACCTGGGGCAAGCTCGAGCTGTTCAAGCTGCGCGAGCGGGCGAGGAAGGACTGGGGCGGCGGCTTCACGCTGCAGCGATTCCACAAGGCCCTGCTGGACCTGGGCTCCCCCGCGCTTGGCCTGCTCGGCACCGCCGTCGACCGCGGCTGACTGATCCCGGCGCGCTCCTGGAATCGCGGTGGGGAGTAGCCTGGGGTCATGCCCAGACTGAAGGCGGCGCTTGGCATGGCGGGCGCCGCGATGCTGGCGGCGCTTGCGGTGACGGGCTGCACGGCGGCCCATGCCTCCTCGTCGTCACTCGCCATCGCCAGCGCCTACGTGCCGCAGCCGACGAAGCCGGGCACGACGGTGGCGTACCTGGACATCCGCAACAACGGCGCGACCGACCGGCTGGTCGCCGTGCACACGAGCGTCGGCGGCACCGTGCGGTTCCGGGCCCCTGTGTCTCGGCATGGCGGCGCGCTGATCATGCGGACAGTGCCGGACATCGTCATCCCGGCCGACTCCATGTTGCAGCTCAACCCGGACCATGACTACCTGCTGATCACGGGCGCGGGTGCCATGCACGACGGCAAGGACATCATGCTGCGGCTCACCTTTGCCAGCGGGGACACGGTAACCGTCATCGCCCTGGTCACCAACCCGCAGTCCGGCGGCGCGAGCTACTTCCTGAACTGACCCTGGCGGTGCCCTTAGGTACCTGGTGGCCTTCGGTATCAGGCCGCGACGCGCCGGCCGGCCAGCCTGGCCACGCCGCCGACGGTAGGTCCCTTCAGCGGCGTCCGGTCGGTGTTGAAGTCCGGCCGCCACTCCGGGAGGCTGACCAGGCCCGGATCGATGAGGCTGAACCCCTCAAACAGGTCCATGATCTGGTCGCGCGACCGAAGCGTGAACGGCATCCTGGCCGCCGCGTAGGTATCGGTAGCCTCGGCGAGCATCTCCGGGTCGGCGCCCTCGGACGTGCCGAGCGACACCGCCAGGAAGCTGCCTGGCGCCATCCGCTCGCGGAACCTGCCGATGATCCCCGGCGCGTCCTCGTCCAGGCTGATGAAATGCAGCACGCCGAGGAGCAGCACCGCGACCGGCTCGTCGAAGTCGATGCACTTGGCCAGCGCCTTGTCGGCCAGCACCGCGTCCGGGTCGCGGGCATCGGCCCGGATCGTGATCACGCCGTCCCCGGTGGCCAGCAGGGCGTCGTTGTGCACCACCACGATCGGGTCGTGGTCGACGTAGACGACCCGGGCGTCGGGAACGATCTCGCGGGCCACCCCGTGCACGCTCGGCGAGGTCGGCAGGCCGCTACCGAGGTCCAGGTACTGCGAGATGCCGTGGCGGGCCATGAAACGCACGGCGCGCAGCAGGAACCCGCGATTGGCCAGGGACAGGCGTCTCGGCTCGAGCCTGGACTCCATGAGCTGCTCGGCGGCGGCCCGGTCGACGGCGAAGTTGTCCTTGCCGTAGAGCAGGTAGTCGTAGATCCTGGCGATGCTCGGCCGGGTGACGTCGACGCCGTCGGGTACCCGCGGCTCGTGCTTCGTAGGCATCGGCATCCCTTCGATCGCTACTGTGCCTGAGGCGCAACCGTTTGCAGTCAACGGTACAACACTCGGTCCCGCCGCAGGGACGGGACTCCCACAACTGCCGTGCCCGCCACCGCCGGGGAGGTAGTGAATGCTACAGCGCATACCGATTTCGGTACGCAACGCCACAACCACTACCTGGATTACGGGATGGCGGAGACGACGGGCAGAACCTGGCGGGACGCCTGGGGCTGGCGGGTCAGCGGCATCCGGGAGCGGGTGGCATCGTCACCCGGGGTGTACACGGGCATTTTCGGCGGGCGGAGGCTGCGCGGGCGGTGGTGCGGGGCTAGCTCTCGGAGCGGATGTCGTAGTCGTCCTCTTCTACCACGTGCATCGCGGCCTCCTCGGCGGTCGCGGCGCCGCCCGAGATGCCGACGTCGCGCGCTACGAGGTCCTCCTCCTCATCGGGATGGGCGCCCTCGTCCTCGGCGACCAGTCGGCCCGCGCGGGGATCGGGGCCGTCGTCGAGCAGCAGGCCGTCGACGTCCTCGTCACCCGCGTCCTCGTCCTCGTCTTCGTCGTCCTGGACGTCCTGGACGTCCGGCTCCTCCTCGGCGAGCAGCCGGTCGAGGGACTCCCCCTCCTCCTGCTCGCCGGCGGTGGTGCCGTACCTCATCCCGGCCGACCAGCGGTCCGGCGCGGCAACCCCGCGGTCGAGAGGATCGTCGCCGAGGTTCCCGTCTAGCGTGTCGTACGCGTCCTCGGTCTCGTAGTCCGCAAGGTCAGCCGACTCATGGCGCTTCTCATCTGGCATCTGCCAGCTCCTCTCGACCGTGGACCCGTAGTAACCTTACGACGCCGTGCCCACGGGCCGCCCCCGAGGAGGAGCAATGGGCAGGGTGGCCAGGGCGATACTGAGAGGACCAACCCAGCCACCGGAGGACAACCACATCGTGACCGCCATACCTAACATCACGCTGAACAACGGCCAGCAGATCCCGCAGCTCGGGTTCGGCGTCTTCCTTGTCAAGCCGAAGGACACCGTGGCCGCGGTCAGCACCGCGCTGGAGGCCGACTACCGGCATATCGATACGGCCGAGGGTTACGGCAACGAGAAGGAGGTCGGCGAGGCGATCAGGCGGTCCGGCCTGGACCGCAGCGAGGTGTACGTCACGAGCAAGCTCAGCAACGACGCGCACCGGCCCGACGACGCCCGCCGGGCCTTCGACGAGTCGCTCAAGGCGCTCCGCTTCGACTACCTCGACCTGTTCCTCATCCACTGGCCGCTGCCGACCAGGTACGACGGCGACTACGTATCGACCTGGAAGACCCTGGAGGAGTTCTACCGTGACGGGCGTGCCAGGTCGATCGGCGTGTCCAACTTCCAGCCGCACCACCTGCGGCGGCTGCACGGGGAGACCGAGATCATCCCCGCGGTCAACCAGATCGAGGTCAACCCCTACCTGACCCAGGACGACGTGCGCGCGTTCTGCTTCGAGCACCAGATGGCGGTCGAGGCCTGGTCACCGCTCGGGCGGGGCAACGTCCTCGGCGACCCCGAGATCGGCGTGATCGCCAAGCGGGCGGCCAAGACCCCGGCCCAGGTGGTGCTGCGCTGGCACCTGCAGCGCGGCGACATCGTCTTCCCCAAGTCCGTCACCCCGGAGCGGATCAGGGAGAACATCGACCTGTTCGACTTCGGCCTGTCGGCCGAGGAGGTCGAGGCGATCAGCGCGCTGAACCGGAACGAGCGGACCGGTCCCGACCCGGACACGTTCGACGCGATTTAGGCGGCTAGGCCGCGGTCCAGGCGACGGGAAGGCGCTTGACGCCGCGCTGGAAGTTCGAGCGCAGGTAGGAGGGCTGGCCCGCGTAGGCGAGAGCCGACGTGCGGGCCAGTACCTCCCCGAACAGGGCGCGCATCTGGCTGCGCGCCAGGTGAGCGCCGAGGCAGAAGTGCGGGCCGTGGCCGAAGACCAGGTGCGGGTTGGGCTGGCGGCGGATGTCGAACCGGTCGGGGTCGGCGAAGACCTCCTCGTCGCGGTTGGCCGAGGTGAACGAGACGACCACCTTCTCTCCCGCGCGAACCGGCTGGCCGCCGAGTTCGCAGTCACGGGTCGCGGTACGGCGGAACGTCATGACCGGCGTCCACCAGCGCAGCATCTCGTCCACCGCGACCGGCAGCAGCGCCGGGTCGGCGCGCAGCGCCTGCTGAGCCTCGGGGTGCTCGAGCAGCGCGATGCAGGCGCCTGGCAGGCCGTTGCGCAGCGTCTCGTTGCCCGCCACGGCGAACAGCCAGAACATGTTCTCGAACTCGGCCGCCGACACCCGGCCGCCGCCGTCATCCGCCTGGGCCAGCAGGATCGACATCACGTCGTCTCCAGGACGGCGGCGTTTCTCCTCGGCCAGCAGGTGGGCGTAGGCGTACAGGTCCGGCATGCCCTCGCGGGTACGGGGGTCGGGCATCCGGCCGTCGCGGTCGGGCACCGGGCGCAGCGCGAGCGCCTCGGCGGCCATCCGCGTGCCCGCCGCCGGGTCGAACTCGGCCGAGGAGGCGTAGTCGGGATCCTGGTAGCCGATCACCCGGTTGGACCAGTCGAACAGCAGCCAGCGATCCTGCTCCGGCACGCCGAGCACGTCGGCCAGGGCAAGCAGCGGCAGGTCCGCGGCCACGTCCTTGGCGAAGTCGCATTCGCCGCGCGGGCCGGCGAAGGCGCGGTCGCAGATGGCCCTTGCGTGATCGCGGATCCCGTCCTCGAGCTGGGCGACCGCCCGCGGGGTGAACGAGCGGCTGAGCAGCCGGCGCAGCCTGGAGTGCTCGGGCGGGTCCATGTTGAGCATCATCCGGCGGACGTAGCCAAGCGCCTGCGGCGTCGCCGGGTCCCGGATCTGCGTCGCGCCGAGCGAGGAGGAGAACAGCTCGGGCCTGCGCAGCACCGATTCCACTTCGGCGTGGCGGAGCACCAGCCAGAACCCGGGCCCGGCCGGCCAGCCGAGCACCGGGATCTCATCCATTCGAACCACCGGGGCGTCGCGGCGCAGCCGCGCCAGCGCATCGAAGGGGACCCCAGTGGTGTAGGTGGCAGGGTCGAAAACGACCTCGGTGTCGGGCCGGGGGGCTGGTGGGGCGGTGTCGGGCCGAGGGTGCTGGGTCATTCCTGCGCGAGGAACTCCTCGATGGAGGTGGCGAGGACGACCGGGGATTCGAACATGGGGTAGTGGCCGGCGTCGGGGAGGATGGTCATCTCGGCGTTGGGGAAGAAGACCCGCCAGGTCTGCTCCATCACGTCGGCGGACAGGGCGGGGTCGTTGACGCCGACGATCAGCTTGACCGGGGTGGTCGTGTCGGTCTTGAGCTGGGCGGAGAAGTCGCTCTTCGCCCACGTCTGCAGGTAGGCGGCGAACGCCTCCTCGGTGGAGCTGTCGAGCGAGTGCTGGACGACGTGGTTGATGAAGGTCTTGGTCAGCTTGTTCCCGGTGGTGAAGTCGATGATCGCGGCTCGGTTGCCCGCGCTTGCGGCCGCGCCGTCGAACAGTGCCCAGCCCTGGTCGTCGAACGGCACCTCGTTGGCTGGCACCGCGTTGAGGCCGACGAGCTTGCGCACCCGGTCCGGCGCCTGCAGCAGCACCTGGTGGGCGATCTTGCCGCCCATGGAATGGCCGACCACGGAGAAGCGGTCCCACCCCAGGTCGTCGGCGACGGCGATCGCGTCGGCCGCGGCCTCCTCGATGGTGTAGTCCCCGGGGACGTCCCTGCGGTCGCCGTAGCCGCGCAGGTCCATGAACGCCCAGGTGTACGCCGACCGGTCCAGCCAGTCGGGCAGCGAGCCCCAGCCGCGAGCCGAGCCGAACCAGCCGTGCACGGCCACGACATGATGGTCTCCGGCCCCTACGGTCAGATGAGAACTCGCCACGCCGACCTCCTTGTTTCCAGTGCCAACGATTTTCAAGGCCCACGATGCCTGCTGCCGACTCTAGCGAGAGGGTACGGCGCCCGCCACGACCTGTGGGGAGACCGTGCCGCGGGAGGCGGCCGGGGTGCGCAGGACGAGCGCGGCATAGGCAAGGACCGCGCCGCCGACCGCTACCAGGGCGCCTGACCCGCCGAGCGTGTTGGCCAGCACGGGGGCGATCAGCGAACCGGCGACGATGCCGCCGAGCGAGGCAGGGATCGCCAGGCCGTAGGCGCGGCCGAAGACGTCCTCGTCGAGCATCCGCTGCAGGCCCGTGTCTGTCATGATCTCGACGAGCAGCGCCCCCATGCCGGTGAGCCCGGTCAGCACGATCGCCGCGGCCGGCCAGCGGGTCACCGCGAGCAGCATCGTGGGCAGCCCGGCGGCAAGCAGCGCGCCGGCCAGGACGAGGCTGGGACGGGAGCCGCGGCTGGCCCTGCCTGCCAGGGCGGTGCCGAGCAGCCCGCCCACCCCGATGGCGGCGAACAGGTACCCGTAGCCCTGCGCGCCGAGCCCGAGCCCGCGGGACACGATGAGCAGCAGCACGGTCTGGGTCCCGTACAGCGTGCTGCACATGATGTCCGCTCCGACCAGGTGCAGCGCCGCGGGGTGCGCGCGGAGCGCGACGGCGCCCTGCGCTATCTCGCGGAACAGGCCGGCGGGCTGGCCGGGGGCGCGGCGGGTGGCGAAGGCACCGTCGGCCCGGATGGCGAGCAGCGCGAGCGCCGACAGCCCGAAGGTCACCGCGTTCAGCGCGAAGGCGAAGGCCGGCGAGCCGAGGAGAAGCAGCAGGCCGCCGAGGGCGGGACCGATGATGATGCCGAGGCCGGCCACGGCCGACCGCGCCGCGTTGGCACCCGGCAGGTCGGCGTCGTCGACGAGGCGCGGCGTGACGGCGGCGACGCAGGGCAGGTACGGCGCCGCGGCGGCGGTCGCGGTGGCCGCGATCAGCGGGGCGAGCAGGATCGGCAGCCGGGTCGCCGCCACCGCGGCCAGCAGGAGCATGAGACCCATCCGGGCCACATCCGAGACAAGCATGAGGCGCCTGCGGTCGAACCGATCGGCGAGCACGCCGCCCAGCGGGCCCAGCGCGACGACCGGCACCACCCGGGCAGCGGTCGTGACGCCCGCCCACGCTGCCGAGTGGGTGCGGTCGTAGACCAGCACCACCAGAGCAAGGTTGTAGAGCCAGTCGCCGATCTGGGACACGGCCAGCGCGGACAGCAGCCGACGGAAGGCCGGGTACCGCAGAGCCGCCCGGATCGTCCCTGACGGAGCATTCTTGATCGTCATGGAGATCACGCCTCTTTCGCCGTCGTGGGGTCTTCTGCCATGACCTCCACGATCCGGCTAAGGGCCTGACCTGCACATCGGCGTGCTGCCGTAGCCGGCCCCTGCGAGGCGCTTATATTTCCCGTGCCGGTGCCCTAGTCCCCCGCGACGAGGCGCTTAGCCGGCCACGCCGAGGCGGTGGGCCACAGCGGCGGCCTCCATCCGGCTGGTCACCCCGAGCTTTGCCAGGATGTTCGACACGTGCACGCTGGCCGTCTTGGGGCTGATGAACAGCGCCTCGGCGATCTGCGGGTTGGACCGGCCCGCGGACAGCAGCGCCAGGATCTCGCGCTCGCGCTCGGTAAGCCCGAAGCGGGCGAGCGGGTCCTCAATCGGCGGGGCGGCCTCCTGCCCGGCGGGCTCAGCCAGGCTCAGCCTGGTGCGCCGGGCAAGCGCCTCCGCCTCGTCCGCGATGGGCACCGCACCGACCTGGCGGGCCAGTTCATGAGCCTGGCGAACGCCTCTGCTCGCGGTATGCCGGTCGCCCGCCGTCGCGGCGGCCTCGGCCAGGCGCAGCCAGGCGTATGCCAGCGGGTAGGGCTCGGCGGCCACCTGCCACGCCTGCACCGCCGCCTGCCACGCGGCGACGTCGTCGCCCGCCGCGGCGCGTGCGAGTTCCGCGGTGACCAGCGCCTGGTAGCCCCGCAACGAGGCGGTTGGCATGGGCGGGGCCACGGCGAACCCGGCCAGGGCGCGGCATCGCGCGATGGTGCTGGCCGGGATATCCTCCCGCCGGTCGCGAGCGAGCGTAGCCTCGTCGGCCTCGGTCCTCGCGGCCAGCCACAGCAACGGCCAGATGTAACGCCCGGACATGGGCGAGTCGTAGTCGACAAGCCCGTCCGCGGCCAGGCGGCGAGCCGTGGCCAGGTCACCCTGGGTGAGGGCGGCCAGCGCGTCGGAGTACTGCATAGTCAGGGCGAATTGCACGTCGCGGGTCTGGCCCAGGGCACGCCGCGCGGCACGCACGTCGACGTCGGCGTCGGAGTACCGGCCGGTCATCGCGGCCAGTTCGGCGCGCAGCAACAGGACGGTGGTGGCGAAGATGCCCTCCGGCATGCAGTCCAGCGCCCGGGTGGCCAGTTGCTCTGCTTCGCTCCAGCGGCCGAGGCGGAGCAGGCTCTCCACCAGGTTGCCGGTCAGGAAGACACCCCAGGTCCGGGCCAGCCCCACCCGGTCGGCCAGCGCGATCCCTTCGCGGGCCACCTGGACTGCCTCCTCGTGCCGGCCGACGAACTCCAGCACGTCAGAGAGGTTCACGTAGCCGCGCAGCGCGCTGACGTGGGCGCCGATGTCC
>JBOHCG010000318.1:0-9007 GCA_050698735.1 Streptosporangiaceae bacterium | reverse complement strand
CTCCCGGCCTCAGTCATCCAGTTCGGCCATCGCGTCGCCGGAGGACCGCAAGCCGCCGAACCTCTCGACCGTGGCGGCCCACTCCTCCCGCCGTTCCACTCCCGGCCTGGCCATCAGGCAGTCGGGATCGTTCAGCCGGAACCTGCCCTGCTGCCACGCCCGCGCTATCGTGTTCCGCGTCGCGTTGCGCTGGGAGGGTAGCGTCGGGTGCCCGTACGGCGGCTCGTAACGCGCTGCTATATCCGGGCCGACCCGCATCGCATCGACGGCTCCCACCGATGGCAGGATCGGCGCCCCGCAGCCCAGCAGGACCGCTTCCGGCCCAATCGCCTCGCGGATCAGGCGTAGCCCCTGGCGGTACGCATTGACGCCAGTCACCGATTGGCAGCGGCGTCCCTCACAGGCGCCCGCGTAGACAAAGTCTATCTTGAAGTAGTCGATTCCCAGTACCGCATCGTGATCAGCACGCCGGCGAGATAGTCGGCGGCGTCCGGGTGGGTCAGGTCCAGAGCCGTACACTCAGCGCCGAGCACGTCTCCGGCGAACACGGGCTCGCCGGTTCCCTCGTCCCGCACCACCCAGTCCGGATGATCTGCGTACAGCGCGCTCGCCTTGCCTACGACCATCGGCGCGATCCAGATGCCGGCCCGGCGCCCGCTGTCGCGGATCCGTCCGCGATCTCCTGCCGCGCGCGGCCTGGCTGGCTCACTGCGCCGGCCCGCGCCGCGGCAGCGCGCTCAGCGTGCTCTTCGCGCCGGCCCCGGCCGACGTCACGTCGTCGCTGAGCAGCCAGCACCGGGCCAGGTGATCCGGCGCGGCGGGCAGGTCGGGCGGATGCGTCGCGCAGATGTCCATGGCGAAGGGGCAGCGGGAGCCGAACCGGCAGCCTTTGTCGATCGCGACCTCGCGCTGTTCGGCCGTCTGGCTGGCACGAGCGGCTTGCCTGGCCCGCCGGGCCGTGGCCAGGTCCTCGCGGGAGATCGTCGGATCGGGCGCGGAACCGGCCAGGATCTGCGTGTACGGGTGCGAAGGCCGCAGGATCACCTCGTCGCTCGGGCCATGCTCGACGATTTCGCCCCGGTACATCACCATGATCTGCGAGGAGAAGTGCCGGGCCGTGGCCAGATCGTGGGTGACGTAGAGCATGGCCAGGTTCCGGTCCCGCTTGAGCCCGTCAAGCAGGTTGAGGATCTCCAGCCGGATCGACACGTCGAGCATGGAGACCGGCTCGTCAGCGAGCAGGACGTCAGGGTTGGTGGCCAGTGCCCGGGCGATGGCCACCCGCTGGCGCTGGCCGCCGGACAGCTCATGCGGGTGCTTGCCGGCCACTTCCTCGGGCGGCGTCAGGTTCACCGAGCGGAGTAGTTCGTAGACGGCCTGCTCCAGGGCCTCGCCTCGCGGGTGCCTGCGCTGCAACAGCAGCGGCCTGACCAAGTGGTGGCGCACGGTGTGTATAGGGTTAAGTGAGGCAAATGGGTCTTGGAAGACCAGCTGAACGCGGTGCCGGTAGCCGCGCAGTGCCCGGCCGTGCCGACCCGCGGGCGCGCCGTCAAGCAGGATCTCGCCGGAGTTCCGCTTCACCAGTTGGGCGAGCGCCCGCACCACGGTCGACTTGCCGCTGCCGCTCTCACCGACCAGCGCCAGCGTCTGCCCCTCGTGCAGCTCGAACGACAGGTTGTCCACAGCCCGCAGCTTGCCGCCGCCACGCTGACCGAACTCGACGGTCAGGTCACGCACCTCAAGGACGCTCACTGCTCGCCTCCCAGCGAATCCGCGGCGACCGGCCTGTCCACAGCCGGGACATCGGGGTCAGACTGATCCTGGGCCACCCCCGCGAGCTGATCAGGCGGTCCCCCCGGGCGGTATTGCTGGTTGTGCAGATGACAGGCCACCCGCCAGCCACTGACCAGGGCCGGATCAGCTACCGTCAGCCGGGTGGCGGGCGCCCGCAGCACCGGATGGATGGTCTCGCAGGGCTCGAACTGGTAGTCACAGCGCGGCGCGAACGGGCACCCAGGAAAGTCGTCCCGCAGGTCCGGCGGGTTTCCCGGTACACCGCGCAGTTCGCGCCTGGCGCTGCGCATGTCCGGGAACGAACGCAGCAGGCCGAGGGTGTAAGGGTGCGCGGGGGCGGTACCAACCAGCTCGGACGGCGCCTGCACCACGATCTCGCCCGCGTACATCACCGCGAGCCGGTCGCTGATCTCGAGTAGCAGGGACAGGTCGTGGGTGATGAAGATGACGCTGAACCTGAGGTCCTCACGGAGCCGTTCGATCTCGTCTAGAATCTCCCGCTGCACCACCACGTCCAGTGCGGTGGTCGGCTCGTCCATGATGACGACCTCCGGCTCGAGCGCGAGCGCCATGGCGATCATGACTCGCTGCCGCATGCCGCCGGAGAGTTCGTGCGGGAAGCCATTGATTCTGGCCGGGTCGATCCCGACCATGTCGAGCAGTTCCCGCGCCCTGGCGTGGCGGGCGGCGCGGTCCATATGCGGCCGGTGCGCTTCGAAGATGTCATCGAACTGCCTGGCCAGGCTGGACACCGGGTTAAGGGCGTTCATCGCGCTCTGGAAGACCATCGAGATCTTGTTCCACCGGAACCGGCGCAGCTCCTCACCTTCCAGCGCCATCACGTCCACCGGCGCCCCGTCCGAGGGGCAGAACGTGATCGACCCGGCAGTCAGTTCGGCGGGCGGCCTGAGCATCCGGGTCAGCGCGTAGGCCAGCGTGGACTTGCCGCATCCGCTCTCCCCGGCGATGCCGAGCACCTCGCCGCGGCGCAGCTCGACCGTGACGTCGCGCACGGCACGGGTCGGGCGCGGCCCGGCGTACTCCACGCTGACGTGCTCCGCCCGCAGAACCACACCTTGCCGGGCGGCCGACCCGTTGCCCCTGAAACCTGATATCCCGCCGCTCATCCCTGGCTCACCTGCACCCGGACCCGCCTGGCCTTGGCGGGCCTGTACACCCGCAGCCGCGGGTTGAGCAGCTGGTCCAGGCTGAAGTTGATCAGCGCAAGGCCCATGCCGAGCAGCGCGATGCACAAGCCCGGCGGGATGAGCCACCACCAGGCGCCGACCGAGAGGGCCTGGTTGTCGTAGGCCAGGCTGAGCATGTTTCCCCAGGTGAGAAGCGTCGGGTCGCCCAGGCCGATGAAGGCGAGAGCCGCCTGGGTGAGAATCGCGAAGATTACGCCGAAAATGAAGTTGGATACGATGATCGGCAGCTCGTTGGGCATAATCTCGACGAACACGATCCGCCACGCGTGTTCCCCGGAGGCCCGGGCGGCCAGCACGTACTCGCGGTTTCGCACCGACAGGGTCTGCGCCCGCAATACCCGGGCGGCCGCCGCCCAGCTGGTGAAGGCGATGATCACGATCAGCGGGACGAGGCCGCTGGACTTGACGTCAGCAATGATGATGATGACCAGCGGTAGCGTGGGGATGACCAGGACCACGTTGCTGAACAGATTCAGTGCCTCGTCGATGATCCCGCCCGCATACCCGCCGCTGATGCCGACGACGATCGAGACGACGGTGGCCAGCAGCCCGGCGCCCACGCCGATCAACAGCGAGTTGCGCGCACTGACCACGAGCTGGGCGAAGACGTCCTGCCCGATCTGGGTGGTGCCGAGCAAGTGCTTGAGTGACGGCCCGGCGAGCTCGGTATTGCTCAGCGCATTCGGGTTGCTGAAGAAGAACGGGCCGAAGATCGCGAGCAGCACGAAGAACCCGACGATGCTGGTTCCCGCGGCCAGCCTGGGCGAGCGGAACGCGGCCCGCAGCCCAGTCAGCCGGCCGGTGCCGTAGCCGCCGGTCTGCGCGGCGGCCGCGGCGACCACGTTGGTGGCGGTCACCGGGACAGCCTCGTCCGCGGGTCGATGAAGCCGTGCAACAGGTCAACGATCATGTTGGCGCCCAGCACTGCGAATGTGATCACAAGGAAGATCCCCTGCATCAATGGGTAGTCGTCGCTGATGACGGCCTGTACGAGTTTCTCGCCCAGGCCCGGGTAGGAGAACACGTACTCCGTCGCGATCGCCCCGCTGACGATGAATCCGAGTGAGATCGCGAACCCGGAGATGCTGGGCAGTACCGCGTTGCGGGCCGCGTAGCCGATCATTATCCGGCGCTGCCTCAACCCTTTTGCCTCGGCGGCGACGACGTAATCGTCGGACAGCGTCGAGACCATCATGTTCCGCATGCCCAGCAGCCAGCCGCCAACCGAGCTGACCACGATGGTCAGCGCGGGCAGGATCGCGTGCTGCAAGGCTGAGGCGAGGAACGGCAGGTTCCACCCGACGTTGAGCTCGGAGTTAGTGTCGTACCCCTGGCCCTGGGGAAGCACGTGCCAGACGTTGCTGGCGAAGACGTACACGAAGAGGAGCGCCAGCCAGAAGTACGGCATCGCGGTGAGCAAGGTGGTAGCCGGGATGATCGCGTCCAGCTTAGACCCCCGCTTCCAGCCGGCCAGAGCGCCGAGCCCGATACCGAGCGCGAAGCTGACCACTGTCGCGGTGCCAACCAGGATCAGCGTCCAGTAGATGGACTGGCCGATCTCGGTGCTGACGGGGGTGGGGAAGTTGGTGATGGACAGGCCGAGCCGGAAATGGGCCAGGCCGTCCACGTACTGCCAGTACTTCTCCAGTATGTTTCCCGTGCCGAGGCCCAGCAGGCTGGTCAGCACCTTGGCCTCGCCCGGTGGGGCGCCCCCCGACTGCGCCATCCGGCCGATCAGCGCCTCGACCGGGTTGCCCGGGATGAGCTGCGGAAGGGCGAAGTTGATGGTGAGCGCCGCCCAGGCGGCCACCAGGTAGAAGCCCAGCTTGCGGAGCACATAACGCACGCCCCGGTCCCTCCTTCCTCCGGCGGTATGGCCGGCGTGCCCGGTGCGGTGCCCGGCGGGGGACCCCGCGGTCTTGCGGTCCGCGGCATCCCCCGCCGAGCGTCTTCCCGGACCCTGGACTGCGTCAGTCCCGGGCCGTCGTGGTCACTTGCTCACCGGGGTGAGCCGTGCGGCGATCCAGCCGATATCCGGTTGGATGTAGACAGCTGGGGCGCCGTACGCGTTCGACACTGTGGGGATGTTGCCGACGAAGTTCCCATTGAACTCGATCTCGTTCTGGGATTCCCAGAGCGGGATCAGCGGCATGTCCTGCTGGAAGATCGTCTCGATCTGGTTGAAGGCCGGCTGCTGCGCCGTGGTACTCGTTGTCGAGGCGATGGTGTTGAGCGCCGCGTCCACCGTCGGATTCCGGTAGCGCCCGAAGTTGCCGACCGTGTCGGCCGTGCCGATGGGGCCCGCGATCGAGCTGTCCAGCACCGTGTAGTAGTACGACCACGGGTCCGGCGTGTAGCCCAGGCTGTCCATCAGCAGCTGGAAATTGCCGTTGTCCTGGTCGGAGATGAACGAGGTGTAGGCCTCCTGGTCAATGACGAGGTTGATGCCGGCTGGCTTGAGTTCCTGCTGCATGATCTGCAGGTCGCTCAAGTAGTCGGTGTAGCCAGCCACCATCTTGACCGTGAGGGTCAGTGGCGTGGCAACGCCGGCCTTGGTCAGCAGGCTCTTGGCCGCCGCGGCGTTCGGGCTGGGGAACGAGGCGCTGGCCAGGCTCGGGTCGAGCACCGGGTTGAAGTTCGGGGTGATCAGCGCCTCTGGGTTGGTGGCCGGCGCATACCCGTCGTAGACCGTGTTGCTGATATACGACCGGTTGATCGCGTCGCTGATCGCCTGGCGGACGGCGAGCTTGGTGGTGGGGCCGCTGACCATGTTCGTGATCAGGAACGTGGTGGCCAGCGGGATGTCACTGACCACGAACTTCGGGTCCTTGGCCAGGTAGGTCTGCTTGATGTTCGGGATGAAGGCGCCGGTCCAGTCGAGATCGCCCGCTTCGACCGCCGCGTCCATCGTCGTGTTGCCGCTGTAGCCGATGAACCGGACGGTCTTGAAGTGCGGCAGGCCCGGCATGTAGTAGTGCGGGTTCGCGGTCAGCTCGAAGACCTGCGGGGAGAACTTGGTCAGGATGTAGGCGCCGGTTCCGACCGGGTGCTGGTTCAGGAACGTGGCCGGGTCCGTGACCGACTTCCAGATGTGCTCGGGCAGTATCTCCACCCGGCCGAGCGCGTAGTAGGCATCTGTGTACGCCACCTTGGTGAAGTTGATCGTCACCCCATAGGTGCCGTCGGCCGACACGCTGGCCAGGGGCAGAGCGAACTTGTTGAGCGCGGTGCTGTGCAGCGCCTGGTTGAAGGTGAAGACAACGTCCGCGCTGGTGAACGGCTTGCCGTCGGTCCACTTCACGTTGTGCCTGAGCTGGACCGTGAGCGTCTTGCCACCGTTGGACCACGCATAACTGGTCCCGAGCCAGGGCGTGATCTCGCCGGCCTTCGCCGTGTCGTAGAAGAACAACGGCTCGTAGATCATGCCGTTGGTGGCGTCCTCGGCGTTCGGGGAGTAGAGGTTGAAGTCATCGGGGTAGCTCGTCGCGCCGGTGGCGACCGAGAGCACTCCGGTGGGGCCCGAGGACGACGTGGCACTGCTGCTACTGCTGCTCCCGCAGGCAGCAAGCATCCCTGTAGCCAGGAGGGCGGCGCCGGTCGCAATCATTCCCGTACGCCAGGGTCTCAACGACATTGATGATTCCTTCTTTCTTTACGCCCTGGGGGGTCACGACGGTCGCGCAATCTACCGGCGGCGCACCCTGGAGCGCCCGCGAACTACGGCTGTCATGGCCGCCGGTCAATCGGCGTGATGTTCGGTTATGCAGTTCCGGCTCTGCCTGCGACGCTCGGCTATCCGGGATCTCCGGGTCGACTGAGCGAATCACTATACCGGTTAAGTGTCAACCCTTCATGACCTCAGGAGAAGGAGGATAGTGGTCTCGTTAGGGTTTCGATCCCATGTCGGCACGGTTAAGCGGACCACCCGACCGCACCCAACGCCGGACCTCCAGCCCCGTCACTGAACTGCGCCAATGCCGCGCCGCCCGATCCACTGCAGTCCGGACGCCTACGCCCGTACAGCCACAACTACGGGTGCGGCCATAGCCGCGCGCCGCCCAGGGCTCGCAGGTAGCGGGAGCTGTCGTTCTCCAGTTCGTAGATGACCAGGTTCCGCATCCCGATGGCCTAGCCGCCCAGGCTCACGATGAACACGGACACCGCTACCCGTTCACCGACCCGGCCGACGCCGCGCACATCAGGGGAACTCTGGCCCAGGCCTACGTCTCGGCCCGGCTGGCCGACCTGGCCCTCGCCCTGACCAGGGAAAGCGCCGGACTGGCGTCCGGCGCCCGGCTGTACCTCGCGCCCTTGGTCAAGCAACTGCTGGCCCCGACCGCCGCGGGCGCTCGAACGGCTCGCCGCTGACGGCGCCTGCATGTACCTGTCCTAATCGGCGGGCGACACGCCATGGCACCGCGGCCCGTCCTACGGAGGCCTGGACGAGGTCTTCGACGTCCGGCATCAGCTCGACGTCGGCCTGGTCAACCCGATCGAGGACGAGGTGGCGGTGCTGCGCCTGTACCGGGACTTCGGCGGCCTGGCCGCCGGCACCATACTGCCCTTCGCGGTGGCGGGCAACGAGCACAGCCGCGCATTCCTGCCCGTCGAGCCGGCCGGGGAAATCCTGGGGGGCGTCACCATGGACCCGTTCGGTATCAATATCCTCAAGCTGACCGGAAGGGGCGGACCTGGGTTACAGGCTTATGCACCCGGGTGCGCGGTCGGGGGTGGCTGGAAATCTGGCGGGGCTGAGGGCCGCTTCGACCGGGGCCAGGCTGTGAGCGTTTCGCTGCAGGGATGGCGCTGCAGCCACTTCCGTGCGGCCGCGTAGGTGAATCCGCGCTCCTGCAGCAGTTCCATGGCGGCGGCGTGCGTATCCGTCTTCCGGTCGCGGCCGATCAGGTGAGCACGGATCTTTTCCAGCACGTCCGCGTCGACTTCGTAGCGCGCGCCGGCCTTGAGGGCGAACCTGTTCAGCAGCTTGTAGTAGCGGCGCTCGGAGACGCCGAGTGCCTCCCAGGGCCGGACTCCGCCATCTGTGGTCTTGCGGTGGTTGAGGATCGCGATCGTGGCCTTGTTGTTCACGTACCGGCGTGCCGCCGATGCGCCCCTGGCCGGGTCGAAGCCCGGCCGCAGGAGCCCTTCGAACAGCATCGCCGCTGCCGCCCGCGAGTCCGGCGCCCTGGCAGCGCGGACGATCCGCGCGACAGCCTGCGGGTAGGCGGCCGCGATGGCGTCGGCTATCTCGGGTTCGCCCGCGCCTACGTACTTGTGCCAGTAGGTGAGCAGGAGGAGCTGGCACTGGATCTCCTCGGCCGTCGACTCGGGGTCAAGGCAGAGGACGGGAACCCGACCCGGGCACTGCGCATGTCGTGCAGTGGATCTTCGCGCAGCGTCTCGCGGGGCATTCGGTGGCGCGGATCACCCGGGCGCTGAACGACGCGGGCATCCTGTGTCCGTCAGCGGCTGACCCGGGCCGGAACCCGCACCGGGGCGAAATGGACACTCGGTACGGTCACCACGATCCTGCAGAACCCGCGGTACACCGGCCATCAGGTGTGGAACCGGCAGCGGACCGACAAGGACCTGGCCGACCCGGGCGACATCAGCCTGGGGCACAAGAGCGTGCAGCGCTGGAATCTGCCCGACGGGTGGGTCATCTCGGAGCGGCCCGCGCATCCCGCGCTGGTCAGCGAGGCCGACTTCATCGCCGCCCAGGACATCAATGCCGCGAGAGGGCCCGCGCCCCAGGCCCAGGACTCCTAATGAGTGTTAGCGGGTCCGCCATCCGGCAGACTCGGTGCCTGGTGGCCGCCGGCAGGTGAGCACTTGTTCTTCCCGGGCTTTGAGCCCTGCTGAGAGACCGTGCCCTTGCTGGTGACCGGGAGAGTTGATCGCTGCTGGGATGTCGTGCCCGCCCGCCTGGTGCGGGGCGTGAGCACTGTTCATTAGGGCGCTGATTGTTCTCCCGCAGGCTGCTGACGAGATTCGACACCTGGGAC
>JBOHCG010000317.1:0-9015 GCA_050698735.1 Streptosporangiaceae bacterium | reverse complement strand
GCGCCGCGGACGGCGACCTCGACATCGATGCCTCCGTCGACGGCATCTCGGCGGCCAGGATGGAGGCCCGGCCCGTCGTCCGCGACGACCTGACTACGCTGCACTGGGCGAGGCGGCGCACGGCATTCGCGGTCGTGGTCGACCGGTCGGGCTCGATGACCGGCCAGCGGCTGGCCGTGGCCGCGACCCTCGCCGCCGCCTGCGCGCTGCGGGCCCCCGAGGAGCACGCGGTCCTGTCCTTCGCCGCGACCGTCGACGTCATCCGGCCCCTGGTCAGTGACATCGCGCCCGCGGTGGTGGCCGAGCGACTGCTCCGGCTCAGAGGACACGGCGTGACCAGCCTGGCCGACGCGCTGCGCGCGGCGCGCGAGCAGCTGGCGCAGGCCCGCGCCCGCCGCCGCGTCGTTATCCTCCTGTCCGACTGCCGCGGCACCGATGACGACGACGCCGCGGAGACGGCGCGCAGCCTGCCAGAGCTGGTCATCCTGGCGCCGGCCGACGATCACGAGCAGGCTGCGCACCTCGCGAACCTGTCCGGCGCGCGGTGGGGCACGATCGCCCACCCGCTAGACGCGGGCATGGCTCTTGACCGCCTGCTGGAAGCGTCAGCGAGCGCTCACCAGGTGCCCCATGCAAGCGCCGGCGCGGGCAATCGCGGCGGCGTCAGGAACGCCGGCGGAGCCGTCAGGTTCAGGGCGCCGAGCGGCGAGGTAGCCGCCGCGTCCCGCCGGGTCAGCGCGGGCAGATTCCATTTCTCCTCGATAAGTTTCAGCACCGAGGTGTGGTCGAATACATCCGACAAAACGCAGTCCGGCTGTGCGTAAGGTGACACGATCACGGCCGGTACCCGGAATCCGTAGATGTCGTAGGCATCCGGGCCCGCGACAAGCTGCTCGGCGTGCCGCACATAGCCGGGGAACAGCACCTTCAGCAGGCTGCGCAGCGGGGACGGATGCGCGACCCGGCTGCGGCCGGGGACGTCGTCCGGCGGCACCGCAGCGGGCGGGGCCACATGGTCGTAATAGCCGCCGTTTTCGTCGTAGGTCCAGATGAGCAGCGTGTCCGCCCAGCCCGGGCCGTGCATGACCCGGCTGATCACCTCGGCGGCGAAACTCTCCCCCCGGCGGATGTCTTGCGGGCTCTCCTCCGAGAAGCTGCGGAAGTCCGGGTCGACGATGCAGAACGACGGGAGATTGCCGGAGTCCGCATCGGCGAAGAACCGCTCGATGCTGCGGACGTGGGCCATGTAGCCGGCCATCCCGAGCGGATAGATGGCCGACGTGAACTGGAGATCCCGTTTGAACACATTGCTGGTCTTACGCAGCGGGCGGCCGAGCGAGACTAGATGGTGCCGCTTCCGGCGGTGCCGGTACCGCAGGTAGCGGCCGAACTCGGACTGGTCGCTGCCGGCCGGCCGGTAGTTGACCCAGGAGATCCCGTGCCCGGTCAGCATGTCCATGATCGTGCCGGCCCGCGGTCGGTCCATCAGGTTCAAGGGCAGGTCATCCATCAAGCCGTTGGCCGTCCCGGCCAGCAGGAACCGACGGTTCGGAAACGTGGGCCCGAGGCACGAGCTGAACCAGTGGTCGGCCAGCGGAAAGGTCCGGGCCAGCCCGTGGTAGAAGGGCAGATCCTGATCGGTCCAGTAGGCCATGCCCGCGGCCTTGTCGCCCTCGGGCGCGGCCTGCTGGGCCGAGGTCACGAAACCGTTCATCTTGCCGCCAGCCCACTGCGCGTGGCTGGCGCTCCAGCTCTGGCAGGGCACACCGTCTGCCTGCAGGGTGGAGCTCGCATGACAGGCCCGGATCATGGTTCCCGCGGAATCAGGATTCTCCGCATCCGGCAGGCCGTCGTCCCCGAGCGAGAACCCCTCTCCTCGGCCGAGAGTGCCGAGGTAGTTGTCAAAGGAGTGGTTCTCCATCATCAGGACGATGATGTGCTTGATCTGCGGCAGCATGTCCGTGCCGGCCGGGCGGGAGGGATCGGGCCGGTCCCCTGGCCGGGCCGGGCGCGTCCACCGTTCCCGCTGGTGCAGCTTCCGGCGTTCGATCCGTTCCCAGGTGCTCGCGCTGGCCATGTCAGACCGTCCTCCGCCGCTCGCCCGTGCCCACGGACACGGCGCCGGGCGCTGGCCCGGCCTCTCGGCTATGGTCGGCGCCCATTCTGCGGGGCAGGCCCAAGGGACGTCGGCCAGCCCGGTCGAGGCCGTCCTTGGCCGGCTTTATGAGCATCGTGGTGGCGGTCAGCCAGAGCGCGGCGAACAGCAGGCTGCCGAGGATGTCCGTGGGGTGATGCTCACCCCGGTACATGCGAGCTACGGCGATCAGGACCGGCATGACGATCGCGGGGATCAGGAACAGATAGCGCCACCAGCCGCGAGCGTAGCCGATGACCAGGATGGCGATGCCGACGTAAAGGCACGTGGTCGCGGCCATGTGCCCGGACGGGAACGCCGAGGTGGGCAGCTTGGAGTCGAGGTGGGGGACGTCCGGCCGTGGTCGCTTTACCACGGCCGCGATCGTAAAGAAGGCGGCCAGTTCGCCGAACATGACCACGGCGAGGAAGATCACCGGCCGCCAGCGACGGGTGACCGTAAGGAACACGACGCAGGTAGCGACGCTGACGATGAGGATGTCCTGGGTGGCCCCGAGGTTACTGGCGATGAGGCTCCAGTGGTTCAGCGTCGGCGTGCGGTGCGCGGCGAACCAGTGCGGGATCGTATGGTCGCCGAGCAGGTTGCCGTTCGCGTTATGGGTGATCATGATCAGCTTGCCGATGCCGGTGAGGGCACCGACGATCAGCACCCAGATCACGACGACCCCGGCAGCGGTACGGCCGTACCTTCGAGCGCGGTCATGATGCATGGTCGTCTCCGGTTCTGCTGGCTTGAGGTCCGCTCGAGCCTCGGGCTCAAGGCCTTCGGTCACCGGATTGGTTACCGGCGCCCCGGTGGCCTGACGGGATAGTTCGAAGGCGAAGGCGGTGATGCCCAGCCAGGTGATGCCGAGCGCCCAGCCGCCGAGCACGTCTGAGAGGAAATGCACGCCGAGCAGGAGTCGGCTGATGCCGATCGCGGCGATCAGCGTGCAGATCACCCCGATGAACACGCGGCGCCACACTCCGCGGGTCGCGGGCAGGAAGACCAGCAACAGGGCGCCGTAGCAGACGATCGAGCCGAGCGCATGCCCGCTGGGGAAGCTGTCGCCGGTACCGTACGCGATCGGATGGGCGACCACCGGACGTAGCCTGCCAACAAGCGCCTTGAGGACGGGGTTAAGCGTCAGTTCGCCACCGCCAGTGACCAGGAGGTAGATCACGAGCCGCCACCGGCGCCGGATGGCTAGCACGACGGCGGCCGTACCTGTCAGCGTCCACAGCACGCCACTGCTACCCAGCCACGTGACAGCCTTGACGACGCTGACCACTGCGGGGTGGCCAGCAACGAGGCTGTTCAGCCCGGCCGCCGCGCGGTGATCGACGGACTCAAGCGGTGCCCACTGCAGCCGTACCAGGAGGAGCAGGAGCGCAAAAAGGAACGCCGCCGCGGTGACGATGGCAAGCGGGGCGAGAGTCCGCCGGGTAGCGGCTGCAACCGACATGGCTCGCCCTACTGCCCGTCGTGAGCTGTTCCACACCTGTTCGCTGTCCCGGCTGTCCGCTCGGCGCGCGACGGCGGTGCCGGCGGCCCGCGGTTGTTTGCCGACCTGCCACCAAGGTAGAGACGGGTATGCATTCTGTATCCGCGGCGGGCGCGCGGCACACCGCAAGGCGGGCTTCCAGCAGCCCGGCCGCGCATTTCCTGGCCCGTGCGGGCCTGACCGCGCGCGGTGTCATCTACATCCTGGTGGGCTGGGTCGCGGTACTGGTCGCGCTGGGGCGCAGCTCGCGTGAGGCGGACCAGCAGGGCGCCTTGCACCTGCTCGCGGGCAAATCCTACGGGCAGGTCTCGCTCTGGCTGCTCGCCATCGGCTTCGCGGGCTACGCGCTGTGGCGGCTGAGCGAGGCCGCGTTCGGCGTCACCGGCGAGCGGCCCGGGGTGGGCCCCAGGCTCAAGTCGCTGGGCCGGGCGATCGTCTACGCGGGCCTGTCGTACCTGACGTTCACGGTGATCTCCGGCACGGACCGCAGCCAGTCCCGCCGCCAGCAGGACATAACGGCCACCGCCATGCAGCACACGGCCAGCCGAGTGCTTGTCGGCGTCATCGGGCTGGCCGTCGTTGCCTGCGGCATCATCCTGGTCATCGAGGGTGCTCGCAAGAAGTTCATGAAGTACCTGCAGACGGCCCGGATGAGCGCCAGGATGCGGCGTGTCGTGGAACTGTTCGGCATGACGGGCACCATCGCGCGAGGGGTGGTCTTCGCCTTGGCCGGCGCGCTGGTGGTCGACGCGGCGGTCACCCATAAGGCATCAGAGTCCGGCGGCATTGACAAGGCGCTGCTGACACTGCGCGATCAGCCGTTCGGCGAGTTCCTGATGTTGGCGGCCGCGCTCGGCCTCGTGGTCTTCGGTGTCTACGGGCTGTGCGAGGCCCGCTGGCGGAAGGTCTGAGGACTGCGAGGGCACAGGCAAGGCAACGGACTGCCCGGAAGGGAACCTGGCGTGGCTGACGTCGCGGTAGTAGCGCATTCACGGAAGAGCCTCGGAGGCGGCCTGCCCGAGCTGCGGCGGATCCTGGCCGCGGAAGGCGTGACCGATCCGCTGTGGTACGAGGTGACGAAGAGCCGCCGCGCTCCGAAGTTCGCGCGCCGGGTCACGGATCGGGGCATCGACGTGATGTTCGTCTGGGGCGGTGACGGCACGGTGCAGCGCTGCATCGACGCGGTGGCGGGGACGGACACCGCGGTGGCGATCTTGCCCGCGGGGACAGCGAACCTGCTGGCGGCGAATCTGGGCGTTCCCCATGATCTCGCCGAGGCGGTGCAGGTCGGGTTGCACGGTGACCGGCGCCGGCTAGACACAGGCTCGGTGAACGGTGAGCGCTTCACGGTGATGGCAGGCGCGGGATTCGACGCCCGGATGATCTCCGACGCAGACCGGGGAACCAAGGGTCGGCTGGGCCGCGCCGCCTACGTCGTCAGCGGGATCAGGAGCCTCGGTGCACGCCGGGTGAAGGCGACCGTAGATGTGGACGGCAAACGCTTCTTCAAGGGCAAGGTCTCGTGCGTGCTAACCGCGAATGTCGCCAAGACGCTAGGCGGAATCGAGGCTTTCCCTCAAGCGCAACCAGATGATGGGCGCCTCGAGCTAGGAGTGGTGACGGCACGGAATCCGGTCCAGTGGGCCCGGACGGTCGGCCGGCTCGCGGTGGGGCATCCGGAGCAGTCCCCCTTTGCCAAGGTCACGCAGGGGAAGAAATTCAGGATCCGGTTCGACGAGAAGGTCCGCTACGAGCTTGATGGCGGCACGCGCCCGGCCAGCAAGAAACTCCGCATCAAGGTCCGTCCGAGCTCGGTCACGGTCTGCGTCCCACCCGGCTACCGTACCTGTGCACGGTCATGACCCGCTGATCGGCGGGCCGTTCTTACCGGCTGCCGCTGCCTGTTTACTGCCGGCGGTGCGTTCCTGGGCCTGGGCAATGGCCCAGGCGGCGTTGATGAGGCCGATATGGCTGAATGCCTGCGGGAAGTTGCCGATCATCTCGCCGCTGCCCGGGTCGACTTCCTCGGCCAGCAGGCCCACGTCGTTGATGGCCGCCATGGCGCGCCCGAAGGTGGCGGTGGCCCGGTCGAGCTCTCCGGCCACTGCCTGCGCGTGCGCCAGCCAGAACGTGCAGAGCAGGAAGGTTCCCTCCTCGCCCGCCAGGCCGTCATGAGCCAGGTAGCGGTACACCAGGCCGCGCTTGTCGGTCAGCCGGGCGGCGATCGCATCGATGGTTGCCTTCATCCGCGGGTCGTCGCCGGCAAGGAAGCCGGTGATCGCCAGCATCAGGCTGGATGCGTCAAGATCCTCGCTGCCGAAGGCCTGGGTGAAGGCACCGGCCTGCTCATTCCAGCCGCGCTCAAGGATGGCCGCGCGGATCTTGTCGCGAGTGGCGGCCCACTCCCTAGTCCGATCTTCCGCGCCGAGCTGCGGAGCCAGGGCGATCGCCCGGTCGAGCGCCACCCAGCACGTCAGCTTGGAGTACAGGAAGTCCCGTGGCTCACCGCGGATTTCCCAGATTCCCTGGTCCTTCTCGGTCCACCGGCTCGCGGCCACATCTGCCGCGGCGGCCAGGAACTGCTGCGTGACCGAGCCGTATTCGGGACGTGGCGCATACGTGACATCGACGTCGAGTTCCCCCCGGGTGCACTGCAGCTTGCGCATCAATACCCCTGGCGACCCGGCGCCCAGCTGGTGGCCGCGGTCATCGCGGCCCATCGCCATGGCGTCGGTCAGGACCGCGGTGCCGGCTTCCGCCCGGAAGGTGGTTTCCAGGGCCATAGTCTGGTCGATGTACGCGCGGCTGGCCTGGAAGTCACCGGCCGGGCGGATCGCGAAATGGCCGCCGTCAGCGTCAAGGATGCGGGCGAACACGGCCGGTGCGTCGAAACGGGGGCAACATAGCCAGTCCACCGAGCCGACCCGGCTGACCAGCGCAGCCGAGCGGCAGTCCGACAGCAGCGCATAGTCGCCGATCGGCAGGCCGTTCATCTCGATTCCCTCCCTGTTACGAAAATCTGCAACGCCTGCCTCAACCGCACGACGAACCTCCGATGCTTCCACGCCATTATCCTGCCGACAGCCCCGGACGAGTCGGTGCCCTGGCTGCGCCGGCTTGCCGACGAGGTCCATGAGCACGGGGCGGCGGTCATGATCCAGCTGACCCACCTCGGGCACCGCACGAGCAACTACACGCACGACTGGATCCCGACGGTGTCGGCGAGCGCAGTGCGTGAACCGGCCCACCGCGCCTTTGCCAAGCAGGCGGAGCGCTGGGACCTGGACCGGATCCGGCGGGACTTCGTAGCAGCGGCCGAACGCAGCGTGCAGGCCGGCCTGGACGGCGTTGAGCTCATGATGTACGGCCACTTCCTTGACTCGTTCTGGACGCCCTTCTGGAACCGCCGCACCGACGAGTTCGGCGGGTCGTATGAGAACCGGATGCGCTACCCGCTGCAGGTCGTCCAGGAGATCAGGGCCGCGGTCCCTGACGGCTTCCTGCTCGGTGCCCGGATCAGCTTCGATGAGGAACGTGACCCCGGCATCGGCCCGGACGAGGCGCTGCGGGCCGCGGGGGACGTCGTTGCCGCGGGGATCGACTTCATCAGCGTCGTCAAGGGCTCGATTGAAACCGATGCCCGGCTGGCGCGGATGATCCCGCCGATGGGCACGCCAGCGGCCCCGCACCTCCAGTTCGCCGGCCAGATCAAGGGAAAGCTATCGGTTCCCGTCATGCACGCGGCACGGATCGCGGACGTCGCGACGGCTCGGTACGCGGTCGAGGCGGGCCTGCTCGACCTCGTCGGGATGACGCGCGCCCTGCTTGCCGACCCGCACCTGCCGTCCAAGGTGGCCGCTGGCCATGAGGACCGGATCCGGCCGTGCCGGGGGAACGGCCGAGGTCGTCACCCCCGAACGCGCCGTTGCACCGGACGTCGGGGGGCTGGTCGCAGCCGGGTACCTCGCCGACCTCGCCCGGGCCGGCGTCCGGTTCACCGTGCTGCGGCGGCTCCGGGCCGTCCGGCGGACACCGCAAGGTCTCCTCGTGACACTCGGCGTGGACGGGACCGACCACTGCCAGGAGCAGGCGGTCGACGCGGTCGTCGCGGAGATGGGCACCCAGCCCGTGACCGACGTCTACGACGCACTGGTCGCCAGATCCCGCAACGGCGGCGAGATCGACCTGGAGGACCTGATGGCGCTGCGCCCGCAATCAGCCGTCCGGAACCCGGACAGCCGCTATCAGCTGTTCCGGATCGGCGACGCCGTCGTCGGCCGCAACGTCCACGCCGCGATGCTCGACGCCGCCCGACTATGCCGGGCGATCTGATTACCAGGGCCAGACGGCTCCTCAGAACAGCATCATCTGGCGGACAGTGCCCGCAATGGAACTCCGGCCCGGAAGCCAGGCCGGTTTTCTATGAAAACGACGGGGTCGGGATCGAGGATGCTGGCCCGAAGAAGCCCGTAGTAGTCGGCAAGATCGGCTGGCATCACAACCTTGAGGCCCGGGATGTGCGCTAGGAGCGCTTCGAGGTTCTGTGAATGCTGGGCTCCTGACGACCGGCCGACGCCGAACTGAGTACGGATCGTTAGCGCTATCGATGCCTTGCCCCCCGGTCATGAAGGCCAGCTTCGCCGACTGGTTGATGATCTGGTCGAAGCAAACCCCGATAAAGTCGAGGTACATGAGCTCGATGACAGGGCGAAGGCCGGCCATAGCTGCCCCGACGCCTAGGCCAACGATCGCGGTTTCCGAGATAGGCGTATCCAGGACGCGCCGTGGCCTTTAGCTTGCGGAACAGTTGAGCCACGCCGCCAACGTCGTTGCCGTCGACGTTAAAGAACGGCAGTCCGTAAGCGACGGAACGGCTGGCCAGCCCAACCGGATGCTGGCGGTCGACTGGCGAGAACTCAGCGAAACCACTGTTCTCGCAGCAGAAGATGACCGGGAGCTGCCATAGCGCAGCCAGGTTGACAGCTTCATGAAATGCGCCGTGGGCTACACCCCCCGTCGCCGAAGAAGGACACGACGACCAACTGCCGTCCGCGGAGCCAGGTCGCCACGGCGGCACCGGTCGCGATGGGCAGCCCCGCCGCCACGATGCCATTCGCGCCGAAGATGCCGAGCTCAGGGTCGGCCGGCTCGGTCCGCGACTACCCGCCCGTCGAGGCCGAGCTCCGCACAGGCCCGCTCGACGAACTCGACTGCCGCGGGTCCGAAGCTCGCTGGGGCCACGACTACCGGGCTCACTGGCGTTCGGTTATGAATCGCCTCTGCGAGGTGGTTGCCTGATGCGATCAGCGTGTTGTCACGTCGTGTAGCCGGCGGTGTGGCCACGTATGTGTTGTGCGGCTGCTGTTCTGGTTACGTT
>JBOHCG010000316.1:0-9034 GCA_050698735.1 Streptosporangiaceae bacterium | reverse complement strand
GGTTCCCGCCGGCGCTGTCGCCGCCGACCGCGAGCCGGGCGGGGTCGGCGCCGATCTCGTCCGCGTGCCCGGCGATCCAGCACAGCGCCGCGTAGCAGTCGTCGGACGCGGCCGGGAACGGGTGCTCGGGGGCCAGCCGGTAGCCCACCACGGCGACCAGCACACCGCAAGCGTTGGCCAGGCGGCGGCATACGCCGTCGGAGGTGTCGATGCTGCCGAGCACCCAGCCGCCGCCGAAGAAGTAGAGCAGCACCGGCAGCGCCCCCTCGCCCGCCGGCCGGTAAAGCCGCAGCGGCAGCTCACCGGCGGGCCCGGGAATGGTCAGGTCGGTGACCTGCCGAACGGGCTCGAGATTGCCCCCGCCGGCCCGGATCGAGGCCAGGTCCGCCGCTCTGGCCTCGGCCAGCGACATCTCGTACAGCGGCGGCACGCGGTCTCGCTCTCGCTGGTCGCGCAGGGCCTGCAGCTGCGGGTCCAGGGGCACGGCTCGCACACCTCTTTCCTCGTGCCTGTGGGCCGGGTGCGCCACCCGAACTGACACGGGCACTGGGCCGGCCACCTCGCAGAAGATAGGCTATCTGGTAGGGAAATGTCGCGCTCGAGGCCGCGCTGCGGCCACGTCACGAAGGCATGGTGCGCGGGCTGATGGTCGAGCTGAAGCGTGAGTCGCTGCACACGTCGGTCACCGACCCGGTGGCCGCCTCCATGAACTTCCTCAACGAGGTGGCCAGCCGCTTCCCGGACGCGATCTCGCTCGCGGCCGGCCGGCCGTTCGATGACTTCTACGCCGTCGAGGACGTCCGGCGTTACCTGGACGCCTACGTCGGTCACCTGCGCGCACAGGGTCTGGACAAGGCGCGCGTCCGGCAGGCCCTGCTCCAGTACGGCCGGACGAACGGGCAGCTCGGCGCCATGATTGCCCGCATGCTCGAGATCGACGAGGGCATCCGCGTGCCCGCCGATGCGGTCATGGTGACCTCGGGCTGCCAGGAAGCGATGATCATCGCCCTGCGCGGGCTGTGCGCGGGCCCGCAGGACGTAGTGCTGGCCGCGGAGCCCTGCTACGTCGGCCTCACCGGCGCCGCGCGGGTGCTCGGCATCCCGGTGGTCCCGGTGCCCGAGACCCCGCAGGGGCTGCGCCCGGAAACGGTGGCCCACGTGGCCGGGAAGGTCCGGGCCCGGGGCCTGCGGCCGCGGGCCTTGTATGTGGTGTCGAACTTCTCCAACCCGAGCGGGGTATCTCTCGCCGACGACGTGCGGCGCGGGCTGATCGACGCCGCGGCCGAGCAGGACCTGCTGATCCTGGAGGACGACCCGTACGGGCTGTTCGGGCTGGACGACCGGCACCACCCGGCGCTGAAGGCGTTGGACACCGGCCAGCGGGTTATCTATCTCGGCTCGTTCGCCAAGTCGGTCTTCCCCGGCGCCCGGGTGGGCTTCCTGGTCGCGGACCAGGCCGTGGTCAGCGCGGGCGGCCAGCGCAGCCTGCTGGCCGACGAACTCTCCACGGTCAAGAGCATGGTCACCGTCAACACCTCGCCGATCGCGCAGGCCGTCATCGGCGGCGTGCTCACCACCTGCGGGTACAGCCTGCGCGCCGCTAACCAGCAGAAGATCGCCTTCTACCGGCGCAACCTGCGCGCGCTGCTGGCAGAGCTAGAACGCCATTTCGGTGACAACCCGGCCGTTACCTGGAACTCCCCGGGCGGCGGTTTCTTCGCCGTCCTCGACGTGCCTGTGCTCGCAGACGAGAAGCTGCTCGAGCTGTCGGCCCGGGACTACGGCGTGCTGTGGACGCCGATGAGCTTCTTCTACCTGAACGGCGGCGGCAGGCATACGATACGGCTGTCCTGCAGCGCGCTGGTACCCGATCAGATCGCCGAGGGCGTCCGCCGCCTGGCCGCCCTGATCGCGGACATCCGGTAGTGACCGGCCTGGTCCGCGTCTGGCTTGCTCCCGTCAATGTGCCGCCGTCGGCCGCGGCTCGCTGCTGGGCCGTGCTCGATGACGGCGAGCGGGCCCGTGCCGCCGCCCACCAGGACCCGGGCGACCGGCAGCGGTTCGCGGTCGCGCACGGCGCGCTGCGGATCCTGGCCGGCCGCGAGCTGGGAGTGCCGCCATCCGTCTTGCGCTGGACCGCGGGGCCGCACGGCAAGCCCGCGCTCGCGTCCCCCTGGGACGGGCTGCATACCAGCCTGTCGCACTCGGGCGGCATGGTCGCGGTGGCGGTCAGCACCGGCCGTGCGGTCGGTGTCGATGTCCAGGAACTGACGCCCGGCCTGGACCTGGACCGGCTGTCCGCCCGGTTTTTCCCGCCGGACGAGGCCCGGTACGTCGCGGCGGGGACCGGAAGCACGCGAGCCGGCCGGTTCGCGCTGCTGTGGGCGCGGAAGGAGGCGGTGGTCAAGGCGGCCGGCAACCGTCTGTGGGCCAACCTGCCGACGGCGGTGCGCGACCGCGACGTCGTCCGCCTGGCCGAGCCGCCCGGCCCGTACCGGGTCGCGGACGTGCCAGCGCCGCCGGGCTTCCGGGCCGCGGTGGCGCTGGCCGGCGCCGCGCCGTTTACCCTGGCGGCCGTCGGCGGGCCTGACCAGGCACCGGCGCTGGCCATGGTCGGCTAGCGGCCGCGGCGGTCGGTCAGCAGATCCCCCCAGCCAGGAGCCACACCGGTAACAGGACTTCCCGACGAAGGAGCTAGGCATGGGAAACGCAGTAGCGCATTTCGAGATCGCCGCCCCCGACGACGGAGAGCTGGTGGTGTTCTACCGGGAACTGTTCGGCTGGGGACTGCACGGCCAGCCCGGCGGCGGATACACGGTGATCGATACGCGCGGTGGCTACGGGATCAACGGCGGTATCGGCCGGAGCCGGGCCGACGCGCCGTGGTCGGCGTTCTATGTCGAGACGGACGACCTGCAGGCGACGCTCGACCGGGTGAACGCGCTCGGCGGCCGAACCGCTATACCGGTCACCGGCGTCGGCGGGGCGGGAGCCAAGGCCATGTTCACTGACCCAGATGGCCTGCTGGTCGGCCTGATCCAGGCATCTGCGGGGGCTTCCCGCGCGGACGAGCCGGGCCCGTCGGATGGCCTGGGCGCGCCGGCCACCTGGTTCGAGGTGATGGGGTCGGACGCGGCGCGCACCCAGCAGTTTTACGCGGATCTGTTCGGCTGGACGGCCGACCGGTCTTTCCCGGCCTATGCGGCGGTGGACACCGGCGCCGGTCGGGGGATCCAGGGCGGGCTCGGCGGCGGCGTCGAGGCCCACTGGGCGATCGTCTACGTACGGGTGGCCGACGCGGACCAGACGCTCGGCCGGGCCGAAAAGCTCGGTGGATCCCGCATCACCGACCAGTCGGTACCCACGCTGAAGAGCGCGGCACGCGCCGCGCTCTACGGCTTCCCCGACGAGTCCATGCAGACCGGCGCGTTCCGCGACCCGGCCGGAAACGTCTTCGGGATCTTCGCATACTGAGAGCGGATCACCGGCTCTTGGCCACCGCCTCGATCGCGGCGCGGAGCTGGCCGCGGGCCGGCTGCAGGGCGAGGTCGAGTTCCCGGGCGAACGGCAGCACCGCGCCGTCCGGCCGGGTGACCCGTTTCGGCGGGGCGATCAGGTGCATCTCCTCGGCCGCGGTGGCCAGGATCTCACCGCCGATCCCGCAGCTCCGGTTGGAGTCGTCGATCACGACGAGCCGGCCGGTGCGCTCCAGCGACTCCGCCAGCGCCGTCCAGTCGAACGGGTACAGCGTGCGCGGGTCGAGTACCTCGACCGAGATCGCGCCCGCGAGCTCATCGGCGACCGCGAGCGCGTCGTGCACCAGATGCCCCACCGCGACCACGGTCACGTCCGTACCCGGCCGGTGCACCCGGGCCACGCCGAGCGGCACCGGGGCCAGCGCGCCGAAGTCGACGTCCTCGCGTCGCGCCATGGCGCCCGCCGGGCCGAACACGATTACCGGGTCGTCGTCACGGATCGCGCTGACCAGCAGGCCGTAGGCGTCGGTCGGGGTGGCCGGCACGACGGTCTTGACGCCGACATGGGCGAACAGGCTGTACGGGTGATCCGAATGCTGCCCGGCCCAGCCCACCCGGGAGCCCGAGCTCGGCAGCAGGTATGTCACCGGGATCATGACCTGCCCGCCCGTCATCAGCGAGAACTTGTGCGCCTGGTTGGCGATCTGCTCGAACACCAGGAACAGCAGGGCCGGTATCTGGAACTCCACGACCGGCCGGGCGCCGGACATCGCCGCCCCGGTGGCGAAGCTGGTGAACGCCTGCTCCGAGATCGGCATGTCGATAACCCGGTCCGGCCCGAACCGCTTGAGCAGCCCGGTGGTGACGTTGCTGACCGCGATGCCGATGTCCTCGCCGAACACGCAGACCGCCGGATCGCGTTCCATCTCGGCGGCCAGCGCCCGGTTGAGCGCCCGCAGGTACGACAGCAGCGGCATCAGGTGCTCCCCGCCCGGGCACGTAGCCCGTCCGCGTACAGGTAGTCGAGCGCCCCGGCCGGGTCGGGTTCGGCGCTCGCGTCCACGAATCGCCGCGCCGCCTCGAGCAGCTCCTCGATCTCGTCATCGATCCGCGCGCGCAGCGCCGGGGGGACCCGCGCGGCCTGGATCTCGACCGGGTCCCGGACGCGGCCCGCGGCCACTTCCTCCTCGGTGCGGTAGCGCGGCCGGACCGCGTGCTCCCAGGTGTGATGGGCGTCGAACCGGTAGGTCAGGCACTCCAGGAACGCCGGGCCGTCCCCGGCCCGTGCCCGGGCGACTGCACTCGCGGCCGCGGCCAGCACGACCTCGGGATCCATCCCGTCCACGGTCCGGGCCGGGATGCCGAACGCCTCGGCCCGGCCGGTGATCGTGCCCGCCGTGGTGTCTTGCACCCGCATGGACGTCGCGAAACCGTTGTTCTCGCAAACGAAGATGACCGGCAGGCGGCGCAGCGCGGCCAGGTTCAGGGTCTCGAGCAGCACCCCCTGGTTGACCGCGCCGTCGCCGAAGAACGTGGCCACGACGGTGTCGCGCCCGCTGTGGCGGTGCGACCAGGCCGCCCCGGCCGCGATAGCCGCCGCCGCCCCGACGATGGCGTTGGCGCCGTAGATGCCCGCGCTGACGTCTGCGGCGTGCATCGAGCCACCGCGCCCGCCGTTCAGGCCGGTCGCCCGGCCTGCCAGCTCGGCCAGCATGCGGACCGGGTCGGACCCCTTGGCCAGCACGTGCCCGTGGCCGCGGTGCGTGCTTGTGATGAAGTCGTCCGGGCGCAGCGCCGCGCAGACGCCCGCCGCGATCGCCTCCTCACCGATGTAAGGGTGGATTCCCCCAGCGATCAGGCCGCTGTGGACCATCTCAATGGCCTGCTGCTCGAACCGGCGGATCAGCCGCACGGTCCGGTACAACGCGGCGGAGTCAGCCATGACCCGTCCCGGCCGCCGTCAGGCCACCGCCCGTTCGCCGATGGCGGCCAGGATGCTGTCCAGCGCGGCGTAAACGGGGTACATGACGACCGCGTTCCTGGCCGGTGTGATCTGCTCTTCGAGGCGGTCGATGCCGGGATGGCGCTGACCCCAGTCGTAACGGGACATGTCATGCCTCCTGCGGGTGCCGGTCAGCCGATGCCGGGTCGCGCCACAGCACGGGACAGAAGCGGGGATCGCTGTAGTCGGGCCGTCCGTCGGGGGTGCGGCGGACGAGGACGTCATGGTTGTAGGCGAGGACCTCGCCGGTGCTCAGCTTGTACCGGCGGTAGGTATTGGCGCCGTCCTGCAGGTGGAACGAGATGGCCCGCCGCGGCCGCGGGCTGCGGTTGGCCTGGCTGCCGTGATAGATCCGGCAGTGGTGGAAGCTCATGTGGCCCTTGGGGATGATCATGGGGACCTTGACCACCTCGGCGTGGTTGTAGGCTGCGTTCTCGGCCAGCACACGCTCCAGGTCATCACGGTCGCGCTCGGCGAAATGTCTGGTCATCGAGTCGTCGCGGCCGGCCTCCTGCCACCGGTGGCTACCGTCGATCACCGTGATCGTTCCCATCTCCTCGGTGCAGTCGTGGAACGGGATGAAGGCGGTCAGCATGGCCTCCGAGGTCGACGTCGACCAGTAGTGCTTGTCGAAGTGCCAGGGCACCACGTTGGTCGGCTCGGTGGCGATCGGCGGCTTGTAGATCAGCGTCGACTGGAACACGCGGATCTCGCTGGTACGGGCCAGCGTGGCGGCGACGGCGCCGATAAGCGGCTTGCGTAGCAGGCTGGCCAGCCCGTCGTGCTCGTAATGGACGTAGTCGTTGTGACGCTGCACGTCGCCTTTGCCCGGGTCCCAGTAAGCCAGCTTTGGCGGACGCACCGGCAGCGTCCGGTCGCGCTCGCCGGCGTAGTACCGCTCGCTCGCCGCGACCAGCTCGTCCGCCTCCTCGTCGGTGAACAGTTTCTTGCTCAGGTACCAGCCGTGCTCGGCGTAGAACGCGACGTCGGCATCCGACGGCAGCAGCGCGCGTTCGGATTCCGTCAGGATGAACGGCGGGAAGACAGAAAGGGTCAACGGTCATTTCCTTCCTCGGCAATCCCGGCCGGGCCGACCGGGATCGGCCCGGCCGGGATCGGGCCGGGCCTGACGGGCGGATGGGAGGTCAGGTACGGACCGGGGTGGCCGCGTCGCGGATCTCGGCCAGCTCGTGCTCCTTGGCCGCGTACAGCGCCGGGATGTTGCTGGTGCCGAACGTGCGGGCGCCGTGCCGGTCGATCAGCTCGATGAAGTACGTTCGCCTGATGTGCGTCGACTTGGCGAAGATCTGGTACATCTGGCCCCAGTGGTCGCGGTCGGCCAGGATGCCGAGGGGTCGCAGCGCCTCGATGTCGATGTCGGTCGCGCCCAGCCGGGCGGTCAGCATGTCGTAGTAGCTCGACGGCGAGACCGCGAACTCCACGCCCCGGCTGGCGAAGGTCCGGACCGCGTGCACGATGTCCTTGGTCAGGAACGCGATGTGCTGCACTCCGGCGCCGTCGTGCCAGGCCAGGAAGTCGTCGATCTGGCCCGGCTGGCGGGTGAGGTCCGGCTCGAGGATGGTGAAGGTCACACCGCAGGACGGGCTCTGCACGACCTTGGACATCATGGCCTGCTCGCCGATCTCGATGTACTCCTGGAACGTAACCGAGAAGCCGAAGACCTGCTCGTGGAAGGCCACCGTGGCGTCGAGCTCGCCGGGCGGCACGCACACGGCCGCGTGGTCGACCAGGCGCAGCAGGTCGTGGTCGGCCCCGGCCTGCGCCCCCGGTCCCATCTCGATCGCGCCCGGCTGGAAATGGGCGTCCGAGCCGTGCCGCTCGACGAACCGGTAGACTACGTCGCCGAAGCCCGCGACCTCGGCGGTGACCACGCTGGTCTCGTCGTTGTCCCAGGAGTGCGGCTGGTGGATGCCGGTCCCGCCGCCCGCGACCGCGTCGGTGTAGGCGATGGCGGCGCTGTCGGTGACGAACGCGATCACCGCTACCCCGTCGCCGTGCCGGGCCACGAACTGGCTAGCGGGATGCTCCTGGTGCAGCCCCGAGGTCAGCAGCGCCCGGATGCCACCCTGGCCGACCAGCACGCTGCGCTGTTCCGGCAGGCCGGTGTCGGGCCCGGCGTGTCCGTGGACACGGAAGCCGTAAGCGCTGCACAGGGCCGCCGCCGCCGCGACCGCATCGCCCACGTAGAGCTCGATATGGTCGATATCACCGATTTTCATGCCGCTCCCTCGGGTCCATGCCTTTCCGCCTCCGGCCGGCCGGTCGGACCGGTCACGATAACAGCGGCGGCGCGGTCCCCGGCGCCGCCGGTCAGCCCCAGATCCACGCTGACGATCAGAGCCTCGTCCGCGTCCGCGTCCTCGATCAGCAGTGCGGCCGCGTCTATCGCCGCGGTGATCCCGCTGACGCACACGATGGGCCCGGTCAGCTGCCAGCGCGCGGCCAGGTACCCGGCCACCGCGTTCGGCACGGACTGGAAGAAGTGCAGCGGCGGGACCCGCCGACCCGCGTCGACCCGAGCGGCGACCTGGGCCGCGCTGGCGACGTCGCCGCGCGCCGTCACAAGCACGATGGCGATGACCACCCCGTCCGGGGCGGCCTGGTCCCGGGAGCAGCCCTGGTCCCGGCGGCTGAGCGCCCGTCCGGCGACCTCGGCGATCAGCGGGCTGAAGAGCGATTCGATGAACCCCGCCAGCGGCGACACCTCGGCGTCGAAGTCGGTCTCGGGCCAGCTGGCTGAGGCCGACACGGCCAGGCCCGCTGCGGCCGCGGCCGCTCGCAGCCCAGCGGGGCCGAGAACCCCGGTCGCACCGGGGAAGGCCAGGGGAGTCGGCGTGGTCATGGCAGGCCGACAACGAGCGCGGTGTTCGCGCCGCCGAACGCGGCGTTCAGGCTCATCGCGTACTCCGGCGTTGTCGCCAGCGCGTCACCGAGCACGAGGGCCAGGCGGCATTCCTCGTCAACGCCGAGGAACCCGGCGTTGACCGGGAGCATGCCCTTGCGGGCCGCCAGCATGGTGACGATCAGCTCAAGCACACCCGAGGCCTCCAGTGCCTGACCGTGCAGCGACTTGGTCGAGCTGACCGGCACGGTCCCGGCGGCCTCGCCGAGTGCCAGCCACAGCGCGCTCGCCTCGGCTCGGTCGCTGTGCGGGCTGCCCGACCCGTGCGCATTGATGTAGCCGAGATCGGCCCCGGCCAGGCCGGCCCGCTGCAGCGCGGCCGTGACCGCCCGGGCCAGGCCGTGCCCTTCGGGATGCGGCTGGACCGGGTGGAAGGCATCACCGGTCCGGCCCCAGCCGGCCAGCCGCGCCAGCACCGGCGCCTGCCGGGCCCGTGCGGACTTCTGCGACTCGACCACGACCGCGCCGACGCCGTCGCCGAGCAGCAGCCCGCGCCGCCCGGCGCTGAACGGGCGGACCTGGCCGTCGGCGGCGAGCACGCGGCCGGCGTCGAACAGCGCGAACTGGTCGGGCTCGACCAGGTACCCGCCGGCCACGACCACGCGGTCGGCCTGGCCGCGGGCGGTGCTCGCC
>JBOHCG010000315.1:0-9051 GCA_050698735.1 Streptosporangiaceae bacterium | reverse complement strand
CATTCGAGGCCCGGCACCTGCAGCGCCACGAGTTTCACGGCAACTGGAACTACACCATCCCAGCAGACCCGCCCGGCGACACGACACGCCCGAATGAAGGGAACTAATTATTGCGCGCGAGCTTAGTCCCGCTTAACGCCGCTGCGGGTTAAGCCTGCGCGTATAGCGCTGCCACCGATCCCGCAGGGCCGCGCAGCCGACGGCCAGCGCGGCCGCCGTGACGATGTACCACGCGATGGTGACGGCGGGCGCCGACGCCGGCGGGGTGACCAGCAACCTGTCGATCCCCGGCGCGTACCTGGCGAGGGCGATGACCGCCAGGCTGACTGGGGCGGCGATGGCGCCGCCGAGATCGGCGTACCGTGAGCGGTCGCAGGCCGCGGCCGCGGCCGTGGTCAGCGCGCACCAGCCGGTCAGCTCGGCTATCAGCGGGTAGACGGCGGGAAGGCGGATGGCGGTATGGTCCATCAGGCGAAGCTGTCCCCAGCAGGTGACTGCGAGGACGGGCGCGGCGAGCAGGATCTGCCCTGCCGAGGTGAGCCAGGCGGGCGCCGGGGCGGCCTGGGCCACCGGCCGGAACGGGTCACGGGGAACGAACGCCAGTGCGGCGACGGCGGGCAGGAAGGTCAGGCCCACCACGTCCGGGCCGAGCGGCTGGCTAGTCGTGCAGGCCAGCACCGCGAGCAGCCCGGTACCCGCCGCGCACCCGGCGAGGAGCGTGACCCACGGCATCGTCCGCATCACGTGCCAGGCCAGCGCGGGCAGCGCGCGCGGCCAGGACCGGGCTGGCCGCGCCGGTCGCCGGGTGACGATCACGAGGTGCATAGGGGGCTCGGCGGCGGCGACGACGCCTGAGGGCCAGTGGCAGCCGGGCGGCCCAGCCCCGGCGGGATACGGACGACGGGCATCGGTATGCCGAGCGCCGCGGCGAGCCGGGCGTCCGCGCTGCGCCAGCTCAGCCAGGTCGGCCACGCCCGCTCCAGCACACCTTCGACCTTGTCGGCCGGCAGGCTCGTCATCGCCTTGGCCAGCAGGAAGCCGACGGCTGTAGTCTGCGGTCCGCCGGGAACCACCGGGTAATCGGCCGCGGGTTCCGTCCACAGGATGACGGGCGCGCTCCGGACGAACGCCACCGATATGTTCCCGCCGCCCGGCTGAGCGGTCAGGTTCTGGCCGGCCTGCAGCTGCGCCGCGGACGCGTGCGTCGCCGTGATAGCCAGCCAGATCGCGATGGCCTCGCGGGCCTGGCCGACCGCCACGCATCCCGGCTCCAGGTTGCTGCCCAGCGGAAGCCGCACCGTCCACTCGGCGGTGCGCAGCGCCAGCGCGAATCGCGTGGACGGCCAGTACCCGACGGGCGCGTAGATCGCCGCCGCGGTGCCCGTCGGCCCTGCCGTGAGGTCTGCGTTCCAAAGCGCAAGCCGCTGCCGGCTCTGCCCGTGGATGAGCGCCTGGTCGACATCGGACAGCGACAGATCCTGCGAGATGGTCAGGACCTGCGCCGGATGGCCGGGCACCTCGGCGAGCACCCCGCGCACCGGCGTCTGCACCGCGGGCAGCAGGCGGCCGAAGCCGGGATACAGGCAGTAGCGCACCTGGCCGGAGGTGGCGCAGTGCTCCGCCGCGACCGGATCGGCGGCCGCGCTGAACAGCCGGTTCAAGCTTGCGGTAGGGACAGGCCGTAGCTGCACCAGGCAGCTGGCGCAGGTCGCCGCCACGGCCAGGATGCCGACGGCCAGCCTCATCCGGCGCCGCGTGTGCCCGCGTGCCCCCGGGAGCGCCGCGACGGCGGCGAGGGCCGCTAGCCCGGCGAGCTCGGCGGCGTGCGCGCCGCCCGGCGGGTATCCGGTCAGCGGGCCTGGCAGGCTGCCGAGCTGAGCAGGGGTGGTCCACGGGAACAGCCATGAGAATTCGCCGAACCTCCCGGACTGTGTGAACAAGATCAGCAGCGTCATCGCGCCGAGGATGCCGGCCAGCGGCGTGGAGAACCTGGTGCCTACCGCGACTCCGGCCGCGCCGGCGGCGACCACGAGCAGCGGCCCGCCGGCCAGCAGCCAGGGGCTCGGGGCGCCGATCGGGCCGCGGGCCTCGATCAGGATGGCGGCGGCGCCGGCCAGCAGCACGCTGGCGGGCAGTGCTCCGACGAGGCCGGCCAGATGGCCAGCGGTGCGGGTGGCGGGCGAGACCGGGAAGCTGCGGTACAGCTCCCGCATGCCGTCCCTGCGGGCCCGCCCCGCCGCCAGCTGCGCGGCGGCCAGCACGGTTACGGCGAGGATGGCCTGCCCGTACCCGATCTGCCAGGCGGCGTTCCACCACAGCGGCTCGGTCGGCCAGACGAACACCCAGACCATGATGGCGCCTGCTACCAGTCCGGCCAGCACCAGCGCGCTGCGCAGCAGCATTGCCGCCTCGACGCGCGCGAGGCTCAGCGCCACCCTCATCGCGTGTCCCCGGCGTGCGACAGCAGCAGGTACCCGTCCTCCACCGTCGGCGTGACCAGCTGCGCGCCGTCCGGCGGGCTGTCGCCGATGGCACGCCACATGTTGTCGCCGCCGCGCCAGGACAGGTGGGCGCGGGCGTCGCGCTCCTGTGCCGCCCACACCCGCCCGGCCGCGACCGCGGCCAGCGCGGCGGGGGTGCCGGTGAAGCGGACCCGGCCCTGCAGCAGCACGACGACCTGTGGGCAGATCGCCGCGATGTCGTCGGCCTGATGGGTGGACAGCAAGATCACCGGGTCGCCGGGCAGGTCAGAAAGCAGCTCCCTGAATCTGAGCCGCTGCTCAGGGTCCAGACCGGCCGTCGGCTCGTCCAGGATCAGCAGCTCTGGCTCGCCGAGCAGGGCCTGGGCGATGCCGAGGCGTTGCCGCATCCCGCCGGACAGGGTCCGTATCCGCCGGCCCGCGAGGCGCTCGGTGTCGGTGGCGGCCAGCACCCGGGCCACCTCCCCGGCCCGCGCCCGCCGGTCGGTGATCTCCTTCAGGATCGCCACGTAGTCAAGGAACCCGGCGACGGTGAAGTGCCGGTGATACCGCAGTTCCTGGGGGAGATAGCCGAGCCGGCGCCGGATCTCCACCCGCTCGGGCGCGTCGCGCGGGTCCAGGCCGAACACCGACACCCGGCCCGCGTCGGGTTCCGCCACCGTGGCAAGCACGGAAAGCAGGGTGGTCTTGCCCGCGCCGTTCGGCCCGAGCAGGCCCGTGACGCCGCGGCCGAACGCGAGGTCGACCTCGGCCAGCGCCCGGGTCGCCCCGTACCAGCGGGACAGGCCGTCCACGCGGATCGCCGCGGTGCGGGTGTCCGGTGTCATCTCATCCATTCGAGTTCGAAGCGATCATGACGCAGATACACCACCGCGGTGGCGGCGAGCAGCACCGCGGCGCAGACGGCCTGGCCATGCCACTGCACGGCAAGCAGCGGGAGGCGGGCTCCGGCGAGCGCCAACACCGCCAGCGTCCACAGCGTGCCCGCCGTGACGGCCGCGGCCAGCGGGCGCATCACCGTCACGGCCGCGAGCGCCAGCCCGCACACGGCCAGCGAGGGCAGCAGGAACGCGGCGGGCAGCCATCCCGGACCGGGCACTGCGAACGCCGCGCAGGCGACCGGGACGACCGCGGCGGCCAGCGCGCATACCGCGCGGACGAGCAGCAGCCGAAACCCCGACAACGGGGCCGCGACCGCGAGCCGGTACGCCGGGTCGAACACGGGCATGAACGCGGCCGCGACACTGGCCAGCGGCAGCAGCGGAGCGGCCAGGAGGAACGGCACGAGCGGTTCCTGGCCCGGCGATCCGGGGGGCCTCATCCGACCCCAGCCGTATCTGGCCAGCACGGCCTCCCCGGTCACCACGGCGAGCACCCCGGCGACAGAAAGCAACCAGGACCGCCGCAGCGACGGGGTCGCCGCGAGCAGCCGGACCAGGTGATCGGGGACTCCGCAGCGGCGCAGCAGCCGGCCCGCGCGCCCGTCGTCGCCGATCGCTGCGCGCACCAGCAGCACAGAACGGTTCCGCGCCAGCCGTCCGGCGTCTACCTGCGCGGCGAGCCCGGACCGGCAGGCCGCGCAGGCCATCAGGTGGGCCTCTACCGACCAGGCCGCGGCCTCGTCGACCGATCCAGCCGCGTATCGGGCCAGCAGATCCGGGCCGGAATGCCCGGTGGAAAACGTGTCCGTCATCGCGTCCCCCGGGCGTGCCCGCGACGCAGGTCCGGCGCCGCGGAAGAGTACTCGGTCATTGCGTCCCCCAGGCTTGCCTGCGGTGCAGTTGTTTCTCCGGTCCGGCCGCAGGCTCGGCGAGCGCGGCGCGCAGCGCCTGCCGGGCCCGGTGGCAGCGGGATTTGACCGTCCCCTCCGCGACGCCGAGCAGCACGGCCGCCTCCGCGCAGGTAAGGCCGTCGAGCACGGTGGCCTCGATGGCGCCGCGGAGTTCCGGCGACAGGCCAGCCAGGGCCTGCCCGAGACGGCCGTGCTCGATGCCGGCCAGCACCTGGTCCTCGGCTGAGACGACTACCTCGGGCTCGGCGGCCCGCCACGGCATCCGGCCCGGCGCCCCGCCCTCCCTGCGGATCAGGTCGATCAGCCGCCGGATGCCGATTCCCCAGATGAACGCGGCCACTTCCCCGCTGCCGCGGTAGGTGCCCGCCTCGCGCCACAGCGCGAGGAATGTGTCCTGGACGGCGTGGTCGACCACGTCCGGCACGGCGCACCGCCGGGTCAGCCGGACGGTCAGCCACCCGGCGTGCCGGTCGTACAAGGCGGCAAGCGCTGCCTCGTCACGGCGAGCCACGGCACGCAGCAGGGCCGCGTCGTCGAGATCGTCCGGCTCCGGCTTCACGCCCGGGGCCGCCGGTATTCCGTCATGCTCTCCCTGTCGTAGTACCGGGCCGGTCCGGTTCCATCATGCGTTCAGGGTGAGCCGTAAAGCCCCGGCCCGGTGACGTTCAGCTCGGCAAGGAATGACCTGGCGGCCTCGTATGAGGTCTCGATGAGCAGGCCGGTCTGCCGGAAATCCAGTGGTGACACCGGATGGGGCTCCGGGCCGTGCAGATAGACGACCGGCACGTCGGCGGCGGCGAGCGGCGCGTCCAGAACCGCCTGGGCGCGCATGGTCACCGTCGCGGTGTAGAACAGCACCTCGGCGATCGTCCCCGGCGGGCCGGGGACACGGCCGGGGAAGTTGCAGTCGAGCACGACGAGCGACCGCGCGCCCATGGCGAGCGCCTGGCGCATCGGGACGTTGGCGACCAGTCCGCCGTCGTAGAGCTGCAGCGGGCCGAGCTGCACCGGCGGGAAGATGCCGGGGATGGCGGCGCTGGCCAGCAGCGCCGGGCGCAGCGGTCCCTCCCTCATGACGTGCGCGCGGGCGGTGGCGATGTCCATGGCGACCGCGGCGAACGGCAGGGCCAGGTCCTCGAACGTCGTGTCGGGCCCGATGAAGTCGGCGATGACGGCCGCGAGCCCGGTGGCCGGAAACAGGTGCGTCTTGGTGTGCTGGAGGATTCGGGCCTGGGTGAGCAGTCCGCCGGGGAAGACCCGCTCACGGGTGATCTTGGCCCACGCGTGCGACAGGCGGTTCGCGGCGCTGGCGGGGTTTAGCGCGAGGACCGCGCCGTTGAGCGACCCGACCGAGGTGCCCGCCACGATGTCCGGGGCGACGTCATGCTCGCCGAGCGCCTGCAGCATCCCCACCTGCACCGCGCCCAGGCTCCCTCCGCCGCCGAGCACGTATCCGACCGGCCGGGGGAGGCCCGCGATGCTCATGCCCACCTCCATCGCCGCACAGGTAAGCCAGGTAGCAACCTTTTCGCGGTGGTCAGCGTACTCCCGGCGCCGCCAAGCCCGATGGGAGCCTTCACGCGCGTAGTGAAACCCCGGTCCCCTCACCCTAGGAGGTGCTGGATTCCCGATTTCATCCCGCCCGCGGCGCCGGCCCGGCCCGGCCACCGATGAGGGATACCCGCGACATCGATGACTGGCTGGCGATCGCCGCCGCCGGCATCCGGATCACCCCCGAAAGCATCACGGCCCAGTACCGGCGGGACGGCGTGGTATTCAGGCCGCTGCGAGACGCCCCGCCCATCACCGTGCAGATGATCTGGCGGCGGCACGACCCCCATCCCTCCACCCACGCCGCGATCGCCCTGCTGACCGAGCTATACCTCCGCTCGTAGTCGGCTGCGAGCGGAGGTCAGACCCAGGCGCGCGGGTTCTCCGTCAGGTGCCGCACCATGTCAGGAAGCTCGCCAGAGACGATGTCGGCCAGCGTGACCTGCTCGAGGACGGCCCGCTCGTTGGCGCGCAGCGCGATCCACACCTGCTGCAGCGGCTCTGCCACGCCCGGGTAGCTGACGTTCTCCGGGCGCTCGCCCCGCACGCCGAGCAGTTGCCCGTCGATGGCCCTGATGATGTCGGCAAGGGAAATCTCGGCGGCGGGCCTGGCCAGCCAGAAACCGCCGTCGGGCCCGCGCTGGCTGCGGATGAGCCCGGTGCGCCGCAGCTGGGTGAGGATGGTCTCGAGGAACTTGCCCGGTATCTGCTGCGCGCGGGCAAGCCGATCGGCGGTCACGTGACCGGTGCTGGCCGCGGCGAGCTCAATCGCCGCCCGCAGCGCGTAGTCTGCCCGGGCTGACAATCGCATGATCGCCATTATGCACGTTCCCCACCGCTTTTCTTGCATTGGCTCCGCAGGCCGGCCTCCCTGGGCACTGTGCCGGCGGCGCTACGATGGCGTCGCAGAGTGACTGCCATCGGGTTTGCCGCCACCGGAACAGACCTCAGGAATCGGCCGCGAACGGCCGCCGCATCGACCCGGGTCGGGTGCATGTCCATGCCGGAGGAGAGCGAGTCGGGCGCTAGCCCCGTCACGCTCGCCGGTGCCGATGCCCGTCCCGGTGCCGATGCCCGTCCCGGTGCGCAGACGCCGCCCGCCCCGGACGCCGCCGCCGACCGCGGCCCCGGGCGGCTCACCAGGCACCCGCTCCCCGCGAGGCTGCGCGCGATTACGCGCGGCACCGTGCGCACCGTGCGCACCGTCAGGCACCGGGCGCCGCGCTGGCTCGCGTGGCCGCTCACCCTGACGGCCGCGGCGATCGCCCTGTACGTCGGCTACCTGCACGTGTCGCGGACCTATCCGGTCGCCTCCGACGGCGCGTCGAACGCGCTGCAGGCCTGGGACATGCTGCACGGCAACCTGTTGCTGAGCGGCTGGCTGCTCGGCCACGTGTCGTTCTACACCACAGAACTGCCCGAGTACATGATCGTCGAGGCGATCCGCGGGCTGCACGCGGACGTGCTGCACCAGTCGGCGGCGGTCACCTATACCCTGCTTGTCCTGCTGGCCGGAGCGCTGGCCCGCGGCCGGACCAGGGGACGCGAGGGCGTGCTGCGCGGGCTGATCGCAGCCGGGATCATGATCGCGCCGCAGGTCGGGCCCGGCGTGTTCATCCTGCTGCTGCAGCCCGACCACGTCGGCACGCAGGTGCCGCTGCTGGCCACCTGGCTGGTGCTCGATCGCGCGCCGCGAAGATGGTACGTCCCTGTCCTGGTCACGGTGATGCTGGCGTGGGCCGAGGTGGCCGACGGCTTCGTCCTGGTTATCGGGGCGGCGCCGCTGGCCGTGGTGGCGATCATCCGCGCCTACCGCGCGCTGGTGCAGCGCCGCGAGCCGCTGCGGTCCGGATGGTTCGACCTGTCGCTGATCGCCGCGGCCGCCCTGTCGGCGTGGCTGACGGACATCGTCATCAAGCTGATCGGCGGCAACGGCGGATACTCCGTGCTGTCGGTCCCGACCGGGCTGGCCTCGGCCAGCCAGCTGCCCGGCCATCTGTGGCTGCTCGCGGAGGGCGTGCTCGGCCTCTACGGAGCCGACTTCCTCGGGATGGCGTCCATCGAGCTGGCCGCGGCCATCGCCTTCCTGCACCTGATCGGCCTCGCCCTGGCGGCGTGGGGACTGTGCCGGGCGATCCGCCGCTTCTTCCCCCTCGACAGCCTCGTCGATCAGGTCCTGGTCACCAGCATCCTGATCACCGCCGCCGCCTACGTGCTGAGCACGATACCGCTGACCTACTACAGCTCCCGTTACCTGGCGGGCCTCCTGGTCGGCGGCGCGGTGCTGGCCGGCCGGTTGCTCACCGGCCCGGTGCTCAAGGCCAGGCTGGTGCCGGCCCTGACGATCGTTCTCGGCTGCTACCTGGCGGCATTCGGCTACACCGCATCCCAGCCCAGCGTGCCCGCCGTCAGTCAGAACCTCGCCAACTGGCTCGCCGCGCATCACCTCAGCTACGGCCTGAGCAGCTACGGGCTCGCCAACGTCACCACGCTGGCAAGCGGCGGCGCCGTGCACGTGCTGCCGGTGGCCTGGACGGGCAACGACGCGGAACCGGGCCCGTCTGGGTTCGAGCAATCGTGGTACGACCCGCAGGATCACGACGCCAACTTCGTCGTGCTGCTCGCCACGCCCTCAGCGCTCGACGACATCGAGGGCTCGCAGGTACTCGGCACCTTCGGGCCGCCGCGGCACGTCTACTCCTACGATGGCTACGTCATCGCCACCTATGACATCAACCTGCTGACCAGCCTCAGCCCGTAAGCCGAGCCAGGCCTGGCATCCGCTGGCGAAGCCTAAGCCAGCGACGGCGACCAGGCCGAGGAGCTCGGCGGCGGCCTGGCCGCTCGCCCGCGACGCGCCGAAGGTGGCCAGGTAGCAGGTGCCGTCCGGCGGGCGCCAGAGCGGCAGGCCCATCTCCACCAGGACCATATCCGGCCGGGCGGCGAGCAGGGCGTCCAGCAGGGACCGGCTCTCCTGGTCCCGGTGCGCGTCACGAACCACGACGACCAGCGAGCGCCCGGCCGAGGCCTCGAGGATCCCGGCGGCAAGTCCGGCCGTGGCGTGTACCCGGCGCACCGCGCCCGCCGGCGCCCACGGATCCAGTCCCCAGGTGAAGCGCCCCGCCGCGATGTTCTCCCCCGGCTCAGCCTCGATGATCAGGGGGTTGCTGAGCTCCGGCCGCTGCCCCGACATCCGCGCGGCCCTCCGCGCGGCGGCCAGCCCGACCC
>JBOHCG010000314.1:0-9057 GCA_050698735.1 Streptosporangiaceae bacterium | reverse complement strand
GTCAGCATCCATTCGACATACCACAAACGACCAGGGGATTATTCGGACAACGCCCTGTAGTTTCTGCGCAAGAACTATGACCTGGCCGGCGACGCGCTCCGGGACACCGACCCCCGGCACGGGACGGCGCTTGACCTTGCCCCCGGGGGCAAGCCGTAGCGTCGGCACGGAGGTGATACCCGTGCCGGAAATCAAAGCAACCGCTCACGGGACGGCGCAGCAGCCGGACGACGGGAACCGGCCGCGGGCCACAGGCCGGCCGGTCCGCCCGCGCGCCATCGGCGCGGCGGGCACGGCCGCGCGAATCCTGGTTGGGGCAGTCCTGCTCGGCTCGGTGGTGAGCGGGGAGGCCAGCCGGGGATGGCGGCCCGCGGCCTGGGTGCTCGCGCTGCTGGTGTTCCCCGCCGCGGCGCTGGCCGCGGCGTGGGTGCGCGCGCGGCGGCACCGGGCCGGGCTGCGGGCGACCGGCCCGGCCGGGCACGCGGTCAACGCGGCGGTGTTCGCGGCGCTGTACGCGACCCCGTGGTACGCGCCGCCGCTGGGGTTCACCAGCGACGCGGCGCTGATCTTCTACGGGGCGTCCCTGCTGCTGGCCGCGGCCCGCGGCTACGCCGGGTGCGAGGTGGCCGCCGTCCCGAACTGGCTGCTGCGCCGCGATGACCAGGTCGGCTGCGTCGTGTTCGCGCCCGTCGACGCTCTAGAACGCCGGCGGACCGCTCCGGGCGGGCAGCGCGACGGGTGATCAGGGCGCGAGCTGGATCGCCGCGGCGCGCAGGTGCGCCACGCCGACCGACTCCTGCACGCAGCGGGCGAACAGCCAGGACCGTAGCCGGCCGGCATCCAGGTCGAGCAGGCCGGCGATCCGGTCGGCGAACCCGGCCGGGTCGCCGGCGAGGCGGCCGGGGAAGGCCGTCGAGATGCTCCGACATCAGTTCGCCGACCAGCGGCGCGGCGACTCCCGCACCCGCACCGGGCCAGGCTGGCGACCCGGACGGGCGATGTTCACCTACGCCGACATGGTCATCAAGGCCGCCCGCAGCGCCCCAGGGCAACAAGCGGGTCGGACAAGAGCCAGGGCCGGTACCTGGCTGAGTTTTGGAACCGCACAGGACTGGGCCGACCTTCACGTGTACGGAGCATGGTCGCCAGGTCGGCCGGTCCGCGGCTAGCGCGATGCGTCGAGGATGAAGTCGCGGCGCAGGTCCAGCAGGACATGGTCTGCGGTGAGCAGACGAAGCCCTGCCCGGGCCGCTTGCGCGACGATGAGGCGGTCGAATGGGTCGTGCCGGGTGAGCTCGGGGAAGTCGCGGATCGCCTCGGCGTGCTCGGCGGTGACGCTGAGCAGTTCCAGGCCCTGCCCGCTGAGCCTCTTGCTGAGGTCCGTCGGCACGGTCAGCTTGCCGAGCATGGACTTAATCGTCAGCTCCCACACGGTCGCCGCCGAGACATGCACGCCTTGCGCGGACGTTATGGCCTTTCGTGCCTGAGGGCCGAGCCGCGGGTTGTCGTCCAGCAGCCACAGCAGGGCCTGGCTGTCAAGAAGCAGCATCGCCGTAGAACATCTCCTGGATGTCCGCGTCGATGCCGAATGCGTCGTCGGTGTAGGCGATCTCGCCCTTGAGGCCGCCGAACGTCACGGTCGCCGCCTGGTGGGGCACGAGATCCGCGACCGGGGAGCCGGCCTTGGAGATCACTACCCGCTCGCCGGCCGCGACCTGTTCCAGCAACCGTGACAGGTGTGTCTTCGCCTCATGGATGTTCACGGTCGTGGTCATGCACCGAGTCTATCGAACAGACTAAGTTTAGTCTAGTTCTTTCCCGAAGACGCGTGGCGGTGGATCTATCTTCCCAAGGGAGGACACCCGCCCGTCGACGCTAGGCTCGTGGCGCTGATCGGGCAGATGGCAAGGGAGAACCCGGGCTTGGGCTATAAACGATCCCGCCGAGGATCAAGGCCGTTGACAACGGTCGCCCGCGATTCACGACGCCGACACACTTGAGCTAGCGGTCATCACGGGCGATCCGAGCGTCCGCCACCAAGTTCGGGGTGACGGTCGCTGGTCGGTGCGACATTCGGTCATGAGCTGGAACCGACCGGATTCAGTGAGACCTTGCGCGAGCAGCCGTCTCGCTGGAGGTGGTCCGCCAGCCCGGCTGGCAAGGCTGCGCGAAGCGAGCCGACGGGGACCCACCAGCCGCAGGGGGAGGGCGGCCAGGGCTCGCTACCGGCCCCAGTGGCGGTGGAGGTGCGGGATCAGGTCCTCGGGCCGCTCTTCGGGGAAGAAGAGCTTCGCCCCGTCGATCTCGATCACCTCGCGCGCGCCGGGGATCAGCTCGCGCAGGTGGTATGCCCACTTGACATCGAAATTCGTATCCGCGGTGCCCCAGACCACCAGGGTCGGCGCCGTGAGGGTGCGCAGCTGGACGCCGGCGGCCTCGATGTCGGCCGCGTCGAGCGAGGCGACCAGCCGCTCGAACTCACGGGCGCGCTCGATCGTCCCGGCGACCCCGGTGGCATAGTCCGGCCACGCGTCCTGGGGGACCCGGTCCGGGTACTGGTAGCCCATGATCAGCGGGGGGTACGTTGACAAGGTCTCCGGGTGCGCGGCGATCTCGGCTGCCAGCGGCGCCAGCGCGCCCTGCCGTGCCTGCTCGATGACTGGTGCGAAGTCCGGCGGCGGGAAGTTGCCCTCGCATTCGCAGTTGGTGAGGGTGAGCGTCCGGATCTTGCCGGGGTGGCGGGCGGCGAAGATCTGCGCGATGGCCCCGCCGGTGTCGTTGCCGACCAGGTCGACCTGCTCGAGGCCGAGGCTGTCGCACAGGCCGGCGAGCGCCTCGGCGAGCGCGGCGGGCGACATGTCAGGGCGGGCGGGACTGGCACCGTGCGCGGGCAGGTCGACCGCGATGCAGCGGCTGGTGCCGCTCATGTCCTCGATGACCTGCCGCCACAGCGCGCCGCTGGTGCCCAGGCCGTGCACGAACAGCGCGGCCGGCCCTTCGCCGAACTCGGTGCAGGCGATCTCGCCGGTCGGGGTGGACAGGCACCGGCGGCGGGAGAGGAACGTGTGTGCGTCCATGGGGTCATCTCCTATAGTAGAATACCGACTGTCGGTCTATTAAATGCATACCGATGGTCGGTCTGTCAAGCTGAGTGACTCAGGGTCGCCTGTGCCGAAAGCATGCCCGGCCCGGGCGTAACACAGGTACAAAGGAGTTTCATGACCGACCAGCAGGCCACCACCCCGGCGCGGGCTGCCCCTGGCAAGCGGGCAGCCCAGGGCCGTGCGACGCGCGGCCAGCTCATCGAGGTGGCCACCGGCCTGTTCGCCGAACACGGCTACGAGGACACCTCGATCGAGGCGGTGCTGGCCGCCGCCGGGGTGAGCCGGGGCGCGCTCTACCACCACTTTGCGGGCAAGGAGGCCCTGTTCGCGGCGGTCCTCGGCGCTATCTCCGACCGCATCACGGCGGAGGTCACCGAGGCCATCCGCGATTGCACCGACCCCGTCGACGCGATGCGCACGGGCGCCCTGGCCTGGATCGACCTGGCCGGAGACCCGGCCGTCCAGCGCGTCATGCTCGTGGACGCGCCCTCGGTGCTCGGCTGGGAGCAGTGGCGGGCCATGGACGAGGGCCGCACGGTGGGTGCCATGCAGGGCATGCTGCAGGCCGTCAGCGACAGCGGCCGCCTGCCGCAGGAACTCGTAGAGCCGTTCTCCCACATGATCCTCGCAGCCCTCGACGAGGCCGCCATGGTCGTCGCGCGCGCCCCCGACTCCAGGGCCGCGGTCGCGGAGGGCCGCCATGCGGTCGAGGAACTCCTCAATCGCCTCCTCCGCCCCTAAAAATCGCACCCGCGCAGGCCGTAGCTGGCGATCAGCAGCAGCATGGCGTAGTTGCGCCCCTGAGGTGTTGCGCACGAGAATCCAGCATTTCTTGGGATAGGAGAGCCTGTGCATGCCAATAGAGCTGTCGTAGGCGCTGGCCTAGCGATAGATCGCCAGTGCCCGCCGCGAGTGCATGGACCGATGCTGATCGCCGGCGAAGACTTTTAGCATCCGCAACGGCCTATACCGCTGGATCACGAACCTCCGTCAGAGGCGCACGGCTGGTGGTCGTTCCACCATTTCAGGTCTGGGTCGCCGCGTGGGGCCTGGAAGCTCGCCCGGCTGGTGATCCGCTGGAGCAGGTGCGAGACGTGGGCGTGGTCGAGCGCTTGGGCTTCGCAGTAGCGCCTGATGAGGGTGACGGTTCCGATGGGCAGGGCCAGGCCGCGCTCGGCGCATAGGCGCCGGGCTTTACGGTCATCAGTCGCGAGCGGTATGCCGCGTTTGATGGCGACGGCGATGGTTGATGCTTCTCCGTCATCCACTAGGCCGGCGAGTTCGACGTATAGGGGGATTTCGTCGGGTGCGAGGTCGATAATCTCGAACGCATCAGTCTGGACGTGATCAGCGAGGTCGACAGGAGTAACCCGGGTCTCCCCTTCGGTCGTGTCCCTGAGATGGCCGACCTCGTTCGCCGCCTGTCTGGTGATCAGGCATCTGAAGCCAGCGCTGCGAGCAATCTGATGGACAGGGCCGGCTGCCACGAGGTTGATCGTGACGCACGCGTCGAGGAGCAGCGGGGGATTGAGCACGGTTTCACCCAGCCGCCTCGGACAGGTCGAGGATCTCCGGTGAACCGTCACTGGCTACATCGGCGGTCTCGGTCAGCTCCGCGTAGGCCCGGCGGGCGCCGACGATGTCGGTGTGGAGGTAATGGGCGAACTGGGTCTCGGTAATCTCGCCGTCGGCGTAGAGCTGCGCGGCCAGCAGGCGGTAGTGCAAGGGCAGCGCGTCGCTGGCCTGCCCTGGCTGTTCAAGACCGAGCATTCGCGCTGCCAGCCGTGACTGGAAGTTCCGCTCCCGAAGACGTTCCCAGGTCCCGGCGGGAATCAGGCCCAGATCCTCAAGGCGACCTGACAGCGCCTGCAGGGATACGCCGTACGTGTGCGCGAGCTGGATCAGCATGGACGGGGTCACCCGGTCTGAGCTTGTGCGCTTGAGCTCATGGAACCTGCGGGAGAGCCCGCTCCGAGGCATCAGGAAATTCGCCGCGAATGCGTCCGCGAAATACTCCGACTCGGGCTGGCGCTGGTAAGACAACCGGGTGACTTCAGCCCGGTCCCGGTTGGCCAGGTAGTGGGCATACTCATGCGCCAGAGTCCACCGCTGCCGTTCGTTCGGATGGTGTGAGTTAACGGCTACGCAGCCGCCCAGTGCGTCTGCGATCACGAACAGGCCAGCGATCCGTGACGGCAGGGGCAGCACGAATACCCGTAGCCCGACCTCGATTTCAAGCACTTCGCGCAGCTGCCGGACCGGTCCATCGCCAAGTCCCAGCCGGTTGCGTTCCTCTGTTGCGAGATCTTCGGCGCGGCGCGCATCCAGCGCTGCGAAGGCGCGGACAGGTTCAGGCCTTCCCGGCGGTTCGGTGCCCGAGATGCGCAGCAAGTCCAGGTAGTCATCGGCGCGGCGCTGCAGCTCATCTACCGCCGAGGAGAGATCATCGGTGTCACGCTGGTCCGCAGACATCACCGCGCGGAAGCGCGCGCCGATCGCTGCCGGCGGGGGCGCAGGGCGCAGCAGTTCGCTCAGGCTCGTCCGGTAAACCTCAGCCAGCCGCGCGAGTTCGTGCGGGCTAGCCTCTCGCGTGCCCTTCTCTATCGCGATCAGCAGCGGGCGGCTCACGCCCAGCTCCGCAGCTGCCTGGGCCTGCGTGAGGCCACTCGCTTCCCTCGCCGCCCGCAGCCGCAACGCGAGCGACGCGGACTGCCCAGCCGGGCCTTGGGTGTCATCAGGCATTACGCGACCGTCCTGCTATCGCACTGCGCCAGGCCATCTGAACGCACGGCATCCTCATGCGAGCCCCATTCCTGTACGTAGGCGCGGTAGAGCCTGACCACCTCCTGTTGCGTCAGGCTGGTCACATCGATGAGATCCGGGAACTCAGACACCATGCGCTGCCATGGCTCCGGGCTGTCGAGGCACGCCCGCATCCGGGTGACCTGCCAGATCATGGCGTTGAGGTTGAACTCCCGGTCGTGCCTACGCCGCTCGTAGATGTCCACTGGAAGCAGGTCGGCGAGCCCGGCGGCGGTGAGCGACTGGAGCCGCAGCAGGCATGAGGTGCACGCGCCGCATGCCCTGTGCTCGGGGACCCGGGCTGCGAACCCGACATCACAGGACACCGTCAGGCCGAGCGCTTTGCGAGCCGTCGATGGCGCACGGCGGAGCAATTCAGCCTTGGCCAGCGCCATGGCTGGCGCGTCGATGACGAAGGGGCGCTTGCTGACCGCGCTCGCCAGATCCTGGACCATGCGCAAGGTCAGCGGATGGACGGATTTGGTTGCCTGCGCGCCTTGCTGGGACCGGAGGAATGGCAGGTTGACCGCCCCGATACCGTTCTCGAATACCTGGAGATGATCCTGGCGAGCTGCCCAGGCGGTCGCGACTCCCGCCGCCAGGAACAACAGCCCGCGGGAACGCTGGCTAGTCTCGGTGCTGTTGCGCACGCTGATCCGGTACCGAAGCGGCACGCATTGGTAGCGTGAAGCCTCATTCAGGGCGGCTAGCACACGTCGCTGGACCCCGTCCATCCATCCGTTGGTGTGCACGCTGATGCCGACCGCGTCACTGTGACGTAGTTCCGAGGCCAGCCCCGCGGCGGAATCGAGACCGCCTGAGAACCGGACAGGCACGGTGCCGCCGGGCACGGTGTCGCGCACCGAGTGCAGGAAGCTCGGGAACCCGTGAGTACGGCGGAGTGTCTCCGCAGCGGCCTTCGCGACGTGGTGCTCGATCGCCTCCTGCGACTCTCCAGCCCGAAGGGCCTTCAGCACCCGCTGCCAACGAGCGCTCAGAAACCGCGGCAGCTTGTCATCGTCCGGCATCTCTGTCTCCGACGTGATCGTTACTCGAACCGTGTAAACAACTTTAGCCTAACTTGAATCTTAAGAATGTCAAAATGTCAAGCCGTCCCGGCTGGTTGCGGAGGGGCGAGGCCTAGAAGGGATCAAGCCAGCGCAGACCGCCGCGTTCCTGAATGCCATTCAGGCCACCGGCTGTACGCCGCCTACCATCTGATCGCGCTGCGCGGCCTGCGGCGCGGCGAAGCCGCCGGGCTGCGGTGGTGCGACATCGATCTCGACACCGGCACCGCGGTCATTTCCTGGCAGCTCCAGCAATACGACGGTCACGTCACCCTGTGCCCGCCCAAGACAGCTCATAGCGAGCGGATCATCGCCCCTGGACCGCACCACCGTCGCTGCCCTGCACGCCCACCGCGCACGCCAGCTGGCCGAGCGCGCCGCGGCCGACGAAAATTACCTCAACAGCGGTTACGTGTTCACCCGGCTCAACGGTGACCCCATGGCGCCGGACTGGCTCTCGCGCTACTTCCGTCGGCTCAACGACGCCAGCGGCCTGCCGCCGATCCGCCTGCACGACCTCCGTCACGGCGCCGCCAGCCTCGCCTTGGCCGCCGGAGCCGACCTGAAAGTTGTCCAGGATATGCTCGGGCACTCTAGCATCGTGCTCACCGCCGACACCTACACCTCGGTCCTTCCCGAAGTCGCCCATAAGGTAGCCGAAGACATCGCTTCATTGATCATCGCTGCAGGCTGCCTGATTTCTGGCGCCCAAGAACGCCGCCGCCCGGCCTGGCGGAAGCTGGGTCAGCACGCCCACACCCTGCTCACCACAGGGCTCAGCCACGCCCATCCTGCCCGGCAGATCTCCCGCCCGCATCGCCCGGCGCCAGACCGGCTGACCCAAAGAGGAACTCAGACGGTCCTACTCGGCATTACGAAAAACGGGCCAGCGACATGGGCGGCCATACCCCGGCCAACCTCTGCCCATACCACCAGCGCCTCAAGGGCATAAGAACTAACAAAACCCCCAGGTCAGAACCGGGTGCGCCGCCAGGGACTTGAACCCCGAACCGGGCGCCCGGCCGGGCTGGGAGGCTAAGGCACGCACAAGGGTACGCTCCTCCACGCTCATCGCAGAGGTTGGTTAGCGCGATGTGCCAGCCGCTTGAGGTGAGTCGGAGCTCTGCCGGGAGAACTCCAGTCCCCGAGCGGGGCCGCCGGACTAGGACGACAGTTCAGCCCGGCGCGACCACCAGGCCTCGGCGGCGGTCATTGCGCTCTCGGCCTCGCGGATGTCGCCGCCCACGAGTCCCGCGGTGGCAGCCCAGTGCAGGGGTATAAGGGCCAGAGCCCCGGGGAGCCAGCGGTGCTCGTCGGGAGTCAGCGGTTCCGGAGCCGTGCCTTCGTAGGCGTCGAGCAGTCGTCGCGGCCCGGGCAAGTCGATGGCGGGGAGCCCCACCAGGCCGCCGTGGAATGCGCCGTTCTGTGTGACGTGGTGCAGGCTGCCCGCGATGTCGTACAGCCGCTCCCTGACCCTGGCGAAATCCAGGTCGAAGGTGGCCCATGAGCCGTCTGGCAGTTCCACCGCGTTGCCCAATTTGTAGTCCCCGTGAATCGGGGTGCATGGCAGTTCGACCTCCTTCCGGAGCCTGGAGAGCTCGCCAGTCAGCTGGCGCATCCGACGCACGGCCGGCTCGCTGCGGGGTCCGAGCCTGCGGCGTGTGAAGCCGGCCGAGTAACGCAGTTGCCCGAGTGTTCTGTGGTCGTCGAGGCATTCGGGCGGATTGGGCTCCCAGACTGCCTTGAGCGCAGTGTGAACACGTCCGAGCTCCTCGAATAGGCGGACGTAGGAGTCCTCGCCCGCCCGTGGCTGGACGTGACCGATGAACTCCTCAATCTCAGCCCAGCGATCACCGGCCCTCAGGAGGTCGCAGCCGGAAATCCGGACCGGCCGGGCGACGCGGACTTGCGTCCGCTGGAGCCGCTCCCGCAGGCGCCGCAGTCCCGCTACCCGCCCGCGGCGCACCCAGGGCCTATGAACCCGGAGGACAACCGGCGGCTCAGCGTCTATCCGCACATTGAGGTTGAACCCACCGCCGATGTCTGCCCATCCGGCCCCTCGCGCGACGCCGGTGATCAGGGCC
>JBOHCG010000313.1:0-9078 GCA_050698735.1 Streptosporangiaceae bacterium | reverse complement strand
CGCCGGGACCGCGCGGACGGCGCGGGCGTATTGAGGTGGTGCGTGCGCAGCGGCGTATCCGCCGTCGCGAAGAACGGCACGTCGCCGGTGAGCAGCTCAAGCAGCAGGCATCCGAGTGAGTAGATGTCGGACGCGGAGGTGACGGCCTGGCCGAGGCACTGCTCGGGCGACATGTACGCGGGGGTGCCGACGGTGCGGTCGACCTGGGTCAGCCGGGGGAGTGCCCCGGCGCCGCGCAGGATCGCGATGCCGAAGTCCAGCACCTTCACCAGCCCGCCGTCGGTGATCATCACGTTGCCCGGCTTGATGTCCCGGTGCACGATGTCGACCCGGTGGACATCGGCGAGTACCGCGGCGATCTGCGCCGCGATCGCCGCTGCCCAGGCCACAGATGGCGGTGACGATTCGAAGTCGGCCTGGTTGAGCAGCGCTTCCAGGGTCGAGCCGCGCAGCAGCTGCATGACGAGCCACAGCTGCGTCGTGCCGTCCGGCGCCTCTTCCACCCCGGTGTCGTAGACGGCGGGGGTGCCGGGGTGCTCGAGCTGTGCGGTGACCCGGATCTCGCGCAGGAACCGCTTGCGGTCACGGTCCAGCGCGTCGAGGATCTCGACCGCCTCCGGGCTGTCCGGCGCTGCTGGCATGTCGGCCGGAGGCCGCAGCACCTTGATCGCGACGCGCCGGTCCAGGCGCTCGTCGTGGCCGTAGTAGACCTGGCTCATGCCGCCACGGCCGAGCAGGCCGTCTATCCGGTACCGCCCGGCGAGCAGTTCGGTCACGCCGCACCTCGCACTAACACCCCGGTCTCCCGCGCCATCTCGGCACGCAGCCGCGCCAGTGCCTCGTCGCGCGCCGGGTCGGTGATGATCCGGTAGGCGCGCTTGCGGGCCGCCTCCTTGATCGCCTTCTGGAACTCGGCGTTGTCGAAGTACAGCTTCATGAACTCGGTGTTGCGCTCCGCGTTCTCCGCCACGATGTCGTCGAGCTTGTCGTCGGCGACCTGGCCGAAGCGGGCCTCGTCGTTGCTCAGCGCGACCTGCTGCATGTTCGTGTCCTCGACCAGGCTCGCGACCTGCTGCAGCACCAGGATGCGGTCGGAGGTGCCAAGGCCGAGTCCGAACCGCTCGTTCAGCTCCTCGATGATCTCCGCCAGCGGCCGGAGCTCAGGCTCGGAGTACCCGCCGCCCTCGGCGGAGTGCCCCCGGACCACCCCGTCACCGCCGTCCGAGCCGGATAGCGACACGTTGTGCTGGCCGGTGAACTCCAGCCGGTAGTGGCTCAGGTCCGCGTCCCCGACGTCCACCGAGACTTGCGGCCTGCCCGGCAGCCGGATCAGCAGCACGCGCCCGTACTGGTAGAGCCGCTCCAGGTCCCGGTCGCCCCACGCGACGATCTGCGCGACGAGGCTGTACAGGCGCACGAAGTCCCGCAGCGCCTTGCGGAACCCCTCGCGCTCGTCGTCGGTCTCCAGGGCGGCGAACCGGTCCAGGGCGGGCCGGAGGTACTGGTGCAGCTGCGCGTGCAGCGCGCGCTCGGCCGCGTCCGGCATCCGCCCGGGACCGGCCGTGCCCAGCACGCGGATGAACGACTCCATCTCCGAGGCCACCAGCAGCTGGTAGTCCATGACCTCGCGTTCTTTTACGTACAGCAGGTTCGGGTCGGTCGGCTCGGTGATGGTCGTCTCGAACCAGGGCTCGAACGCGGCCTGGATGTCCTCGGCCTGGTTGACGAAGTCCAGGACGCGCACGTCATCCTGGGACTTGAGCGGGTGGATGCGGTCGAGCCGGGCAAGCGTCTGCACGGCGGGGACGCCGGTCAGCGGCTTGTCCACGTACATGGCGCACAGCAGCGGCTGGTCGAACCCGGTCTGGTACTTGTCCGCGACAACCAGGACCCGGTACTCGTCGGAGTTCCGCCCGGCCGCCTGCGGGTCGTCGGCCTTCACGTACCCGAACTTGTCCGGCAGCCGGCCCTCGGAGAACCCGTTGAGCTGCGCCTCGGTGAACTCAAGGTCCGTATGCTCATCCTTCAGCGTCCCGGAGAACGCGACCAGCACGCCGAAGCCGCAGCCGGGCAACTCGCCGTCCCACTTGCGGATCGCCTGGTACAAGTCGAGGGCGTGCTGCCGCCCGGTGGTCACGACCATGGCCTTCGCCCGCCCGCCGAGCCGCCCGGCCATGTTGTCCCGGAAGTCCTCGACGATCAGCTTGGCCTTCTGCGCCAGCGACGTCGGGTGCAGCTCGGCGAACCGCACCAGCTTCGCCTTGGCCTTCCGCTCGTCCACCTCGGGATTGGCCAGCGCGGACTCGGCCTGCTCGACGGCCAGGTTCCGCAGCCGCCACTTGGTGTCGTAGGTGAGGTAGTTGGCGAGCACGTCAAGGATGAAGCCCTCCTCGATCGCCTGCTTCATCGAGTACACGTGGAAGGGCACGTGCATGCCGCGCTCGCCGGTCCGCGGGTTGAGCTTGTCCGGGTCGAACGTCCCGAACAGCTTCAGCGTCGACGACGTCGGCGTCGCGGTGAACGCGAAATAAGACAGGTTCGGCTGCGGCCCGCGGACCCGCGTCATGTACTCCGCCGGGTCCTCGTCCTCCTCCATCGGAACCGCATTGGAACCCAGAGCCTGCTTGAGCCGCGCCGCCGCGTCCCCGCCCTGGGAAGAGTGCGCCTCGTCGATGATGACCGCGTACCGCTGGCTGCCCAGCCCCGCGTCCGCGATCTTGTCCAGCACGTACGGGTACATCTGCAGCGTGCTGATGATGATCTTCGACGTGGCGTCCTCGAGCGCCCCCGCGAGCTGAGCGGAGTCAACCTCGATCTTCTTGACCACGCCGGGCGTATGGTCGAACTGGTAGATGGTCCGCTGCAGCTGCCGGTCCAGCACGACCCGGTCGGTGATCACGATCACCTTGTGGAACACCGGCCGGTTATCATCGCCGAACAAGTTCGACAGCCGGTGCGCGAGCCACGCGATCGTGTTCGACTTCCCCGACCCGGCCGAATGCTCGACGAGATAGTTATGCCCCGCCCCGCCCTCCCGCGCGTCCTCGACCAGCTCCCGCACGGCATGCCACTGAAGCTTATTCAAAATTGAGTTTAAAGAAGTACAGTCCTATAGCCGCTCGATAGGATGTGGCGTACGTACGGAGTGGCCGCCGGTAATCGGTGTGGAGAATACGCCAGGATTTGAGGTGCGCGATCGCGCGCTCGACCGGGGCGCGCAGCCTGTTTACCTGGGCATTGAATTCCTTCTGCCAGTCAACCAATTCTCCGCCTCGCGGTTTCTTGAATGGGGTAATGAAGCCCGAACCCTGATAGCCCTTGTCGCCGATCCCGCTGGAGGCGGCCGCCATGATATCTGCGGTCTCGGTCCCGGCGAGGGCCGTCATGTCGTGATTATGTCCGGTAACCGGCTCGGATACGAATAGGAGATCGCCTCGGAGGCTCGCGATGGCCTGACCGTTAAAGCCGGTTGTCTTATGCTTTCCCGACCACAGTCCTGGTGTATCGCGCCAAGACCAGGTGGGTGCCAGGAAGCCGCCTACCAGCACCGTCTGCTCGCGGGCGACGGCTTCCCTGGCCTGCTCCGCGGTTGGCCTGTCCTCTTCGGCGACGGCCTCGATAAGCGGCGTGAATTTCGTGACGATCCCGGAGATTACGGACTGCGATGTGCCGAAGATTTCTGCCCAGACTTCCTGGATCATGTTCTGCCGCATGTACCCGCTTGCCACCACGACGGCCTCGCGCAGAGAAAGGGATTTCGGGCACCCTAGTTCCTTATGCCATGGCTCTTCGAGCTTTTCTTCGATGCGCCGCACCAGTTCGTCGAGTTGCTCTGAGTCAAGGCCTGACATACGATCGTACCGCAACGGCTTCTCCGTTCCGTGAAAGGTCTTATGGCAACTCCTTTCTATCGGGCGGGGAAGTCGTTGCCCGGCAGGCGCACCGAAGCGAAGAATGCTATTTTATTACAATTGCGTAATACGCGGGCGACGGAATTAATTTGGTACCTTTAGATAATCTTCGCGGCATGACGAACTGTACGTCGCCGACCTCCAGGATCGGCGCGTGGTGAAGACGACGGTCTATCTGCCCGACGCTGACATGCGGGCACTCAAGGCTGCCGCCCGCAGGCGGCATCAATCAGAGGCCGAACTGATCCGCGAGGGCATCCGCCGAGTCCTCTCCGAGGAGGCCGGCCCGGTCATGCCGGACTTCGGGATCCTGGACGCAGACCCGGTAACGGCCGCCGACATCGACGCTGCGCTGGCCGCTGGCCTGGGGGCCGCCGGAATCCAGCAGTGATCGTCGCCGACACCAGCGGGCTGTACGCCAGCCTTGCCTTGCTCCCCCAGGATGATCAACCCTGACGCCAGAGTCCACCGGCCAAGCTGACAGCCCGCGTCATGCTGTCATGTCGGCCGGTAGATCTCGGACCCGCCGGCCCGCGCTGTCGTCGACCAGGCAGGGCGTACCCGTGAGCACGCCCCAACGTGGATCGGGCTGCTCATCAAGACAGTGCCCGGTAGATCTCCCGGCGATGCCCCACCCCCACGATCAGAATGACGAGTTGCCCGTCCATGACCTCGTAGATGACTCGGTAGTCGCCGACGCGCAGCCGGTAACGGTCGTCGTATCCGGAGAGCTTGCTGACGTCGGCATCCGGGCGGCGCGGGTCGTCACCTAGCGGCGTCAGCGCCCGCAAGATCGTCAGCGCGGCTGGCTGGGGGATGGCCCGCAGCTGCCTGACTGCCCGCTCCCGCCACCGGAACGCATACTTCACGCGGCGCCCTTGCCCGGCTCTTCCTCGAAGATCGCGGCGACGACCTCGGACATGCCGTAGGTCGGCGCGTCGGGGTTCTCTGCCAGGTCGCGGTCGGCTTCCCTGGCGAAGTACCGGTCGATGGCATCTTCGAGAGCGTTGAAGTCCTCGATGGGGACGACGGCGGCCACGGCCTGGCCGTTGCGCGTGATGATGGTGGGCGTTCCGTCCTGGGCGCGGGTAATGACCTCGGCGAAATGCGCGCGGGCATCCCGGACGCTCAGCTGAGTCTGGCTATCGTCCATACCCATAGTGTACCCGAAATTGTGTACACGCAGCCGCCTGCTCGCCGAGTTCCGGCTCACGGGTTGGCCGAGGCCCCACTTTCGGCCGTCATGCTGGTCGGTAGATGTCGGATCGGTGGTCGACGCGGATCACGCGCACAATGCGCTGCTCCTCATCAATGCGCAAGACGATCCGGTACTCGCCGCGCCTGGCGCCGCGGAAGTCTTCCAACTCGTCGTGTAGGGGCTTGGAGACCCGCCAGGGATCCTGGCTGAGCGGCCCACGGATGAACTCGAAAATCGCCCATCCGGCGTTAAGCGGAATTCCCCTGGGCGGCCCGACCTGGAGGGTTCGGAGCACCCCAGGCGCGAGCTGGACAGAGTATGCGTCGCTCACGCGTCAGAGTCTTCCTGGCGCTGCCTTTCTTCGAGCACAGCCTGCAGTTCGTCAAGCGTGTGATAGTCGCCCGCCGAGATCTCTTGGTCAGCGGCCAGGATGTCCTGCACAGTAGCGGGCTCGGCGAGCAGCTCGCGAGTCATCTGCAAGGACTCGAAGTCATCGACGGCTATGACCATGACATGCGGCCTGCCGTTCCGTGTGACGATCACGCGGTCATGGGTAGCGGCGACCTCGTCGGCGATGGCCGAGAAGCGCGTCTTGACGTCGTTCAGCGGCAGGATGGTCATGACCAGAATTATAGTTGACCATAATCCTGATCACAACATCGCCGAAGCTGCGCGTTGGACCTACGCGGCGGCGGCCGTACAGCCATACAAGACTCAGACCAGCCTGACTACGAGCCCCAGGTTGTCGAGCACCCGGACGGCATCGGCGGCCTTGGAGATGAGCGGCTCGGCGGCTGCGGGAGCCAGCGGCTGGATGATCAGGTACTCGCGCTGGCCGATCCTGCACAGCCGACTGAGCTCTATGGCGGCGAGCTTTTCCCGGAGCGCCCAAAGCTCCTGGCTCAGGCCGTCAGATCCGTAAGCAGCAGACAGATTCTCTTCCAGCAGGTCCAGGGCCATCCGCAACTGCCGGGTCTCCTGACCGGTACCCGATCGCCAGGCCCGGACCGGCGCGGTGCCCCGGCCGAACCGGCCTCGGCGGCTGACCTGCGCGATCCGGTGGCCGCCGTAGCCCACAAGAGAAACCGTTTGGCCGCCTCATGATCGAAGCCACTTACCCACTCTTGACAGTCCCGTCACTGAAATCGTAGGGGCGCTCTCGCTCAAAAGTGAGAGTGCCCCTACGAACGTATTGTGGCTGGTGCTAACGACCGCTTCACCCGGTCGGCGAACCTCCGCCAAGCGTCTGGCGTAAACCGCAGCACGGGGCCGGTACGGTCCTGGGTGTCGCGGACCAGCACGCGGTTTTCCTGGCTGGCTACTTCGGTGCAGTTACCGCTGTTGTCTGCGCTGTAACTGCTCTTCCGCCATTTCATGATGTTGACCATCGTTCTTTTGCCGCCTTCATTATCAGTTCAAGTGAAGCCTCGCGCGGAAGCGCATATCCACGTAGCACGGTGGCTCTTCCACGCGCTTTGGCGATGAGATCGGGTTCGGCCGAGGTCTTGCCTGCCGTGAAACCATCTTCGTGGACGAGCGATCCACCCTCCTCGGTATCGGCTATCGCCACTGCTCCGCCGAGTCCAGTGTGCATACCCACCGTTGCTGGAACTATCTGGATAGTTATCCTTGGCTGCTGGCCGATTTCTGCTAGGTAAGTAAGCTGGTCATGCATTACTTCCGCACTGCCTACGCAGCGATGCAATACCGCCTCAGCCAGCACCGCCGAGACCATTGGAGGATGGGGACGAGAGAGTATCTGCTGGCGTTCCAGCCGTCCGGCTACACGCGCTTCCACCGTTTCCTCGCTGTCGGGGTCGGCCGCCAGAACCGCTTAGGCATACGCTTCGATCTGGAGAATGCCGGGAATGAGGATGGGTTCCCAGTAGAACAGACCTGTTGCCGTCCGCTCGTTATCGATCCAGCTATGAAGGAACTTAGGGAATACTCCGCCGTTTCGCCTGACGTGGTCTGCCCATCGTTCGATCAGTCCGCTTTCAATCAGCCCGTTCAGTTCGGGGAACTCCCTTGCATAAGCTTCGGCTACCTCTGCCGATGGCGGGCGGTAGCCGGACTCAGCCTTAGCTACGACCGTTCGATGAAAGCCGAGTTTGACCGCTAGCTCATCCTGGCTCTTGATCCCTGCGGCCAGTCGTGCCCGTTTCAGCTCTTCACCCAGGAACGAACCGTCTGATTCCTTCTCCATCGTGTCCGCTCCGTTTCCGAGAGTGCCGACCGTGCCGGATGTGTGCCGCTGATCTCTGGCACGTAGACCCAGCGTGCTACCCCTACCAGGCTAGACGCAAGCGAGAAAACGGACCCCAGAACGGACAGCATCATGGATGAGCCGAAGCATCCGCCTCACGCGCTGACCACATACGAGCTACGCGACCGCAGGCGGGAGCTTGGACACGCTATCAAGGGGATTGCTTCGGATGCGCCCGTTCAGGCGATGCTCCGGGGCAGAACTAGATCACACGATGTCACCGATGAGGGGTAGGGGTAGGTGCCGATGTCTCCGGTCACGGGCCCGGCGCAAGAAGTAGCAGCCAGCCAGCCGGGACGCTTCGCGGGCCTTACGCTGGCCGAGTTGCGCGACCGCGAGAAAGAGGCCAAGGGAGTCATCGCGTTCTTCGACCGCCAGGACCCCGTACCTCCGGCACGCGCCGACATGCAGGCCACGCTTGAGGAAGTAAGGGCTGAGATGGCTAGCCGCGAGGCCGGCTGAGCCCGATGGCCGCAAACCTCGATCCCGGGCAAGGTACGCCCGTGGCCACCGTGGCAGTGTGGACCGTGCCCGGCCCCCCTGCGCCGCTGTCGCAGCTGACGGCCTTCGAGCTGGTCCACTACCTGGCGCTTCTGGAAGCTGTCAGGAGCGTGGCCCCCGCCGGCCATCCCGTTCAGGATGACGTGGCGGACATGATTGACCAGGTGCGCGCCGAGCAGGACGAGCGCGGGCAGGCGCGAGAAGCCTGGCCGGCCGGCACGTGGGGTGCCATGGTTTCCGGCCCAGGGAAAACTCACGGCTCGGGAAGCCGGCCGTGACAGCGGGACCGGGCGGGAGGAAACCAGCATCAGGCCGACTTGACCCGGCGCACGGCCTCCCGCCCGGTCAGGTGACCGGTGATGCCGGGCCCCATGGTGTGGTGTGCAGCTGCGGTCTTGCTGCCGGTACGCTGCGGTTCCTTGACGGTCACCTGGTCAGGTATCCCGGCCATTATGAACGGGACAGCGGGCGTAATGGCGCCGACGTCGAGGCGGAATGGCTGGTGCCCGTGCCGCCGCACCATGTCGGTGCGCTGGCAACGTTTGAGCTGTCCGCTTACCGGCGTGCCCTGTCCGGCGGGATGCACAGCGGCTGCGTCCCTGACGGCGTAAAGGTCCGGCTCAGGTGCTGGCTTGACGTGGTGATAGCCGAGCAGCGCCGCCGGGCAGAGGCAGCGCGGGCGTCCCGCGCTGATGAGGCTGAGCGAGAAGAAAGAAGGGCTGCCCTTCATGCAGAGCAACGCTGACCGTCTACGGGGCGCGGGAGCCGGCGAGCCCGCCGAGGCCGCAGATTCCGGGCCTGCCGCCCCCGGCTCGGCTGACTACATCAGACGATCTCTCGTGGCGAGCAGGGGCCTTTGACTCATCCTTGAAGGCGTAGACGCCACTGGTGTCAAGGATGATCAACGGTCGCCGAACCCGTCGGCAAGGAACTCATCGACCCGCCGGGCGGCGGCGGGATCGTCGCCGCGGCCACCCCCCGGCCGTGGCCGGGGCGCGCGGTCTCAGTGGCTCCTTGCCAAGGTGGGCGGCAGGGCACGTGACCGGGCCGCAGAGCAGGCCGTCATCACCGCTGCGGCTGAACGGCTCCTGGCAGCATCCTGCGCAAGCTCATTGCCGAGCTGTCCCTCGAACTCGAAGGAACAGCTCGCTGCGACGGGCAACGTCACCCCGCTCCAGACACTCAAAGCGCGTTCTTGAGAT
>JBOHCG010000312.1:0-9149 GCA_050698735.1 Streptosporangiaceae bacterium | reverse complement strand
GGCGCGGCCCGGGCCGCGCTTCGTGGCCGGCAGGTGAATGCGGCGGGCATCGCCGGCCCCACGGGGGAGAGCCTGCTCATCCAGACGGCCGCCAGCCCCGGCACCGCCAGCGTCCTGACGAAGGAGTTCACCGCCGCCGCGGCGGCCCTCAAGACGCCGCTGCGAGTGGTTGACCTGGCCCCGCTGCCCGCCTCGGACTCCACGGGCATTTCGTTGTTCTTCCTGGTCATCGCCTGGATGCTCGGCGGGTACGTGGGCGCCACCACAGTGGCCCTGATGCTGGGCGGAACGCGCAGTCCCGGCCTGCGGCAGGCCGCGATCCGGCTGGGCCTGCTGGCCGGGTACGCGGTCATATCGGGCCTGCTGGGCGCCCTGCTCATCGGCCCGGTGATGGGCGTGGTGTCCGGGTACAGCCTGCCGCTGGCCAGCGTAGGCATGCTGCTCGTGTTCGCCGCCGCGGCGGCGACCGCCGGCCTGCAGGCCGCCCTGGGCCCGCCCGGCACGCTGATCGCCATCATCGCCATGGTCGTGTTCGGGGACCCGACCGCGGGCACGTCCATCGCCACGCCGCTGCTGGCCTCCCCCTGGAACGTGATCGGCCAGGGACTGCCGCCGTCGGCCGCGCTCAGCGCCGCCCGCGGCGTGGTCTACCTCGGCGGGGCGAACCTGACCGGGCCGCTGGCCGTCCTCGCCACCTACGCGGCGGCCGGCACCCTGCTCACGCTCGCCCCCACGGCCTGGCCCCGCCACCGCCCCGCCTCCCGCGGCCCCCAGCGGGCGGCGCAGGTCGCCGGCACCCGCCGCCGAACGCAGCCTGGCCCCATGACCCGCCAGGGCCGTGGAACCGACAGACCCGCAGGCCAGCGACCTGGCGAAGGCCTGCGGGCTTCCTGGGGCAGGTTGTGTCTGATGCCGCCCGCGATCACCCGGTGCTCGTACTGACCCGAAAATAGAACCTAAGCTGGGCAGGCGGCAGCGGACCGTGACCATATCGGGCCGGTCAGGGTCTGGCGGGTTCCCCCTGGGTTATGGGTCAGGCGGCCTGGGTTGGTTCCGGGTCGTCCTGGGCTGGGCCGGGGCGGCAGAGGGTGACTTCCAGGCCGAGTTCCTCCAGTTCGCGGACGTGGTAGGCGATCTTGCGGCGGGTCTGGGCGCGGCGCTGGTAGTAGTCCGGTCCCAGGTCCTCATACCGCATGCCGGGGTTGGACAGCAGCTTGTGGTACACCTTCAGCTGGGTGTTGCCGACCGCGACGCAGGCTTTGGCTTTGCCGCGGCTGCGGGCGAGCTTGCGGTAGCGGGCGCCTTCGCGGGTCTGGGTCTTGCCGGCTGAGATGGCGGTCTCTCCGGTCGCGGCGGCGACGTATTTGTTGCCTTTCTTGTGCCGGGAGCGGCCCTGGCGTTTGCCGGACTGCTTGTCCAGCGGGGCCTTCCCGGCCCAGGAGACCAGGTGGCTCCCGGTGGGGAATCTGCTCATGTCGGGGCCGGTCTCGGCGAGCACGTCCTCGGCGGAGCGGCGGCCCCAGCCCGGCTGCGACTCGGCCTGCTGCAGCTGCTCCTCCCAGGGGGCCAGCAGCCGCTCGATCACCTCGCTCAGCCGGGTGATCTCCTCATTGATCCGGTCGATGCGCGCCAGCATGGTCTTCAGCAGCGCGGCGTGCTCGGCGGTGAAGAACTCCGCGCCCTCCAGCGCCTCTTCCAGCTCGGTGATCTTACGGCGGGCCCGGCGGCGGGCCAGCTGGGCCAGCACCTTCGGGTTGCGCTCCCCGGCGATCAGGTGGTCCATGATGTCCCGGCCGGTCACCCCGTGCAGGTCGGTGACCACGCTGGACAGCTTGATCGCGGCTGATTCCAGCAGCTTCTCGGTGCGGTTCTTCTCCCGGGTCCGCTCCTCGATCAGGTCGCGGCGGTACCGGGTGTGCAGCCGGATGACCCGGAACTCGGGGGTCGGCACGAAGCAGGACCGGACCGCGCCGCGCTCGAAACACTGCGCCAGCCAGCTGGAGTCCGACGGGTCCCGCTTGGGCCGCCCGGGCAGGTTCTTGACCTGCTTCGCGTCGGCCAGCACGCACTCGAACCCCTCGGCCTCCAGCCGGCAGGACGGCCCCTTCCCGTAGTCGCCGGTTGCCTCCATCACCACGGCCGGGACCTGCCAGGACCGCAGCCAGTCCGCCAGCGCCAGCACCCCCCGCCTGGTGGTGGCGAAGCTGCGGGTCTCGGCCGCCCGCCGCGCCGGGTTGCCGTCCGACGGCACCCGGATCGTCGCGTACAGCTGCGCCTTGCCGATGTCGATGCCGCACACCCGGTCCCGGTACAGCGGCTCGTCAGTCACCTCTTCCATCTGTCCCTGCCTTCCCTCCTGGACGGCCAGCGCGCCCGGCGCTAGCCTGCGGACAGGGACCGCCCGGGGAACCGGGGGCGTCGGCGGAAACTGACCCGCGTGCTCGAAGCACAGTGAACGGCCCCTCAGGTTCCGGTTCCCGGCGTCAGGCTAACCCGCGGCCTCAACCGCGACCATAGAGAAAACGACGTCACGGGCGGTCCCGCCGCCTATTTTCACGCCGGTACGGCGCCGCGCGCAGCGGCATCGGGGGCTAGCCCGAGAATTCGCTGGCGTCCGCGTGCGGCGCGCCGTTGGCGGCTGAAACATGGACCGGGCGCCCCGGCCCAGGGCTGGCCGCAGTCCGGCCCGGCTCCGGACCTGAGATGCGTCAGGCGGCGGCGCGCTCGCTGAGCGAGCGGCGGCGCAGGTCCGGGCGCTGGGTGTCGCGCATGTGGCTGAATAGGGGGTGCGGCGCAGGTCGGTCGGCTGTCCTTTGCGGATGCGGCGGGTGAGCAGTCCTTGCGCCAGCGGGCTCCACACGATGACGCCCATGCCGTGGTGCTGGGCGACGGGCAGCAAGCGGGGTTGACCGACGCACACGCCCCGGTTCGTAGTCCCCTCTCACCCCGCCGCGACCGATCACCCAATCACGTAAACAAGGTGATGCCTGCTCACCCCGGTGGATCCGAGGCTCGGATCATCGGAACCAAGTTCTGTCACTCAACCAGTTAGAGGTCCGCACATGAGCCGAGCCGTTATCTATGAGACCTACGGAGGTCCCGAGGTGCTGGAGCTGCGGGAGGTCCCGGAGCCGCACGCAGGCCCGGGCAAGGTCCGCGTCCGGGTACGGGCGGTGGGCCTGAACCCGATGGACGGGGCGTTCTCCTCGCGGCCCGAGATGGCAGCGCAGTTCGGCCTCACGGTGCCGTCCGGCTTCGGGTATGACTTCGCCGGCGTCATCGACGAGGCCGGGAGCGGCGCCACCGGCTTTTCCGTGGGCGACCGGGTCTACGGGGGCGCGATGGCGAGGGCCGCCGCCGACTTCGTGGTGGTCAAGACGCCCGCCGATGCGCTCTGGCACACGCCCGACGGCATCAGCGACGAGGTGGCGAGCACCCTCCCGGTGGCCGGCCGCACTGCCGCCGCCGCCCTGGCGGCGATCGGCCTGCGGTCCGGCGACACCGTCCTGGTCGGCGGCGCCGCCGGCGGCGTGGGCGTGTTCGCTGTGCAGCTCGCGCGGCTCGCCGGCGCCACCGTGATCGGGACCGCGTCGGAAGGCACCTTCGAGTTCGTGCGGCAGCTGGGCGCCCAGCCCGTGGCGTACGGCCCGGGACTGGCGGACCGGATACGGGCGCTGGCTCCCGGCGGCGTGACCGCGGCGGCGGACCTGTTCGGCACCGAGACCGCCGAGGCCGCACTCGCGCTCGGCGTGCCGCCCGAGCGGATCACCACGATCGCAGCGGGCCCCAACCCTCCCGGCGGCGTCCGCGCAACCAGGGGAGGAGCCGACGCCTCGCCGGCCGACCTGGAGCGGATCACCGGCGCGATCCTCGCTGGCAAGATCACGGTGCCCATCGCCGCGACCTTCCCGATCGAGAAGATCCGCGACGCCGTGGAACTGCAGGCCGGCCGCCACATCCACGGCAAGATCGTGATCACCCTGTGAGGCACCCATAAGGGCCATTGGTGTCAAGAGGGCGTTAGGGAATTAACCCGGCGGCTTTATGTGGTGTCGCCGGGCCGGGGTCTGACTATTCTTCCCGGATCTTCCTCGCAGCTGCCGGTTTCCCGGCTGAGCGTATCCGCGTGCCGTTCTAGCGCCAGCTACCGCCGTGAGCACCCGGCAGTAACCCGCTACGACTCGTCTCGCGCCCGGTAACCCAGGACGCGGCCGGCGTTCCCGCGCCAGGCCACGCCCTGCGGGCGCCCGGCACGAGCGACACACACGAAAGATCACCAACAAGGAAGAGAGCACTGACCATGAGCAGCATCAGCATCATCGGCACGGGACAAATGGCTCGCATCCTGGGCGCGCTCGCGGTCGAAGGCGGCAACGCCGTGGAGGTCATCGGCCGCGACGCGGCCAAGGCCGCCGCCCTGGCCGGCACCCTCGGCCGCGGCGCCACGGCGGGAACACTCAGCGCCGTCCCGGCCGGCGACGTCGTCATCCTCGCCGTGCCGTACGCCAGCGCCGCGCCGGTCGTCAGCCAGTACGGGGACGCGCTGACCGGAAAGGTCATCGTCGACATCTCCAACCTCTTCAACCCCGATGCCACCGGACTGGCCATCCCTGACGGCACCTCCGTCGCGCAGGAGGTCGCCAAAGCCGCCCCCGTCGGCGCCCAGGTTGTGAAGGCGTTCAACGCCATGTTCGGCAATGTCCTGGCCCAGGGCGGTCCGCTGGACGTGTTCATGGCCGGCGACGACGCGCGGGCCAAGGCGAGCACGTCAATGTTCGTCGAGAGCATGGGGCTGCGCCCGCTGGACACCGGTGACCTGACGATGGCGCACTGGCTGGAAGGAGCGGGCCTGCTGATGATGGGCCTGGGCCGCTACGGCGTGGGGAACTACAGCTTCTCCCTCGGCGTCAACCTCCCCGGCTGAGCGCACCCGCACCCGCCGCTAGCGCGGGCACGTAGTGCTCAAGGCTTGGGGAATGGCAAGGAAGGAGCCTGGACATGCCAGTTACTGGCGGACTGGAGAATGCTGCAGACTACGACGCGGGAGCGATTGCCCGCGGCGCGCACTCGCTCCGCCACAGTCCTCGGCGCGTTCGCCGCCGTGGACAACCTCACCTCCAGCGCGCTGACCCGCCAGCGGCTGGGCTGGGAGCCGGCCCCCCGGCCTGATCGCCGACCTCGACGACGGGCACCACTTTGCTTAGCCACGCAGCGGGAGGCACAAGGACCGCATGACCGTTATCACGGCCGCTCGGCCCCTACCTGCACAGCGGCTACGGTGGCGGGTTTGGCGCTGAGATTGCGCCGTGCCGGGTGCCGTTTTGCGCGACGGTGTCTCCTGGTCCCAGCCTGGTCAGCTGCCCGTCGTCGAGTTCCAGCCACAGATCACCGTCTAGCACCACGACGTAGTCAACGGAGTTGGTGGTGTGCATTCCGGGGTTGTCTGGCTCAAGCAGTTCGGCGATGCCCGGGAAGGCGATCTGCCGCTCGGCGTATCCAACACCTTCGCCTGGCGCGACGCCATCCGGGCGGGCAAGGTCACCGACCCGACCGGCGACGGCGTCCTTGCCGTGATCGACCCTGAAGACATCGCACGCGTCGCCGTGGCCGCCCTCACCGACGACGGCCACGCAGGCAAGGGGTACCTCCTCACCGGCCCGCAGGCCCTGACAGCGCGCCAGCAGGTCGCGACCATCGCCGAGGTGACCGGCGGCCCCGTCGACTTCCAGGACGTGACCCGCACGAATTCGCCCAGGCTGCCATTCAGCGAGGAACCCCGCCCGAGCAAGCGCGGCTCATGGAACGCCTCAACGAGGTCTTCCGCGCCCGCCGCTCCGTAAACATCACCGACGACGCCGAGAACATCACCGGAACAGCCCCCGCGACGTTCCGCGACTGGTGCGAACGCCACGCCGACGCCTTCCGCTGAGGCTCGCCTTAGCACGCATCGACAGTGAACGACATCGCCGTACTGGGCCTGCCTGGACCCGGGCTGGCGGGAATCACCAAGACCGGGTGATTCCCGCTCACCAAGGCCGGGTCCAAGATCACCAGAGTGCAACGGAGAGTTGCGCTGTGCTTCGAAGCTCAGGAGAAGAAGGCAATGACCGCACCGACGCCGCCGGCCTCGGCCCTCGTCCGCCCGTTCACCGTCTCGATCTCGGATTCGGAGATCGAGGACCTGAAGCAGCGACTGGCCAGAACCCGGTGGCCGGATCCGGAAACGGTGGGCGACTGGTCGCAAGGGGTTCGCGTAGAGAACGCCAGGTCCCTGGCCGGCTACTGGGAGCGCGGCTACGACTGGCGGCGCTTCGAGTCCGGGCTCAATCGCTTCCCCCAATTCCTGACCGAGATTGACGGGCTGGACATCCACTTCATCCACGTCAGGTCCGAGAATCCCAACGCGATGCCGCTGATACTCACGCACGGATGGCCGGGCTCGATCGTCGAGTTCCTGAAGCTGATCGGCCCGCTGACCGATCCGGTTTCGTACGGGGGAGACGCCGCCGATTCATTCGACGTCGTCGTCCCGTCGCTCCCCGGGTTCGGGTTCTCCGGCAAGCCCACGCAGACCGGGTGGACTGTATCGCGCATCGCAAGCGCGTGGGTGGAGCTGATGAAGCGTCTCGGCTACACCAGATGGGCCGCGCAAGGCGGCGATTGGGGTGCCGTCGTCACCACCGCCCTCGGGGCCATGCAACCCGAGGGGCTTGCCGGAATCCACCTGAACACCCCCTACGCCTTCCCCGCACAGATACCCGGCACCTTGTCGCCCGAACAGCGCCACGCCGTGGAGACGCTCGCCCTCTACACCGGCGATCTCGGCGGGTCGAACCACCTTCAGGGCACCAAGCCGGAGACTGTCGGATTCGCCCTGGCGGACTCTCCCGCTGGTCAGGCAGCCTGGATCTACGACAAGTTCCAGTCCAAGACCGACAACCACGGGCTCGCCGAGGACGCCCTCAGCATCGACGACATGCTCGACGCGATATCCCTGTACTGGTTCACCAACAGCGCAGCATCCTCCGCCCGCATCTACTGGGAGAACAAATCGCTCACTTTCGCCGGCCCGAAACTGACGCTCCCGGTCGCGGTGACCGTCTTCCCCAAGGACATCCCGCGCCTGCCACGAAGCTGGATCGAAGACACCTACAGCAATCTGATCCACTACGGCCAGGCCGGCAAGGGCGGGCACTTCGCGGCCTTGGAACAGCCCGAGATCCTGGTCAGCGAAATCCGCACCGGCCTGCGCACCCTTCGTTCCTGACGCCAACGCGCGAGCTCAGGAGCGCACGCGTATCACTCGGGCTTCACTGAATCGACCAAAGGCGCTGGGGGTGCAGCATGCCTTACCAAAGGCGTGACGCATAACTGTCGCCGAGACCTGATGCAGAACTGTTACCGATGTCCTGATGCATCGCAAAGCCCGTACATGGATGTCATGTATCGGGACATCGGTGACGCTTCTGCATCAATGGATCGGTGCCGCTTCGGGGGCCCTTTGGCGGTGACACTTCGCCTCGATGCTTGAGGCATGGCCCGCTTCGACCCGGTTGATCCTCATGGCCGCGAGCATCTGGTCCTTGGTGCCGAAGTGATGCGCCAGCGTCGTGTCCGATACCCCAAGGGTGTCGACTATGGGCCGCCACGGGCAGCTCCTGCCGTGCCCGCCACCGCTTTGTCCGCTCGGTCGCGGTCGGCCTTGCCCGGTACTGCCCGGTGACGCTCGTCATCGGCCCGTAGGGCGGGTGCGGGAGGGGGCGAGCAGGCCGAGGGCGCGGGCGCGCTCGACGGCCCCGGCCCTGTGGTGGGTGCCGAGCTTGGCGTACAGGCTCTTGATGTGGGTCCGCACGGTGTTCGGCGAGACGTACAGTTCGCGGGCGATCTCCGGTCCGGTCAGGTTGGTCGGCAGGTAGCGCAGCACGCGGACCTCGCTTTCGCTGAGCGCCGCCAGCAGCGGCCGCGGCCTGGCGCGGGGCGAGGGTTGGGTTCCGGAGAGCAGGTCCTGGATCTCGGCGAGCAGCGATGGGTGTGTGGTGGGATGCCGGGCGTGGCGGTCGAGCAGGCCCGGCGCGGGATGCAGCACGAAAGGCAGCAGCTGGCCGTCGGGTTCGGCTAGATCCAGCGCGCGTTCCAGAGCGCTGTCGGCGGCGCCGGCGTCGCCGAGCGCATCCCGGGCGATCGCCTCCAGCACGTACGCCTCGGCCAGCCCGTTCTGCCAGGCCACCGGCGCCGAACCGTCCAGGGCCGGAGCGAGCGCGGCGGCCGCGGCACGCGGGTCGCCTTGGGCGAGCCGCAGCGCCGCCTCGCCGATGCGGATCTCGCCGTGCTCGCGGTCGGTGTCGCTGAGCCCGTCCAGGAACTGCCCGGCTTGCCCGGTCTGGCCGAGCCGCACCAGGGCCAGCAGCAGGAATCCCCGTATCCAGGGAATGAGGTGGTGCGGTGAGGTTCCAGGCCACCGGGTCAGCAGCTCGGAGGCCTGGAATTCGGCCAGCGCCGCAGAGTCGCGATTTCGCATCATCTCAAGAATCCCGCGGCTCATGCGGATCGCGGCCGCCGTGGCGGGCTGGACCGCTTCGGCCCGCAGGGTGCGTTCGGCGCTCTGCAGCCAGCGCTCTGCCTCCTCCAGCCTTCCCTGGTAGGCCAGCGTGACTCCGAGGGAATTACTGACGAGGCCGAAGGCCGGGTCGTCGGTCCAGCCGTGCCGCTCGGCCAGCCCGGCCGCCTCCCGGCCGACCTCGGCGCCCCACGTGAACGATCGGGTTTGGTTCATGACCGGCGTCAGGTTCGCCAGGCCGGTGAACTCCAGGTAAGGCCGCCCGGTCCGGCGGGCCAGCGCGATGCCGCTTTCCAGGTGCCGCGCCGCGTCATCCCATGCGAAAGCCCAGAACTCGGTGCTGCCGAGGCTGATCAGGGCCAGCGCGCGCAGGTCCTCGATGAGGCCAGGCTGTGTGGCGTCCTCTGCCTCGGCGATTGCCTGCAGCCTGCTCGCCTCCTCGGTGGCCGCCGGCAGGTCCCCCCGCTGGCGGGCCAGCAGCAGCCGGACCACGTCGAGAAGCAGCCGAAGCTGGCCGCGCCGGGTTTCGGGAGCCGATGCCGACGTACGCCCGGCCAGGGCCAGGTACCGGTCTGCTGCCTCTAGCGATCCT